>JAIXUT010000205.1 GCA_027483385.1 Alphaproteobacteria bacterium
GGAGGCTTCCGAAGTAGCCACTCTCAAGTTATGACGCATGCTAGCCATCAACTCTTCATAGTATAATTTTTCGTGACGAAAGGCACTCTTATAATCCCCCAAAAGCGTATCGGCCGCCATTCGATTTCGGTAGATAGACATCAGGATACTATGCCGGTCAACCGTGTCTTCATACATTTCAATGGTTTTGAGTGCTTTATTAAAATAGCTTAACACTTCTTCTGGGTTTTTCTTGAGCCCAGCCACCTGACACAAATTTCCGTACACCTTGGCAATATCATCTATTCCATGGGGTTTATAGCGCTGTCGATACAACAATTCTTTGTGAAAATAAGGCTCCGCTTCAATAGGGTTGGCAAATTCATTGAGGATAATTTCCCCGATATTGCCACTGATGGTACCGACTTTAAGGCTGTCTCTTTTCAGCCGAATCTGCGCCATCGCCAATTTATTGTACTTAATAGCCTTGTCGTACTGCTTCAGTCTGGCAAAACAATTTGCGTAATCTTTGTAAAAAGCAATCCGGTACTTGTCGATAGGATCTTTATAAATATACGATTCAGCCTCTTTAAAATACCCCATGGCTGTTTTATAATCACCCACTTCTACCTGATAATAAAGGCCCAGATGAGCAAGTAGTCGGTCGGCAAATTGGATGTTTTCGTACCCTATTTTTCGATAGGTCAAATCTGCCGAAAGAAGATGCGTAATTCCCTTAACCGTATTAGTACGTTCGATGTATAAAATTGCCCCCAAAAAATGCTCAATATCCGCATTCAGGCGCTCCGTAAGCGCGTTTGCTTTTTGTGTGTTCAATCTTGCCTGAATAGCCTTGAGGTAAGGGTAAACGATTTTCAAGTTTCGTTCTATCCCCCTGAGATGGTACCGTGCTTTTAAAAATTCTGAATAGACCGCGAGCAATTCATCTCCGGTTTTATCAGCGTAGGTTCTGACAGAGCTGATTTCTTTAAAAGCCGTAGTGCTGTCCATATCTTCCCACACCGACACGTAGTATAGCTCTAGGCTATCCAAACGGGGCTGCCCTTTAAGGGTTAAAAACCTGTCAACTTTTTTTTGGCCAAGCGCCGCCCTTGAAAACAGCCCGATGGTGAGCACAAAAAAAACAAAAAACCAAAGAAGGCGAGGATAATTAGCTACCAAAAACGCAATAACCCAGTGACTGTCAGTGGCAGATTTATTCGTGTGTAGTGTGATAGAAAATAAACGCATAATGATCTAATCTTAACTATTTTGGGGTCGTTGCTCCGTCAAAATACCTCATAAAATATACCAACACTACGATAACCAACATCTATCTAAAAACACTTTTAGGAATACAAAAAAACTTTTAAAATTTACCTGAAAGCTAATCTTGATGATTCATCAGAGTAAAAAAATGGCCTTTTTTAAGACATAACGACGCATAATTGACGCATAATTAAGGTAGCGCCAACGAATTGGCCAAAAATAGCCTATAAAGCCATAATACACAATAAACATACCCCAATTAGAATATCACTCTAAAACACCTAAAATTGCCTACTAACCCTCGAACTATCTTACAACGCACGCGAGAAAGGAGCTACTTAAAAGATTTTTAACGCCCTTGCCACTCCGACGGCGGCTTGCCGTATTTATCCTGAAACGATTTGGAGAAATAAGGTAAACTCTCAAAACCCACCTGATAGGCAATCTCCGACACAGTATGGGTACGCTGGAGCAGCAGTTGCGCCGCCCGTTGCAGGCGTATTGTGCGGATAAATTCAGTCGTAGAGGTATCGGTCAGCGCCTTCAATTTACGGTGCAAATTGGTCCTGCTCATGCCTATTTCCTTGCAAAACTCTTCGACATCAAAGCTACTATCACCCAAATGCGCCTCTACAATTTCGCGGGCTTTCTTAATGAATTGATTGTCCAGACTTTCGGGTATCCCAGCGGTTTGACTCGGAGCGAGCGGCCCCATGAGGCTGAATTTCTGCCGAAGAATAGCCCGCTGTTGAATTAAATTCCTGACCCGGACCAACAGTTCTTCTTTGTTAAACGGTTTTTGCAAGTAGTCATCCGCCCCTAGTTCGAAGCCTTCCAAGCGGTCAGACAAGGTGGCCTTGGCCGTCAGCAACACCACCGGGATATGGCTGGTGCGTTGGTCAGATTTTAGTCGTTGACATAAACCAAAGCCATCGAGCAGCGGCATCATCAGGTCGGTAACTACCACATCAGGTACCAGCTCAAAAGCCAAGTCCAAGCCATTTTGACCGTTTATGGCTTGTACAATTTGATAATGCGGCTCAAATAAACCGTACAGGTATTGCCTTAAATCGGGATTATCTTCAACAATTAGCAACATCGGCTTGGTAGCATCCATAGCCAAACCAACTACCGCTGTGCGATCAGACGGCCACCGCTCCATGGTTGTGGTTGGGTAGGCAGGGGTGGTTGGAATCGTAAACTCCTTGTCTAGGCCATTTTTAGGTTTTGGCAACGGTAACTCCACCCGAAAGACCGTGCTTTGGTTCACTTCACTTTTGACCGTGATTTTTCCTTTGAACAAGTCCACTAGTTCTTTAACCAAAGCTAATCCGATGCCCGTTCCCTCGTAGTTGCGTTGGGCGGTATCGTCAACTTGATAAAAACGGTCAAATATTCGAGGCAGTCGCTCGGCATCAATCCCAATACCGTTATCCTCCACTTCCAACAAAAGCCAATCTTCGGCGTCAATGGTCTGATAAAACACCCGTATCTCAATCCGACCGTTGACAGGGGTAAATTTAAAGGCGTTTGAAA
>JAIXUT010000083.1 GCA_027483385.1 Alphaproteobacteria bacterium
CTACTTTCGGAATCCAGTTGTCTTCTTTGGGCTTTTCGCCTTTCTTTTTAGCGGCGGCATTTGTGCGCCCGTCGCCGCCAAAATCGGTTCGGTTGCCCAGGAACTCACGCCCTTCCTGACGGTTTCCGCGATTTTTATCCTGCAGGTACAGGGTCTTATGGACTGTATCTGCTTCGTAATAGAAGACGCGCTGCCCCCCAGCGACTCCAGTCAGCTCAAATGTGCGGTTGATGTCGCGCATAGGAGCGCCGCCGCCGTTCGAGAGGTCCAGTTCCACGGGCTTATTAACTTTGAATGTAAGCGTAGTCCATTTTTCAAACGTGGCCTGCTGCCAGCGAACCGTATCCAAGGGCGAGTACGGAATGACCTGATTGTTTAACTTAAATTCGGTAACGTTATAATTGCCGCGCAGTTCGGGGATACCTTTGAGCGCCGGCTGTTTGTAGGGATCGTACAGGAAATTAACCACCGCCAAATACGTAAATACGGGCAAAAAAATGATAATGGTCGCGGTTTTGAGGGTAATGCGCGTCACGCGCTGCCAAGCCTCCGAAAACACTGGATAGTAGGTATTTGGGAAGGTATATTTTTCCAAAATCAGCAGATTGTAGAGTTTGGGAATATAATCTACCAACAAAAAAGCCGAAAACAATACAAAATAAGAACTGTACACGTGGACACCACCGTCGTAGGCGAAATTGACGTACACAATGTCGGCCAAGGCACCAAAAAGTAGAATTGCCCCCCAAAATGTAGTAGCGCGGAAGAATAAAAATGCTCCTGCCAATACTTCCACTACTCCTGTAAATACTTCATACCAAGGCACAATGCCGATGGAAAGCCAATAGATTTTTTTCATTTTCTTGTCACCGAAATTGGTATTCAGAATCCCCCACGAAGGATACGGAAGCTGCGTAGGGGTCAATTTGGTAAACCCAAATCCGATGATGCCGATGCCCGCCCGGTAGCGCACGATGACCTTTAGCCAGTAATACAGCAGGTTATACTCGGCTCTTTCCTTTTGACGATAGATCGCAATCCCAGTCCAAATGAAGCCTAGCACGATGGCAAAGATCAGGGTGATGATCCATACGGCATAGCCGTTGAGATTGCTGCCGAAAAGGGTGTTACCGAAAAAATTCAGGCCAGAGCCAAAACGCGCTACATCGTATAGGTCGCGGTAATGTAGGTGAAGCCAATCAAAAGTCAAAACCTCTTTGTACCAGTCCAAGTTATTGGGCAGCGACATGCTGACAAAAAACACGAACGCAATTCGGAACAGCACCTTTTGCCAGGGTTTCCATTCGGAAACAGTACTTGGTTCGAGGTATTGGGGGAAAGGTTCGGCCGATGAGGAAGTTGTCGCGGAGGAAGGCGCACTCATTCCTAAATCCAGTCGTTCAGAAGTAATTTTCAATGTCTTAGCCATTGTTTGAAAAGATTTTAAACGTAGAGATTAGAGTTTCAGACCGCGCCGACGCCCTGTTTTTTGAGCTTCAAACGTCAGGTATTTTTTGTTGATTTTGTTCAGGACCGCCGTCAAAGAATCTTGGCGCTCATTGACTCCCTTCAGCACGATGGTAGAGTCGTTGGGCTGTGAAAAGTGCAGCGTCAGGGTTTCGTTTGCGTGGTTTTTGTTGCGATTTTTGAGGTGTAGCACCTGCTTTTTAGTATCCACTTCGTAGCTATAATAATGCCGCCCCTGCGAGCCCGCGTATTCATAATCACGGTCTTCATCGTTCCGGTGGATTTCTTCAGTGGTGGTCACCTCCAAAATCACCGGACGATTGGACTTGATGCTGACAGTATTCCATTTTTCAAATACCACATCTTGCCAGCGATTAGCATCCGTTTTAGAGTAGGGTAAAATAGTATCGTTCAATTTGAATTCACTTACGTTATAAAGGCCTTCGGTTTTGGGCAATCCTGCTTTTTGCGGAAATTGATAAGGACCTTGGCGGTATCCCGCGTAGGTTTTATATCCATACAATGCCACGAAAAAGAATATAAAGGCGGTTTTGAGCGCTAAACGAGCTTTTTGCCCTTTCTCTGAAAAAACAGGCTTGAAATGTGCAGGGGCGGTGGCTTGTTCTAGGGAGAATAAATTGAACAACCGCAGGCCGTCGTATGCAAAAAGAAATAGGGCTAGGGTGATCAGATAAAAACTGTAAACGTATTCGCCGCCTTCATAGGCGATGTTAGAAACAAACACATTACCCGTAAACGGAATGATGATTAACGTCCCGATGGTGGTGGTTTTGCGATTGAGCAGTAGTAGACCGCCAATGATTTCGACCAAGCCGAGAAAGGATTGGTAATTGGGAACGACCCCCAAACCCAACGAAAACAGCTTCCAGGCCGTGAAATCCCCGTAATTAGTATTCAAATTACTGATAGAAGGCAACGGTGCCTGTAATGGAAACAACTTGATAAATCCATAAGCAATAACGCCGATGGCCAACCGATACCTAACGAGCACCCGAACCCAGTAGTACAGGCGGTCGTAATCGGTTTTTGAGGTATCGCGAAGCGACCAAATCACCGCGCCTATGCCCGCCAATGCTGCCACAATGAGCCAATTGAGAAAA
>JAIXUT010000009.1 GCA_027483385.1 Alphaproteobacteria bacterium
AACACTTCATGGTTGGCCACCACCGCTGCCCGCCATGGCCCACTGCGGGATTCTGCAAATATTGGCAGATCCATCGGCCGTTGCAGCATGGTCTGCTGGAACACCGCCAGCTGCCAAGTCTTATGGGCTTCAGTGTCCTGCCGATTTTGAGGTGCCGTCGCCAGTTTAACTTCACGCCGCTGGCCCGCCAGGTACGGCTGAATGGCCGCCAGCACTGCCGCCTGCAGCCCTGCCGCCGGCGGCAGACTTAACACCATTTCTCCTGCAGGTGTACTGGCATAGAAGCCATCCGTCTGAGCAGCACCTGTCGTCATTCCTGCCGGCACCACCAGCGGCCCGGTGGTAATGCCGGCTGCACCCATAGTACAGCCGTACACCAGCTGTAACTCCAGCTGGTTCAGCAAAGGCAGCATGGCAGGCTCCAGCGCGTCCAGCCCTGTACGCGTTTGCTGCGCGGGGTTGGGCCACACTCCTTGCCAGGCCCCCAGCAGGGCATGAGCGCGCAGGTGCACCTGTTTGCCATTCAAGTCATCCATATTTTGGCCACGCATTTGCAGCTGGCGGTTGGCCACTTCCACAGTTTCCAGGCGGCCATACATGCGGCCAATCACGGCCTGTGCGGCATTGGCGGGCAACCACAGCAGGGCCGTGGCCTGCAATGCCTGCAGCATCGTTGGCAAGGCTCCTACACCGTGCGCCGCACAGGCAAAATAAGCGCCTTGGCCGCGCGCGGCGGCGGCCAGCAATTGGCCGTGCGTCGCGGCCACAATGGCCGACCCCACCACCAGCCCCATGCCCTGCGCCAAAGCCTGCATGCTGGCATTGTAGGCCATACTCAAGCCTTCTAGCAGTTCAATGCACACATCGGCCTGCGGCAGCACTGAACCTGGCGTAAAAACGGCTTGCTGCCGCACACTTTGCACCCCGGGCAAAGCCGCCAAAGCCGCCACACATGCTTGCGCCTGTGGCCCCTGCCCCAGCAACAAAATGCGCTTGCCTGTTGTGTGAATCATCCCACCATTGCTTTTATTTCAGTGTTATTTCTGGGCGTGGGGGCTTGCGCACCTGTTACGCCATGCCCTAGGTTTAGCGCAACAATAACAACCCCAAAGGTTCCCGCGCAAATGCCTTCTGCAGCCACCCCCCTTTCCCCCACCCAGATGCTGGCGGATATGACACAAACCACCCTGGCCGCCATGGGCCAAGCGGGTGTGCCCATTCCCGCCACTGTGGCCCCCACCCAAGCCATGCTCGCGGCCTTTGCCGCCACCACGGCCGCACTGCAGAAAGACCCGCACGCCTTGCTTAAACAAACCCTCAACTACCATCAGCAGCAGTTAGCACTCTATGCCAACATGCTGGAACGCGCGATGGGCCGCGAGGTCGCACCAGTCATCACCCCCAGCAAGGAAGACCGCCGCTTTGCCCACGAAAGCTGGCAATTGCCGTTCTTCGATTTGCTTAAGCAAAGCTACCTGCTGGCCAGTCAGCACGTCACCGAAACCGTGGCCAACGCTCAGGGCATGAACGCGCAGCAAAAAATGCAGGCCGAGTTTTACACCCGCCTATACGTCGATCTCTTCTCGCCCAGCAACATTCTGCTTACCAACCCCGAAGCCCTTTCCACCGCCATGGCCACCCAGGGCGAGAGCCTGCTCAACGGCATGAAAAATATGCTCGAAGACCTCCAGCAGGGCAAAATTTCGATGGTCGACAAAAAGCCTTTTGTGGTGGGCGAAACCCTGGCCGTTACCCCTGGCCAAGTGGTGCTACGCAACCGCATTTGCGAAGTGATTCAATACACCCCAACCACGGAAAAAGTCCATAAAACCCCGCTGGTCATCTGCCCGCCCTGGATCAACCGGTTTTACGTTCTCGATTTACAGCCGCAAAACAGCCTCGTGAAATATCTGGTCGATCAAGGCTTTCAAGTCTTTATGGTCAGCTGGAAAAACCCAGACGCTAGCTACCGCGACGTCGGCTTTGAAGATTATATTAAAGAAGGCTTCGTGCCTGCCGTGAATTGCGCCAACGCCATCTGCGGCACCGAGCAAGCCAACGTGGTCGGCTACTGCATCGGCGGCACCATGGTGTTTGCCGCCTTGGCCGCCTTGCAAAGCAAGTTTGGCAGCGCTGCCAAATCGCCCATCAAATCAGCCACATTCCTGACCACGCTCTCCGATTTTGCCAACGCGGGCGAACTGAAAGTGTTTACCGATGACGCCCAGGTGGCCGCGCTCGAAGTTAAAATGCAACGCGACGGCGTGCTCGATGGCAAGGAAATGGCCAGCACCTTCAGTCTGCTCCGCGCCAACGATTTGGTCTGGAATTTTGTGGTCAGCAATTACTTGCTCGGCAAGCAGCCGATGCCGTTCGATATTTTGGTCTGGAACGACGACAGCACCCGCATGCCAGCCGCCATGCATAGCTGGTACCTGCGTAAATTGTACGTCGAAAACGCGCTGGCCAAACCCAACGCCGTGACGCTGCTGGGCGAGAAAATTGACCTCAGCAAACTCGAATACCCCATGTACATGTTAAGTGCCCTCAACGACCACATCACGCCGTGGGAAAGTTGCTTTGCGCCCTACGCCAAAATGGCGAGTGCCAGCAAACGCATGGCCGTCACCAAGGCGGGCCACGTCGCTGGGGTGGTAAGCCCACCAACGCCGGCCGGCAAGCCTATCAAGCGCAGCTTTTGGGTGGGGGAAATTAACAAAGGCCAAAGCAACCCGCAGGATTGGCTCAAAGGCGCCGCCGAAACCCCCGACAGCTGGTGGCCCGACTATGCCACCTGGCTGAGTGGCCAGAGCGAGGAACAAGTCGCCGCGCCCAAAGCGCAGGGGAATAAGGCGTACAAGCCGCTTTGTGCCGCCCCTGGGGTGTATGTGAAGGAGTAGTAGCGGTGTATAAAGGTGTTATCCCAACGTAAAAAGGGATAACACCAATAAGTTTATTGAAGTTTATATTTTGCTTTTATAGACTGAATAATTGTTTTTCCCTCAAAAGCAAATGTATTTGCAGGCTTATTAGCTATACCAATAACAACATTCCCAACTGCAGGCTTATTAATTGTTGAAATGCCTCCCCCTGAAAATGTTGTTGTTGCGTTACCCATTCCGTAATTAGTATTAGCCACAACAGGGTTAGAATACATTTGGATAGTCGATGTATCTGCACTGTCGGCAATCACAAAGTATGGATACCCCGCCATTGTAGTGAGTTCAGCGGCACGAAGCATGGCAAAATCTCTAGCACGTTGTTTAGATGTATAACCATTGCCACGGAAATCTACCTGCCAAATATTATCAGCCATTTTAAACTCTGAAAAACCTCCACCAAAACCTTCGGGCTTGTAACCCGTTGCGCATGAGGTAACAATAATTGACGTTACTAGCAAAGATAAAAGCTTTATTCTTTTCATAGTCCTACTTCCTTTATTTCTCATTTGATGCTACATAAAGTATTTGTAAGTGCCAAGAAATTATTATTAATTACATGCAAACCCAAACCCTCAACGGCAAAGCCCTTGGCCAGCAGTGGCTGGAAGCGGTAGCCATGAAGGTGAAGCAATGGCCACGCCCACCACGTTTGGTGATTGTGCAGGTGGGGAATAACCCTGCGAGTAACGTGTATGTGGGCAAAAAGCTGGAAGCCGCCGCCGCCGTAAGGATTACCGCCGAACGCGTGCATTTGCGGGAAGATGACGGCGAGGCCGCGCTGCATAGCCTGCTGCACGGGCTGGCGCATGATGCCGCCACCGACGCCATCATTGTCCAAACTCCCTTGCCTGCGGGCTTTAATGTACAGGCTGCCCTCGATGCCGTGCCGTGGCGTAAGGATGTGGATGGCCTATCCACCGAAAGTGCCCAGCGCCGCGCCCAAGGCCTACCGTGCCACCTGCCCGCCACACCCGCTGCCGTGGTGCGATTGCTCACCGAAACATGGGGCCACAAGCTGGCCAACCTGCCCGTTGCGGTCATCGGCAATGGCCGCGTGGTCGGCGCTCCCCTGCGCGAGTTGCTGGCCCAAATGGAAGCAGAAGTTATTCCGATTAACCGCGAGACCCCTCACCCCCAACAGCTCTGCCAGCAAGCCCGCATTGTAATTGCCGCCTGCGGTGTGCCTGGGCTGGTAAACGAACACTGGCTGCAGCCAGGCGCGGACGTGATTGATGTAGGCCTCACCCCTGAAGAAAACGACCAAGGTAAAAAAATCCTGCGCGGCGATGTCGACGCCCTCCGCATCGAAGGGATTGCCACCCGCCGTACGCCTGCGCCAGGAGGCGTGGGGCCGCTTACGGTGGCGCAGTTGTTGGCCAATGTGGCAAGCGTGAAAGACTTGTTTTAGGTTGTTGTAAGGTTTAAGCTTACCCAAGAAAGGCTCTTTGATATGTCACGTTCTCTGCTTAAAATTTTGGCTGAAGATTCCGCCCTCGCCCCTGTGGCCAAGGCCAATCAGCAAAGCTGGCTTTGGCTTGCAACCGTAATGATAGGTGCAACGATCTGTGTCCCCATCTTCCAGTTTGGCGCGATGTTAGGCAACCAAATGGCTTTTTGGCCGATGGTACTTGGGGTTTCTTTGGGTGGATTTATTGCGGGAATTATGGCCATTATTACGGGAATTGTGGGGCAACGCACAGGCTTAACCAGCAGCCTGATTATTCGGCAAACCTTTGGCCAACAAGGCTTTATGGTGCTGAACACTACATTTATTGCTGCTTGTATTGGCTGGTTTGGGATTCAAACAGACGTGTTTGCCAGTGCGTTTGTGCAAACCACGGCCAGCCTATGGGGGCTAAATTTGCCCTTCGCCCCTGTTGCGTTTATTTCGGGCCTCTTAATGACAACGACGGCCGTGATTGGCTTCCGTGGGATTGGCAAACTTTCCTACATTGCTGTGCCGTTATTGTTGGTATTGCTTGCAAGCCCACTTGTCATGTTATTGATGCAAGATGGTGCTCAAGCCCTCTGGCTTAAACAGGCCGTAGTTACGGCTCCTTCGGTTGGTACTGTCGCGGCCATGGCGGCAGGTGCTTACATTGCGGCCTTAATTCCCGACCTTAGCCGCTTCATGAAAACCGAACGCGATGTGGTAAAAGGGATAGTTATAAATCATATGCTGGCCTACCCCATATTGCTAACCCTTACAGGCGCATTGGCGATTTTAAGTGGTGGGAACGATGTCATGGTCATTATGCTCGCCTTTAATTTTGGCGTGTTGGCGTTGGTGGTGCTCTTTCTTGCCACTTGGTCCACCAACGATACGAATATCTATTCAGGTGCCTTAACCTTAAACCCCTTTCTGCCCCAAGTGCCGCGTTGGCAACTTACTTTAGCCGCAGGCACACTCGGTTCAGTGGCGGCTGCGTTCGGGATTTTTGAACACTTCATGACCTGGCTGATTTTGTTGGGCGTCATGTTCTCGCCCATTGCCGCGGTGATGACTGCCGACTATTTCACACAACCCCAGCACTATGCCAAAGGCCAGTTAGGGAAAATTAAGGGCCTGCGCAGCGAACCTTTTGCCGCTTGCGTGCTAGGGATTTTGGTGGGCTACTGCGCAACACCTGCGACCGAAATGGGCGGCGGGCTTTTTCAGCTTTCGGGCATTGTGGTGGTGGATAGCTTTCTAGCCAGTCTTTTGGCTTACTGGTTCTTTACTCAATCAATCAAGTGGAAAGTTTAACCCATGAAACTCCCCCTCCTTACCCTCGCCGCCACCCTGCTGGCCCTTCCCGCCCTGGCCTGCGAAAACGACCCAACCTGCCCGATGAAATTACACAAAAACCACGCGGGCAAAGTGGTCCCCGCCCCTGCCGATTTCATTCAGGGCCACGACCATAGCGCCCATACCGCTGCCGCTGCCCAAGGCGGCCATAGCGGCCACACCAGCCCTGCGGGTGCCGAGTTAAACGCGGCGACGCGGGAACTCGATGCCGCCATGGCCAATATGCACAAGGCGATGATGGTGCCCTATACCGGCGACGCCGACATCGACTTCCTTCGCGGCATGATTCCGCACCACCAGGGCGCCGTCGAAATGGCCAAAATCCAGCTAAAATATGGCGAAAATAGCCAAGTGAAGCGACTGGCGCGGGAAATTATCCGGGCGCAGGAATACGAAATCAACCTGATGAACCGTCTGGCCACGCAACTAGAAGCCAAGCGCCAAGGCCCAGGCGCCGATAAGGCGTGGCTGGGCAAGCATTAGTTTATTGGTACCATAACCAACATCCCACTGGGTCCTTCGCCCGACGATATTGAACTTCGGTTGGATGGGTGCTCTCAGGATGACAGATTGGCGGCCCGCCCTTGCCAGGCGGGCCATTTGGCTTTAGGAAGGGATTGAGCGCACCCGTAGCTCAGCTGGATAGAGTACTTCCCTCCGAAGGAAGGGGTCGTGCGTTCGAATCGCGCCGGGTGCGCCATAAAAATTTAAAAAATCTATGATGTAAGGCGTGAAGAGACTGCGTAAGCAGGACCCGCAGGGCGCGGGCTTGCCTGCGTCAATCGCGCCGGGTGCGCCATGTTAATTCTGCCTGATAATCCCTCATGGCGGTGAAGGCCGCCATCCACGCTCTTACACCAATCGTTCTGGCCTAAGCCGCAAAATGGCCCTTAATAAACTTACGTACAAACATCATCTCAGCCTGCGCAGTGGCATCAATCGTGGTGCTGGCAAAGGCTTTTGGCATAAAAATACCATATGTTTCCTGCAACTGCGCCCCAATGGTTTGATACAGCTGGTAATGCATTTGTAACGGTTGCGGGATGCGCTTGCCCTCCACAATAACCCCGGCCAGCGTGGCAAAACGCGATAGATCGGCACTTAATTTGGCCATCAGGCTCTCAGCTTCGGCTTTGGTGGTAATAAACAGCGCGGCCATGAGCGAATAGTCGGTCGTTTCCCGCGCCGTTAAGGGCGTAATGCGGGCCAGCACATTGTGCAACCACCCCTGCCGATAGGCGCGGCCCAACGCCTGCAACTTGGCCAGATTCATGCCCGCATCCACGGCTGCCTCGTAGGCCGCCCGATTGACGGGCACGCCCGCTGCCAATTCCAGGCTACGGGAAAAGAGATTGGTGGCCATGGTGGTCATCGAAGGAATCCTTGTGTGGTTATTTTGATTATTTTGGCATTATCAGCTCAAAATACAAGGGTGCAGCGCAGCATAGGCGTGCAGTGCACCATAAAGGTCTGATATCACACAGGTGCATTTTATAACTTTAATGAATAACTATATTTAATTGTAATTATTTATAAAACAAAGATATTTCTTGACTAAAATTCACCTCCCTGCCTTAGTCATTCTGTAATACAGAAAGCACACCCATGGCCCGCGTCACCGTCGAAGATTGTACCAACATTATCCCTAACCGCTACGAGCTGGTGCTGCTGGCAGCGCAACGCGCCCGCGACGTTGCCGCCGGCGCCGCCATTACAGTCGACCGCGATAACGACAAAAACACCGTGGTGGCCCTGCGTGAAATCGCTGCCCAAAGTGCCGATCTGGAACAGGTGAAGCAGCACATTGTGCATGGCGTGAACCGGATGTCCGATCAATCTGCCGAAGATAGCGAATTGCTGGCCCTGGCCGGAGCGGGCCTGGAAGCCACCAGCACCCACGCAGCGGCAATCGAAGAAGTGCTGTTCGATACCACCGCCACTCTCAGTGCCGCCGAAGAAGACTTGGGCGACCTTGGCACCGAAGAGCTCGACGGCGAAGCCTTGGGCGGTGATGACCTCGACTTCACGGCTGGTGAAGGCTTGATTGATGAAAACCCCCAGCAATAGGTAAGCCTTGTTGCCAAGCCCCGCTGCGGCGGGGTTTTTTATGGCAAAATATGTGGCAAGCTGGCGACACCATAAGCACTTAACTCCGTCAGGCGTCTTGCTCACTCTCCGTATCTTCCGCCAATCTGAGCTATGTTGATAACCGATTCACATCACTCCCCTGCAACGATTGCCGATGTGCTGGCACAGCCTGCCCTGTTTTTTGACTATTTCGAGGTGATCGATGACTGCTCAGCTTAACCCCATATTGCCAACCAAGCTGCATGCCGATGCCGCCGACGTGGTGGTGCACGACGTTGACGTCGAACGGGACGAAATCACCCAGCTGGTGATGCGGCTCAAGCGGGCCGATGACCGCCAGCGTACCCCATTGCGCCATACCCCTGCTCCTTCGGTGGCTGCACAAACCTGGGCCGAAGATTGGCAACTCCCCCGCGAAGTTCACGATTATTTCACCCTTGAAAGTTCACACGCATGAAATTACCACGTCCACTGATAGTTATCGCTTTGGTTTTAACGTTCGGGCCAATCGCTTACGCAATTGATACCACAACGGGTGTGGCCAATAAAAATCTTATCGACGTCCCGCAAACAAACCTGCAAGCTCAAATTGATGCCGCCAAAGCTTTGGTTGCCAGTGCCGAGGCCAGACTTACCGCAATTGGTCAATGCCACGCCCAGTTTCAGCTTTATGTCACCCGTAATGGGGTGGCACAGTGCTGGAATCCGGTGGCAACTTTTCCTGTCGCATGCGCAACCAATTACCACCGCAACACCGCTGGACAATGTATTTATTGTCCAGCCGACGGCGAAACGTTTATTTGGACTGGAAACTTTTGCCAAAGTATTGCCGATACTTCTGGCAACCGTCATTAAATTTTCAAGCTTGCACTTCCCCACGTAAACCCTGCGCCAAAGGCTTGCAATAACACCAACTGGCCTACTTGTAGTTTTGCTGCCTCTGCAGCAACTGAAAGGGCCAGCGGAATACTCGCCGCACTTGTATTGGCATGGTCAGCCACCGTCATGATCACCTTATCCATCGGTACTCCCAAGCTGGTGGCTGCCGCCTCCAAAATCCGCGCATTGGCCTGATGCGGCACCAACCACATCACATCATCCAAGCTGTGCCCACTTAACTGCAACAACGCCTGGGCTTGGTCGGCATCCCCCATCTGGCGCACGGCGTGCTTAAAGACTGCTGCGCCTTGCATGTGCACGGTTCCCGCTATGTTACCCTGCGCCACGCCGAATTCACTATGTAACAAGCTAGCGTGAGTGCCATCGGCGCCTTGCTGAATATGGAGCACCCCACGCTCCTCACCAGCAGGGTTTCGTTGCAGTACCACCGCGCCCGCGCCATCGCCAAACAATACGCAGGTGCTGCGATCGGTAAAATCCAGCACATTGGAAAAGGTTTCCGCCCCAATCACAAGGATATTCTGCACCCCTGGCTGTGTAGCAAACAACCCTTGCGCCATACTTAAGGCCGCGATGAACCCGCTGCAGGCGGCGTTTACATCCAGTGCAATCCCCCCTGCTCGCGCGCCCAAGGCGGCCTGCACCAAGGTGGCCACGCTGGGGAAGGTGTAATCGGGCGTACAGGTCGCCACCACAATCGCGTCAATTTGGCCAGCCTCAAGGCCCGCCTGCACCAAAGCGGCCCTTGCGGCGATAGCGGCCAACGTGCTGGTGGTTTGGCCTGCTTGCACAAAATAGCGTTGGGTAATTCCCGTGCGTTGTTCAATCCAATCGGGCGTACTTTGCAGCCCATATCGCGCAATCAAGTCGGCATTGCCTATCGGCGCATTGGGCAAGCAATGGCCAAGGCCCACAATACGGCAAAGCGGGAGTGTTTTCATTCCTTACCAATAGCCTCATTTCAGCCCTTAAAGCAAGGTAGCACTTGGCAAAGCTCATGAAATGCCTATACTTAGTTAATTCATGCGCCAGTCCAAACCCCACCAAACCCCACGCGCCCTCAAAACTTTGCGCAACTTGGCCAAAACCCTGCACGCCCCGCCTTCGGTGCAGCACATCGAACCCAGCTATCATGCGGTACGCGAAAAGGAAATTTTGCAAATTCTGGCCAAGCATTTTGGCAAAAACCCGAAATATCCAGGCATTTTGCTTGGGCAAAAAATTCTTGATGTCGGCTGTGGGACTGCGCCGATAGGTTGTTTTTTTGTGCTGGCAGGTGCCGATGTCACCGCCATCGACCCCAACCAGCAAGCTCTACAAGCTGCCCGCAGCTATGCCGAAGCTTTTGGCACACCGCTGAACTTCATGCCGCTGAAAGCCGAACAATTGTTTACGGAAGGCGTGACGTATAACGCCATTCTGGCCCTCGATGTACTGGCCGAACACCCCAATGCAGGGAAGCTAATTTGGGTACTGCGGCAGTTGCTGGCGCCGGGCGGAGTTCTCATTATTGGCCACACCACCCGCAGCGTACGGGCGTGGCTCGTGCATCGGTTTTTTAGCCAAATTCTGTTTCGGCGCGTCGGGCCCGACTCCCGCGGCTGGCAGCAGTTCCACACCCCGTATCAGCTCGATGAAGTGGCAACGGCTGCCGGGCTGCAACCCATCAGCCACACTTTACTGCGCTACAGCGTGAATGGCGAAAAATGGAAAACCACCAACAACCGCCACCTTTTCACGCGCTATCTGGCGGCCTATAAGGTCTAATTTTTTCCTTACACGGCCCCATGAATGGCTTGACGCCAACCGCGCCGCACACCACGCTTGGGTCATGCCTCTCCAACTTCCCGCCGCCGTCACCAACCTGCAGCATTACCTGCTGGTGGCAACCTCGGCGCTGAACGATACCGGTTTTGAGCGCACGGTCATATTCGTGGCGCATCATGGGGCTGAAGGCGGAATGGGGTTTGTTATCAATCAACCGATGCCGAAGCTCGAATTTGCCGATGTAGCCCGCAGCATGGGGATTGAAGAAATCCTGGCCCAAGGCCGCCAGCAGCCCATCCTTTATAAAGGCGGGCCGGTTGAAGCCACACGCGGGTTTGTGCTGCACAGTACCGACTACAGCCTTAAATCCTCAGTGCGCATCAGTGGCGATTTCTCGCTCTCCGCCCAGGCCGATATTGTCAGCGATATTGCCAAGGGTGCTGGCCCGCGCCAGCTCAATTTTTGCCTCGGCTACGCGGGCTGGCAAGCAGGCCAGATGGAGCAGGAAATTGTGCAGAACGACTGGCTGATTTTACCCGCCACTCGCGAGCTGGTGTTCGAAGTCCCCGCCCATCAACGCTATACCTATGCCACCCGGGCCTTGGGGTTAAACCCGCTGAATTTTCATTCCGAAATCATCGGGCGGGCTTGACCGCCCCAAACTTTCGGGGCATAGAACGTGCGGTTGGGCGATTAGCTCAGTGGTAGAGCAGATCCTTTACACGGATAAGGTCGGGAGTTCGACCCTCTCATCGCCCACCATATTTCCGCAGGAAATTTACCCTCACGGGGGGTGCAGGGGGTTTACCCCTTGCAGATATCAGGATGGCCATAAATTTTAGCCGGAGGGGGCAAGCCTACACGAGGCATAAATGTGAATAGATTTTAGAATCCTTTTTGTAATGAACTACTAAAGTTATCTATATTATTATTATTTTCTTTTATATAAATTACATAATGTTCATCAAAAATAATATTTTCTTTTCTATATACATAACTATTGTTAAACTCTTCATAATCATGTTTAGAATTTATAGAACCTGCATCTATTAATATAGAATTTATCTCATTAAAATTTCGTTTTTTTATTTCTATTAGATTCTTTACTGCTTTTTGGAACTCTTCTTCTGTCTTATATCGTCTATAATAAAATTTCTCTTCATGGCCCATGGTTGTGCACCCCATAATTATAGCAGCCATAAATAGTGTTAGCTTCTTCATGCTACTTTAATTACCCCTGCACCGCCACATGCAACGCACTCACGCCATACACGCGGCTGGCCAGTACGGTAAAATTTTCGGGCCACGGCACCACGGTCGCGGCTGCAGTTTCCAGCAGCCAGTATGTGCGGTAATCACCAAGCTTGTGGCAGTTCCAGAGAATTTTCTGCAGCAGTGCAAGGTCATGATACGGCGGGTCGGCCAGCACCACATCCAGCGGTGTGGGCGGCATCCAGCGGCCAGCGTCGACCTGAATCACTTGCACCGCGCCTTCAACCCCCAACGCTCGCACATTGCGCGCCGCCGTGCGGGTTTCGGTATCAATCAGGTACACCTGCGCGGCCCCGCGGCTTGAGGCCTCCAACCCCCAGGCCCCGCTACCGCAACACAGGTCAACCACCGTGAGGCCCTCTAAATCCAGCTGGCTGCCCAGCAGGTTAAACGCGGCTTGCAGAATCCGGTTGCGGGTCGGGCGGGCGGCCTCGATTTTTGGCAGCTCCAGCACACGGCCTTTCAAGTGGCCCGCAATGATGCGCGAGGTCAGGCGCGAGGTAGTCACTGTCATGCAAAATTTACCTGCTTCATCAGTGCACTAACTTCAGCGTGAGGCACTTCCATAAACCCCCGCATCGGCAACGTCGCCAAACCACAGGGGCCGTAAGCAGTCCGGATCAGCCGGTTCACCTCGCAGCCAAAATACTCAAAAATCCGCCGGATTTCTCGGTTTTTCCCCTCATTCAACACCACCCGGTACCACGCATTAAGGCCGCTGGCGCCAACATCTTCTTCGTGCACCTCGGCCCCACGGTAATCAATGCCTTCAATCTGCACCCCGCGTCGCCATTTTTCCAGCTGGGCTGCGGTTAAACGCCCATGCACCCGTACGCGGTAAATACGCGGCAAGGCGGTTGCGGGGCTCATCAGTACCTGTGCCAACGGGCCGGAATCCGTCAGCAGCAGCAACCCCTCACTGTTTAAGTCCAAGCGCCCCACGGGCATGAGGCGCGGCAGGTTTTTGGTAATCGGCAGCTTGGCCAGTGCGTTATAGAGGGTCTCTCGGCCCAGGCTGTCGCGCGCGGTCACAATCACGCCCACGGGCTTGTGGTACCGAAACAACCTAGGTTGCCCGGCGCTCGCAGCATTTAGTACCTTACCGCTGACGCGTACTTCAGCACCTTCGGGCACTTCGGTCGTCACAGAAGCCACCAAGCCATTCACCTGCACCACACCTGCCACCACCAGCCGTTCGGCCTCGCGGCGGCTGCCAATGCCCGCCTGTTGCAAAAATTTATTCAGCCTCATGCGCCAACCTTAAACACCAGGCCCATACGCACGGGCGGCCATCACCAGCCCGTCAAAAATCGCGCGGTCAGCTTCGGTCAGTAAAAATTCGGGGTGCCACTGTACACCCAAGGCAAAGGGGTGATTCACCACCTCCACCGCCTCAATCAAGCCGTCGGGCGCAGTGGCGGCCACCTGCAGCCCCTCGCCCAAGGTTTTTACTCCTTCGTTGTGGTGGCTGTTCACGCCAAATTCCGTTTTCCCTGTCAGGCGGTGCAGCAACGTCCCCGTATGTACTTGCACGGGGTGGGCCACTTCGCTTGGCGCCACACTGCGGTGGGGCGCGGGGTTGGGCACGCTTTCCGCCACCCGCCAGTGCAGCAACCCGCCCGTAGCTGCCACCATTTCTTGCATCCCAGCGCAAATCCCCAGCAGCGGCATGCGGCGGGCCAGCAGTTCCCGAATTAGCGCCTCGTTCTGCACCGTGCGCGGGTGTTCGTCGCCAATCCCATGACCATCGCCGTACCAGCGGCTGGGGCTGGGGTAATCGCCGCCTGGCACCACAATGCCTTGCACCATGCCAAGCATGGCCTGTTGGGCATCGGCCAGCAGCGGCAGGCCCACGGGCAAGCCCCCCATCGCCCATACGGCATGAAAGTAGCTTTCCCGAATTGCGTAATGCGGGCGCGGGCTAAAGCTGCCCTTTTCCTGCCAATCCATCACAATCCCAATCAGGGGCCTAGAATTTTCCATGTAATCCTTGTAAAGCAAGCCATGGCTGTGTTCAACCCAAACCTGCTGATGGCCGAAGCTTTGGCCCAAGCCAGGCTGGCCTTGGCGCACGGCGAAGTACCAATTGGCGCCGTGCTGGCCAACCCCAACGGCGAAATTATCGCCCGCGCCCACAACCTGGTGGAAGCGCAACACAACCCACTCCAGCACGCCGAAATGCTGTGTCTGCACGCCGCCTTGGCCCACATGAATGATAAATTTTTACTTGGTTGCACCTTGGCGGTCACGCTGGAACCCTGCCCAATGTGCATGGCGGCACTCAGCCATGCCCGCGTGGCAAGGGTGGTGTTTGGCGCCTACGACCCAAAAAGCGGCGGCACCGTGAATGGCCCTCGTGTCGCCAACTTCATGCACCATCAGCCCGAAATTCTGGGCGGCATCGAGGAAGCCCCTTGCGCCGCCCTACTAACCGATTTTTTTAAAACCTTGCGGACTTAAGACTTTAACCTTGCCGCAACGCCGCCCCCACAAAAGCCGCAAACAGTGGGCTTGGCTTAAGTGGCGTGCTCTGGAATTCGGGATGATACTGTACTGCCAAAAAGAACGGATGCACGTCGGTCGGCAATTCAATAATTTCACAGAGCTGCTTGTTTTCGGGGCTAAGGCCTGAAAACACCAGCCCCGCGTTGGCCAATAACTCGCGGTAACGCGGATTAAATTCGTAGCGGTGGCGGTGGCGCTCGGTAACGCTGGTCGCACCGTAGGCGCTGGCCGCCACACTGCCAGGTGCCAAGCTGGCGGGGTAACTGCCCAGCCGCATGGTGCCGCCCAGGTTGCCATCAGCCGTGCGGGTCAAAAGCTCGCCCGTGGGCGATTGCCATTCGGTCATCAGGCACACCACGGGGTGCGTGGGCTGGCCTTTTTCGGCGGCAAATTCGGTACTGTCGGCGCCAACCAGCCCCGCCACATGGCGCGCGTATTCCGCAATCGCCATCTGCAGCCCCAAACAGATGCCGAGGAAAGGAATTTGCTGTTCCCGCGCGTACCGAATGGCCCGAATCTTCCCTTCCGTCCCCCGTGCGCCAAAACCACCCGGCACCAAAATCGCCGCCGCTTCCTGCAGCTTCGCTGCCAGTTCGGGGTCGGTGGCGGTTTCCAGCGCTTCGCTGTCGATGAACACAATCTGTACTTTGGCATCATGGGCAAAGCCACCATGCAGCAGCGCTTCGTTCAAGCTTTTGTAGGCATCACCTAGCTGCACATACTTGCCGACCACCGCAATTTTCACTGTCCGCGGCGGATTGCGCGTCAGGTTGGCAATCCGTTCCCAACCGCTCAGGTCGGGCGCGGGGGCACTCAGGCCAAAATGCTGCAACACCGCGTCATCCAATCCCGCGGCCTGCAGGTTTACGGGCACGCGGTAAATGCTATCGCTGTCCATGCAGTTCACCACTTGGTTGGGCTGCAAGCCCGCAAACATCGCAATTTTATCCAGTTCGGCGCGGCCTACGTCAACTTCGCTGCGCACCACCACCACATCGGCCTGAATGCCATAATGCAGCAAATCCTTCACCGCATTCTGGCTGGGCTTGGTTTTAATTTCGCCAACCGCCTTTAAGTAAGGGGCGTAGGTCAGGTGCATGAAGCACGCATGGTTGCGGCACTGCTGGTTGCTGTTGCCACGTAAGGATTGGCCGTATTGCCGAATCGCTTCCACAAACGCCATGCTTTCAATATCGCCCACCGTGCCGCCCACTTCCACCAAAGCAAAATCGGCCAACCCCTCGAGCTTGGCAATCTGCGTTTTAATCGCGTTGGTCACGTGCGGCACCACCTGCACCGTCTTGCCCAGCAATTCGCCCTTGCGTTCAGCTTGCAGCAGGTTCCAGTAAACCTGGCCTGCGGTAAGGTTAGAAAGGCGACTGGTTGGCACCCCGGTAAAGCGTTCGTAATGGCCCAAATCAAGGTCGGTTTCGGCGCCATCGGCGGTCACGTACACTTCGCCGTGCTGCAGTGGCGACATCGTCCCCGGGTCCACATTTAAATAAGGGTCAAGCTTTTGCTGAATGACTGTAAAACCACGCGCCTGTAACACGGCGGCCAGTGCGCTGGCGGTCAGGCCTTTCCCCAGCGAGCTCATCACACCGCCCGTCACAAAAATAAAGCGCGTGAGCACTTTTTTGATTTCGGCGGGTAAAGGAGGGTTGGCGGTAGCTGGTTTTTTTAAGTTGGGGATCACCAGCATCGCCCTACCCCTGCGTCGGCGTTACAAGTGTGGGGGAAGCCGCAGGTACCATTACGGGGCTGATAACCTCTGTTGGCGTCGCCAACAATACAGCCGCAGGTACCATGGCAGGTTGCATGGCAGCTGGGCTTGGCAGTTCAGCTTCGGCCATAATCGAACCCCCTGCCGCAGCCTCCTTACCACCGCCCTTGGCCAGCACCGCCATCCCTAAACTGAGCACCATAAAGGCCGCGGCCAGCCAGGCTGTCGGGCGGGCCAGCGGGTTACGTACCACCGTTTGCGCCGCACTGCTGGTGCCGCCAAACATGCCGCCCGCGGCCGGGTCAGTTTTTTGTAATAAAATGAGAACAATCAGGGCGATTGCCACACAGGTATTTACGACTAAAAGGATGCTCAACATAAATGCAGTGTTTAGCAGCCGCACGCCCGCGCCGCAAGCCCCGTGCATACCTAATAAGCGCAACCGTTGCACCGCTGGCAAAAAGCTGGCACAAGGGGCCATGTTGCTTGAAAAATTCCGTGTGTTTGGCGCCACCAAAGCCGCCAAGGGTCTGTTATTTTTGCTCATTATGGCCTTTGGCGCCTGGGGGATTGAAAGCTTCCTGCACGCCCAAAGCAGCCCTCACGGCCTGACCGTGAACGGCGAAAATATTTCCCTCATCGAACTGGAAGAGCAATACCGCGCCCGTACCCGCCAGCTGGAAGAGGCATTGGGCGGCCCAGCCACCCCCGAACAGCTGCAAGGCCTGCAGCTGGCCGAACAGATTTTACAGGAATCTCTGGCCCGCACGGTGTTGCGCCAAACCGCCAAACAACTGCACCTGCAACCCGCCACCCGCGCTTTGCAGGCCGAAATTTCTGGCCTCGCACCCTTTCAAAATCAGTCGGGGCAGTTCGATGTTACCCAATACCGTGCCGCCTTGGCCCAAATGGGCCGCACCGCCAGCCAATTCGAGCGCGAAATGGCCAACGATTTGGCCGTCCGCAACCTCGCTGGCGTGGTGCAATTAACAGCTGTTTCCAGCAGCCTGGTCGCGGGGCAAATTGCCCTGGCCGATGCCACCACCGAAATTGCGGTGGCCACCATCACCAATGCGCCAAGCCCTGCCACACCAACGGCAGACCAGCTGGCCGACTTTTATAAACTCAACCCAATCACCTATCAGGTGCCCGAACACCGCAGCGGCCAGCTGCTGGAACTTTCATTGCCAAGCCTCAGTGGCACGGTCAGCATCCCTGAAAGCCGCATTGCCGCCGAATACGAAGCCAACCAAGCCGCCTACAGCACGCCCGAAACCCGGCTGGTGCGGCACATTCTCTTGCCCAGTCTGGCCAGTGCTACCGAAATTCAAAAAACGATTCAAATGGTGGAAGAGTTCGCCGCCGCCGCCAATGCGGTCTCGATCGACCCAGGCAACCTGAAAACCAAAGGCGGGTCCTTGGGCTTCATCAAGCGCGATGACGTGGTGCCAGGCTTTGCCAACATGGCCTTTGGCGTTCAGGCAGGCCAAATTTCAGCCCCGGTGCAAACGCCCTTTGGCTGGCACCTCATTTGGGTCGAAGAGATCCGCCCTGCCCGCGTGCAACCGCTGGCCGAAGTAAGCGCCCAAATTGCCGCCGCCTTGCAGGCCGCTGAGGTGCAGGAAACGCTCAGCCAGCTTGCGCAACGCGCCGATGATGCCATTGCGGGCGGCCAAAGCTTGGCTGAAACCGCCCAGATGCTGGGGCTGAAATTGCGGCCCATCCCGCGCGTCCAGGCCACCGATGAAGCGCTGCCTCCCGCCGTGCTGAATGCGCTGTTTAACACCGCTGCAGGGCAGGTTTCGCCGCCGATTACGCTGGAAGATGGCGGTGTGGCCTACGTTGCCACCACGCAAATTGAAGCCGCTGCCACACCGCCTTTGGCCAAGATTAAGGAACGGGTTATTGCCGATTGGCGCACCCTGCAAACCGAACTTGCCCGCAAGGCCGCCGCCGAAGCACTCCTCAGTGCCGCCCGCGCGCCCGCCACCGCTGGCGCCAATGGGCCACGCACGCTGGCCGAAGCCGCCACGCAAGCCAAGGTTACCGCCACCATCGGCACGCTTAATTTCCGTGGGGTGGCCGAAGCCCCGCGCTGGCTGCAACCCAAATTGCTGGAACTGATGGCTGCCGCCCCTGGCAGCACACTGCCAGAAGCGGTGCGCGACGGCGACAGCTTGCATGTGGTGCAACTGCTGCGTCGCACCCCCGCAGCCGCCCCGCAAGGCGTCGCTGCGATTGCTGCCGCCGAAGCCTTTGCGACCGAACAGCGCCAAGACCTCGAAGCGCTTTTGGTGGCGTATCTGCAAAGCCAGGCCGAGGTGACTTGCAACCTCGCGGGCCTGCAGCAGGTGTTCGGCTACGCAGTGGCCTGCCCGAAATAGGCCCGCTTAACGTAGCCGCAAGACGTTGGAAAGAGCGAATGCAGGCTTTCAAATTTAGCCTCGCGTGGATGTTCCTCACCTCCGCCGCATGGGCGGGTGAAGCCACCCTGCCCTACCAAGGCACCAACCACTGGGTGGCCGAAGCCGACAATGCGCCGTTGCAACAGGCCCTTAAAGCCGCCAAGCGCGGCACCAGTTCCTTTGGTGTGATTCTGCCAACCGCCAACCGCGCCCTTAGTACCGCCCGCTTAGGCGTACTGCTTAGGCTGCTCGGCAAACAGCGCGCGGGGGCCGCCATCACTGTGCGTGAAGCCAAGGGCACCACCCCGCCCAATACTTTGCGCCTGAAGTGGTAACCAAAAAAAGGCGCTCGCAGGCGCCTTTTTCATAACACAACGTCACCTAGAACGGCCCGTCAATCCGCGCATCAACCCCCAAGCTTTTTAGCTTGCGGTGCAATGCGCTGCGCTCCATCCCCACAAAGTCGGCGGTGCGCGAAACATTGCCGCCAAAACGCAGCAGCTGGCTGGTCAGGTAGTTTTTTTCAAACAGCTCACGGGCTTGGCGCAGCGGCATGCCAACGGCGCTTTCCATCATGTTGCCGCCCACCGCCTCGCCACCCGCAATTTCAGGCGGCAGCATTTCGGGGTTGATGGTCTTGCCGCCGTGCATAATCACTAACCATTCACACATGTTGCGCAGCTGCCGGATGTTTCCGGGCCAGCTGTAGCTGGTCAGTACCGCCATGGTGGCAGGGGCAATTTTGGGCACGCTCTGGGCATCGGGCGCCAGCACTTTTAAAAAGTGGCCAATCATGGTGGGGATATCCACACTGCGCACCCGCAGGCTTGGCATCGCAATCGGCACCACGCCCAGGCGGTAGTACAGGTCGGCTCTAAACTTGCCCGCATCGGTCAGCGCTTTAATATCCTTGCTGGTGGAGGAAACCACGCGCACGTCGGCTTCGGTCGGCAGGCCAGTGTTGGGGTCGGTCAGCAGGCCATCTTGCAAAAACTTCAGCAACCGTGCCTGCATTTGCGGGGCCAAGTCGGCGATTTCATCCAAAAACAACGTACCGCCTTTGGCCTGCGCCACAATCGTGGCCAGTGCGGTATCGAAGGTGCCTTCACTCACTGCCCCCGGCGCCAGCAGCACAAACGGGCGCTCGCTGCGGCGGCTGCTTTTGTGAATCAGGCGCGCCACAATTTCCTTACCCGTCCCGCTTTCACCCGAAATCAGCACGCGGCTGTCGCCAGGCGCCACCTGCTTAATGGTTTGCCGCACGGTGGCAATCTCGCTGCTTACGCCCAGCATTTCCTGCACTTCACCACCCTTGGCGCGAAGCAGATAGTTTTCCTTGCGCAGCTGGGCTTCCCGAATGGCGCGCGAGGCCGTCAACAGCAGCCGCTCCACACTGGGGGGCTTTTCAATGAAGTCGTAGGCGCCTTTTTGCGTGGCCTGCACAGCGGTTTCAATCGTGCCGTGGCCACTAATCATAATCACGGGCAAGTCGGGCACGCGGCGCTTCAAGCGGCTGAGTACCTCAAGGCCGTCCATCCCTTCCATCCAGATATCCAGCAGTACCAGCTGCGGAACTTTATCGGTCACGGCCTGCAGGGCTTGTTCGCCATTTTCGGCAAACCGAATCAGATAGCCGTCGTCTTCTAAAATCCCTGCCAGCGCGGTCCGCACCTCAGCTTCGTCGTCGACGATGAGGATTTCCGGCGTCTGGTATTTGGTCGGCGTGGTCATGGTTTGGTGCTTTCATCGGCGTTTGGGCGTGCCCCGCAACGGCAGGCAGTGTTAGGGTTGCCGTGGTGCCGCCGCTCGCGCGCCGACTCAGTCGAACCGTACCTCCGTGCTCATCCATCACTTTTTTCACGATGGCGAGCCCAAGGCCGGTACCGTTCTTGCGGGTCGTGACGTAGGGGTCAAACAGGTCCTCCACCGCCTTACTCGCTGGCAACCCACGGCCGTTGTCGTGGATTTCAATTCGTACCATACCATCTTGTGGCATTTGCACAACAATCTGCACCTGTCCCTGTGGCAGATTTGTGCCCTCTCTTTCAGCAGCTGCCGTGCCGTCCCGTTCGGCAATCGCATTGGCGGCATTTTCAATCAGGTTGGTCAGTACGCGTTGCAACTGGCCGCTGTCGGCTTCAATTTGCACCTCGGCGGTCTGGTTTTCCAGGGTTAACTGAATGCCCTCACGGCTGCCTTGCAACGCCACCACGTCGCTTAACAAATCCGCCAATGGGAAAATCGTGCGCTGTGCCTGCGGCATGCGGGCGAAGTCGGAAAACTCGTTCACCATGCGGCGCATTTCTTCCGCCGCGTTCACCACGGTATCGGCCAGCTGGCCAAACAGCGGTTGGTCGGGCGGCGCAATTTGCACCATAAATTTGCGTTTCATGCGCGCAGCCGAAAGCTGAATGGGGGTCAGCGGGTTTTTAATTTCGTGCGCCAGGCGCCGCGCCACGTCTTGCCAGGCGGCCAGCCGCTGGGCACCCACGAGTGGCGTGATGTCATCAAAGGTAAGCACAACCCCGCTCTTGCCCAGTTCGCCCCCAATCGGCAGCAGCCGAATTTGCAGGGTTTTTGAGTCATGCTCGTTAATCGCCACTTTCAGGGTATGCGCCTGAATCAGTTTCCGCTGATGCACCGCAGCTTCATAAAGCTGGGCATGGAAGGCGCGCAGCAGTTCACTTAACTCGGGCGAAACCCGCGCCAGTTTGTCGCCCGTTTGCAGTTTCAACAGCTGGGTGGCGCTGGGGTTGGCCAACCGCACCACCCCCGCTTCATCCACGGCCACCACGCCCGCCGAAACCCCCAGCAGCACCGCCTCGGTTAACCGCCGCCGCGCGTCCAGCTCTTCGTTTTTGCGCTCCACCAAGTCGGCATTGGTGGCCAGCTGCTGGGTCATGCGGTTAAAGGCTTGCGTTAAGGTCCCCAGCTCATCGTCATCGCGCGGGTTCAGGCGCACGGTTAAGTCGCCCGCACTCACGCGGTTGGTGCCGTGCACCAGGTCGGTAATCGGGCCCGCCAGTTGGCGCGCTAACCTAGAACCCGCCCAGATCGCCACCGCCACGCAGCCCAACAACAGCACAAACATCATGAGCGACAAATTTCGCCGAATCGCGCCGCGCTCGGTGGCCAATTGCTGGTACGCCGCCGTGGCCGCCTGCAGCCCTTCCAAATGCAGTTGCATGGAAGGCGGCACGCTGCGTTCGGCCACCAGCCAACGGCCACTGCGAATTGGCACCGCTGCCAGCAACCGCCCACCCGCCGCCTGCCGAAACACCTCACCCCCCGCCCCCTTGCCCCGCACCACGCCGCTGTTTTGCAGAAAATTGAGCAGCTCGTAGGGCATCACGCTGGGCAGGCCACTGGCGGTGATGAGTGGCTGCCCTGCTTCATCGGTCAGGGTCAGTTCATCGAGCCCCCGTTCACTCACCTGGCTCCGCAACAGGCTGCTGGCGGTAGCTTCGCTTAACAGCAACGGCGGGATTTGCCACAGCGGCTCACGCGCCAGCGTGCTGGTTTCGGCCAGCAGGCTGCGCGCGGTTTCATCGATATACCCCTGCGCCACCTGTTGGCCGGCTTCCTGGGCCGCCATTACCTTGCTGGCAAACCAGTCATCAATGCCTTGGTTAAAAATCACGATGCCCACAGTCCCCACCGCCAAGGCAGGCAGCAGCGCCACCAGCACCAGCACGCCTAAAATCCGGCCATGCAGGCTGCCGCCCCGCAAGCGGCCACGGCGGTCGAGCGTCAGCATCACCAGTCGCCGCAACACATAAATGGCCGCCAGCCCCGCAAAAATAATTAGGGCCACAGTCACGGCCAGGTAGCTGCCGCCACTTAAGGCCGGGTTCCAGCCTGCAGCTACGGCTGCCGCGCCCAGCAACACCACCGCCAACCCCGCACAGGCCAAAAAAATGAACTTTAAATTCTGGTACACCGGGCTGCTGCCGCGCCGCGCGCGCCGTTCGCCCGCCACGGGCCAAGGCGCGGCGTACACCGCCCCTACGCCGTCGCCAAACGCCAGCGGCTTGGGCGCAAGTTCGGCCGTCTCGGCACGCAATGCCTTGGCGGTGGATTCGGATTTGGCAGCTTTCACCTTTCTTAAGTAGGGCGAAAGGGCCTTGGTCGGCCAGCGGCCCGCCCGGTTGCCATGCATAAAAAATTGTATGCGTTGCCACTTGGCCACAATCAGGGCCTAAAAAAGCCCCCTTGCGGGGGCCTGCCAAAACGAAGAACTTTCGGGGTTAGGCGGCGCCGACATCGCCCATAATTTTAATCAAATCAATGTTCAGGCTCTGGATTTTCTTACGCAGCGTGTTGCGGTTGATGCCCAAAATGTTGGCCGCACGCACTTGGTTGCAGCGCACGTAACGCAGCACATGTTCAATCAGTGGCTTTTCAACCTGGCTAATCACTTTCACGTACATACCGTTGGCGGGGCTCATGCCGTTGAGATCCTTGAAGTAGGTTTTCAGGCACTGGTCAACGGTCGCGGGCAGGCTTTCATTGAAGGCTTCTGCGCGGGCACGGTACAGCGGGCTCATCTGGCGGGCCAGCAGCTGGTTGGCCATGCCTTGGGCGAGGTTGGCTTGGGCCAGGTTGGCTTGCGTTAATGCGACAGAGGCAAGTGGGGTCGCAGAATTAGGCTGAATCGTCTGGGTACCAAAATTAACAGTGGTGCCGAGGTTGGTTGCGGTTGCGGACATGGTGAGGTCTCCCCCTTGTTGTTAGAGAAGTCAAAAAGTTATCATAACTTTTTAAGCTTCCTTATTATGTTCAGGCGGCACTTGCTGCCTGCCCCTGCGGTCACCCCCCATATCTTGGGGTTTGTGGTTTAGGGGTCACAGGCAGCCTTGCAACTAGATGTTGGGGTTACCTGCGTCTGCTTAATTGTTTACCACCTGTATCTTGGGTGCATCAATGGTTATTTATCCCCACTGCCTAGAACTTATACACAGATTGCACACCGTTTATCCACAACACTTGGTGGGTGCTCCCCAGACGTGTAAATAAAATCAACCAGATGCTTGAAGTTGTTCAGCCAAGCGGCACATCGCCGCCAAATCCAACGCTTCCAGCCGTGCGGTAGGGGCCACACCCGCCGCTAAAATCTGGGCTTCGGTCAAGAGGCCTTTGAGGCTGCCACGCAGCATTTTGCGCCGCTGGCCAAAGCCTGCCCGCAATACCACATCGAGCTTTGCCAAATCCACATCGTAGCGCCGCTGTGGCAAGGGCAAAAGCTCCACCACACTGCTCATCACCTTGGGCGGCGGCGCAAAGGCGCCCGACCCCACATCAAACAGGCGCTTGCTGTTGGCCAGCAGGCTGGCCAACACCCCAAGGCGGCCCCAGTCGGTGCTATCGGGCTTCGCCACCAACCGCAGCACCACTTCCTTTTGCAATAGAAAAACCAGCCGCTGAAATGGGTGGGGCTGCAATAACAGTCGCGCCACAATTTCGGTGCCCACATTATAGGGCAAATTGCCCACTACATGCGTGGCCCCCGTTTGCTGGCGCAAGGCAGGCCAATCCAGCTTCAAGGCGTCAGCCTGAATGGCCTGCAAGCACCCCTCTCGCGCCGCAGGCAACTGCTGCAACACCTCTACACAGCGGGCATCCAGCTCAATTGCAATTACCCGATGCCCCAGTTCCAGCAGCGTTTTGGTCAAGGCGCCTTCGCCAGGGCCAATTTCAATGATGGGGATGCGTGGGTCGGCACCGTGGGTGCAGGCTTGGGCAATCCGTTGCAGTACCAATGGGTCGTGCAGCCAGTGTTGGCCGAGGCTTTTATTCGTGCGTAGCCCCACAGTTCGTTACAACCGTAACTTATAGCCGGATATCCACAAATGCCCGTTGCCGCAATTCACGCATAAAGCGCCGGGCTTCGAGTTCGGTGCGGTTGGCCCGCAGGTTTTGCCCCACCCGTTCGCGCAAGGCCAACACTGCTGGCGGCATGGTTTGACGCGTTGCGGCCACAAAAATTTGCGTGATTTGGGTCGGGGCTTCCAGCACCTTGCTCCAGCTGCCAAGCTTGGTGGCCTGCACCGCTTTGGCCACTTCGGGTTGCAGGGCATCCAGCGTTATCCAGCCCAAATTGCTGCTGCGATTAAATTTTACGGTCGTGGCGGAAAGCTCCACAAACCCCTGCGCCGCTGGCAACGAGGTTAATTCCTTGGTGGCCGCCTGCAGCTCTGTGCGTAACAACTTGAGCGCCTGC
The DNA here is from genome assembly GCA_027483385.1 of Alphaproteobacteria bacterium. Taxonomy (GTDB): domain Bacteria; phylum Pseudomonadota; class Alphaproteobacteria; order UBA2136; family UBA6156; genus JADCGN01. Next base: position 24,611 of record JAIXUT010000009.1, read on the forward strand.
GTTTCGCTGGGCCGCGCCGCTGCCAGCAACACCAGTTGGTACTGCGTTTGTGGTTGCATGTTCATCGCGGCGGTATCGCTGCGGATATCGTTCACACGCACCAGCAGCCACCCATCGGGGGTGCGCAGCGGGTTGGTGATTTGGCCAGCCTGCAAGCCTTCAATCGCACTGGCAATGCCTGCCGGAACTTCCGCATTGGTAAGCCATCCTAAAGCCCCACCCTCTGCCGCACTGGGCGCGGCCGAGTTAGCTTTTGCCAACACCGCAAACGTGGCGCTGGTTGCCCCTTCAGCCACCGCTTCTGTCCGAATTTCAGCCATTCGCACCGCCGTGCTGGGTGATGTTTCCTCCGCTCCCTGCGGCAAGTAAATGAGGGATAGATTCCGTTCGGTACGGTTTTGGGTCTTGCTCATTTCTTCAATAATTTTATCAATTTCCGCCGTCCCGATTTGCACCCGTGGCGCTACTGCCGTGGCCATGAGGCGGGCCCAAGTGGCTTCGCCACGCAGCTTGGCGGTGGCGGCCAAACCCACGCCTTTGGTCAATTTATTCCAGGTTGCTTGGGTCATTTCGGCAATCGCGCGGTCTTGCACCATTTGCATTTCAGCCTTGGTAATTTGCAGCCCGTTGGCAGCGGCATATTGTACCTGCAAGCTTTCATCCACCAGTTCACTGAGGGTACGCCGCAACAGGGCACTGCCGGTGCGTGGGTCGTTCATATCCAGCCCCGTGGCCCGCGCCGCCAGTGTGGTGCGGGCCTTAAGTTCACTAAGGGTAATAATTTGGTCGTTCACCACCGCCACGATGCGATCGGTGGTCG
>JAIXUT010000038.1 GCA_027483385.1 Alphaproteobacteria bacterium
AAACGGCAAGCTATTACGCACAACAGAAAAATATAAGAATGTAGCAGTCCCCGCGACGATTCGCGAGACAATTGCCAAACGCTATCCACAGTGGTCCATTACCAAAGATGTATACCTTGTAACCTACCACGATACTGGCAAGACAACTAAGAAGTATAAAATACTACTGGAAAAGGGAGATAAACGAATGAGATTAAAGATGGATGACAAGGGTACCATTCTATAAAGCCATTTTGCCAAAAGGGAGTTACTGGTGTATGCCTCACTGAATAATAGCCCGTATGAGAACGCGGTGGCGACATTCGACCATGTGGCAAACTGGGAGAGCAGGCTCGTGTCAGCGGTACAGATTTTGATTCCAGTAACTCCTTCTTGGCCCAAGCATTTCCGTAGGGATAAATAGATGTGTACTACATCTAATATAGCATTCAATTATTTGATTATAAGATATTTAAATGCAACTTATATCAAATAATTGTTTCCGTTTTAGGATATTATTCTCTCTTCTTTCTTGATACAGACTGTAACTGGGATTTTAAAGATTGTAACAAAATACTCTGTAAGCTTGATAATGATGCGCCAGTTGTGTATATAAAAGTTCTTCAATACAATAACAATCAGCACTTCACGAGTAAGTATATCTTTTTGTTTTATTTAGAAATTACCTTCGGGCCTGGGAGTCCCTACACCAAGCCATAATATATTACAAATCAGCGATATACATTATTAAATGGGCAAATTACGCTCATTTTTTTCTACTTGGTTTATATAAACTTTGAGACATTGCCTAACACTTCAACCATGGCAGCCAAACTCAAAACTAGATCATCGGAATCGGCTCAAAAAAAAACGCCAGGGCGCTTACCCTCTCTGTCAAGTGGATGGGTGCGGGTTTTACTATTTATGTTGCTGCTCGGATACATTTTTTTCCAGAATGGTAATCAGGGGCAAGAGATAAGTTGGCAGGATTTTGAGCACAATCTATTGCGGCGGCAGGCTATTGACAAAATAGTTGGTCTTAATAATGAAACGGCCAATGTTTACCTACGGCAGTCGCTGGTCAATGACCCACATTTCAAGGAGATCCTACAGCCCAAAAAATGGAGTAATGCTATTAATCCTGGCCCGCATTACTATTTTACTATCGGCTCTGTGGACACCTTCGAGCGAAAAATGGATGAGGCGCAAAAAGGGGTTGCGGATAAAAACCGAGTTGCGGTTTTCTACCATGTACAGCACAATGGGCTGTCGGATATACTGCCGTGGTTACTTCCTTTCCTGCTTCTGGCTATCATGTGGCGCTTGATTTTGAACCAGATAGGTCGTGGAAGCGGCGACTCATTCTTCGGTTTCAGTAAGTCGACCGCTACCCTATTTAATAAAGAAGGCAAAAGCAGTGTCACCTTTGAGGAGGTGGCAGGTTTGGAAGAAGCGAAGATCGAGGTAAAGGAAATCGTAGAATTTCTGAAAGCTCCCGAAGTCTACACCCGGTTAGGGGCCAAGATTCCCCGAGGGGTCATACTGGTAGGGCCGCCAGGCACTGGTAAAACCCTGCTGGTCAAAGCGGTGGCGGGCGAAGCCCAAGTGCCGTTCTTTTCCATCTCTGGATCTGAGTTTGTAGAAATGTTTGTGGGCGTTGGGGCCTCGCGGGTACGGGACTTGTTTAAACAGGCCAAAGAAAAGCGCCCTGCATCATCTTCATTGACGAAATTGATGCCATTGGCCGGTCAAGAGGGCGCAACACGCTATTCTTCGGAGTCAATGATGAACGGGAGAGTACCCTTAACCAGCTCCTAACCGAGATGGATGGCTTTGATACCAACAACGGCATCATTGTATTGGCCGCTACCAACCGGGCCGATATGCTCGACCCAGCTCTACTACGGCCCGGGCGCTTCGACCGGCATATCTACCTAGAACTGCCCAACCTCACCGAACGGGAAGCTATTTTCAGGGTTTATATCAAGCCGCTCACCGTAGACACATCGATAAATGCCGCTTTGCTGGCTGCCCAGACGCCTGGCTTTTCGGGAGCCGACATCGCAAACATCTGCAACGAAGCCGCCTTGATTGCCGCCCGCAAACAGAAAGAGAAAATCGAAAAAAAGGATTTTATAGAAGCCATTGACCGCATTGTGGCAGGTCTAGAGAAAAAAAGTAAAATCATTGCGCACCACGAAGCTGGTCACGCCCTAGCAAGCTGGTACCTGACGCACGTTGACCCGCTGGTGAAGGTATCTATTGTTCCCAGAGGCAAATCGCTAGGGTCAGCTTGGTATTTGCCAGAAGAGCGTCAGATAAAAACCCAGTCAGAATTTTCGGATTCGCTTTGCGTGGCTTTGGCGGGCCGGGCAGCAGAAGAAATTATTTTTGGCGAGCTATCCTCCGGCGCATTGGACGACTTAGAAAAAGTAACAAAGGAAGCCTATCACATGGTGACTTATTACGGTTTTAATCCAACACTGGGTAACATAAGTTTTTTTGATTCCACGGAGGAACGGGGCCTTCAAAAGCCCTATAGCGAAGCCACTGGCAAACTCATTGATGAGGAAGTACGGCGGTTGGTAGCTGGGGCTTATCAAAAAACCTTATCCCTCCTGCGGGAGCATCAGCAAGCGCTGATCAGCGTTGCGCAGGCGTTGCTTCAGAAAGAAGTAATTTACCGTGAAGACTTAGAACAGCTACTC
>JAIXUT010000020.1 GCA_027483385.1 Alphaproteobacteria bacterium
GGTGATTTACTTGGGGTGAGTATTGTAAAATGTTGACTATTAAAGTTAAAGGATGCTGTTTTGTTCCTTTTGGGGCGTTTGTGTCACTTTATTTTTAGAACACTGACTTTTGTCAGTAAAGTTAATATGTCTGTTTTGGATATTTATTGTGATTCTAATTCGGTATATAAATTAGAGTTTCCTCAGGTACTTTATCTTAAGTACTGAATTGTGACACAATCCATGATTAACTTAACCTCATGAAAACTATTCTCTTAATTGAAGACAACCCAGGGATTCGTGAAAATACAGCTGAGATTTTGGAAATGGTTGGATATAATGTTCAAACTGCCGAAAATGGGAAGATTGGGGTAGAAAAGTCGTTGATAAATAAACCAGATTTGGTCATTTGTGATGTTATGATGCCCATTTTGGATGGTTATGGAGTGCTCCAAATTTTTAATACCAATCCTAAACTTTGCTGTGTGCCTTTTATATTTCTGACCGCCAAAACGGATCGTAATGATTTTCGAAAAGGAATGGATTTGGGGGCAGATGATTACATTACGAAGCCCTTTGAAGAAAGTGAGTTGCTCAGTGCCATCGACAGCCGGCTAAAACGTGTATCTCATCTAAAGGCCAACAATGAGGCTTCAGAGCTGACAATTTCGAATAATATCTCAGAAAAATCTTCCAAAAAGGGGAATCTACAACGTATTTTATCTGAACGAAAAATTCATGCCGTTCAAAAAAAGCAATATGTATATTTAGAAGGTGATGATTCAGTGCGGTTGTTTTATGTCAAATCGGGCCAAGTTAAAACGATATTGGCCAATGCCGATGGAAAAGAGTTTATTACAGGCATTTACAATGCGGGTGACTTCTTGGGCTATACTGCGCTTTTGGAGGGTAGTGACTACATGGACTCGGCCGTGGCGTTGGTAAATTCCGAATTAATTTATATCCCTAAAACCGAATTTCAACAATTGCTTCTGACCGACCACGAGGTGAGTAAACTGTTTGTTAAATTATTGGCCTGCCAGCTAGAACAACGGGAACAACAACTGTTGGTAATGGCGTATAACTCCCTACGTAGACGAGTAGCCGATACTTTACTGCGTATGCAAAACCTTGATTCTGCCAAAGCAATTCAGCTCTCGCGTGATGACTTGGCAGCCATGGTGGGTACGGCAACGGAGTCGCTGATTCGGACTTTAAGTGAATTTAAGCTAGACGGGCTGATTGAGATGTCAACCTCTGGTGGTATCCAAGTTTTACATCCTGATAAACTACGTCGGGCCCATTGGTAGGTTTTGTTTTTTTATGGAAATTGAGGAACGATGATCAAATCATCAAAGAAAGCAGTGCCTTCAGAGTCAGCATTGGCGTAGCCCAGACGGCAGGCAATGGTAACAGTGCCTGTTGTCCCCGAATTGAACGAGAGCGATAGCCGAGTCCAATCATTTGTGCCTTTTAAATGGCTACTTATCGGGGGCCAGTTATTGCCCGCAATAATCAAGCTAAGGCAAGCACCTACTCCATTTGGATTGGAATTGGTGGTTACATTTTCTGTTTTTACCCAGCCGTGTACTGAATAGTTGGTATTGGGGGCCAATGTTACCGCCTGATATACGTACACATCATTGCTTACGACGGGCCCAGCAGGAGGTCCTGAATAAATCTTGATGCCATGTGAGCCGTTTCGTCCCTGACCAGATAGCCATGAAAATACTGCCTGATAGGTTTTCCAACCGCCTTTTTGCCAAGGAGGATTGTTGAAGGTGACTGTCGTTTCAAAACCCGCGTTGACGACGGGGTTTAGGTAGTTTAAGTCGATGTTAACCTGAGCATTGGCACAAAAAGACGGTGCAAATTTATTGCACAATGAATAGACAAAGGAGTCGGTGCCGCTGGCGTTTTCGTTTGGCGTATAAGTGAAAGTCCCGTTGGGGTTGATCGTAACCGTGCCTTTTGTGGGTTGTGCGAGGATTTCGGGTAGTAATACTTCCGAAAAATTTGAAACGGGTATGCCATCAGGAGTAAAATCATTGGATAATACGTTCAATGTTCGGGCGAAGCCTGGTACAGCACTAAAAGAATCATTGTTGGCCAAAGGTGTATTACAACCCTTTATCAGCGCGGTAAAAACGCTGCTATTGGCCCCATAAAATCCTGGCAAAAGTTCGATACTGTTGCCAGCAAAGTAAGATACAGTAGTGCTCGCGGGTATTTGCTGGGTTGAAATAAGTGTTTGGGGAGCAATTTGAGGGCCTGGAGTGGAGATATTTGATAACGTAACAGTATTGGGAGTGACTTCGACCGTGAAGGGCAGACTTGTTTGAGCCAAACATCCATAACTGCAACTAACGCTATAAACCGTTGTGGTAGTTGGCGTAACGACTATGGAAGAAGTAGTTTCGCCATTTGACCACAACAATGTACCATAACAACCATAAACGGTGAGTTTTACGGGAGAGCTAGGACACACTTTATTTTTGCCAGTGATTTTTGGTGGATCAACGCCGCATGTATTGCCAAAATTTCCGCTGATTGGGCTTGAAACCGAGAAAGCCCCTGCGGCGTCAGTTACTCTGATTCGAGCCATATAGGGGCCCGTTTGGGTAAGCTCATGGGAATATTCGTTGGCAGTGAGTGGAGGAGTATCGTAGGTACCGTCGTTGTTTATATCAAATTCGGTGGTGTAAGTACCTTTCTCGAAGTCATCCGAACCTTTGCTATTAAAAACAGTACTATTGCCTTGAGACGGAGCA
>JAIXUT010000001.1 GCA_027483385.1 Alphaproteobacteria bacterium
ATTAAGTTGAGGAGCTTATCACTGAAGCTGCGACAAGATAAGAAATTCAGAACTACTACTCAAGTTGTCATCGGTATTCAATAGCGCCGGCGCAATCACGTGATTTTAGGACAAGACAAAGATAAGTAATTGAAATACAGATATTTGAATGACTTGAAAAGCGATTCGATAATGAATTTATGATAAGTAAAAGGCACTTCAAAAGAGGGTCAGTACTAATAAAACTTCACTCTTCAATCATTCAACCGAACTCACAATAGACCAATGAATGTCTCCGCCTTCAAAGTCACCTCCCGGCCTGAAAAAACTGGACGCGGTTCTTTTATTCCATCAGGTTTGCCCTGAAATTTCAATTCATATTTCAAATTTGAAAGTATGTTTTGTTTAATTTAGCCCAACACTTTCTACTCTTTCGTACTTATTTACCATTATTTAATGGTGGTTAAATGACTGAAATACAAAAATTTGAAATGTCATTTCCATACCTTTAAATAGGTTAATATTCGGTTTTAAAATAAAAAAGGGGAGTGAAACATCAGTCATTTACACCATATTCAGCTCTTTATAAAGTTACGTTAATGCTGAAAATAAGATGTTGGATTTTATTTTTTATGCCTCTGGGACTGTTTTCTCAAACCAAGCAGTGGCAGGACATTACCATTGCCGATGGGCTTTCGCAGGGGATGGTCTTTGATTTGATACAGGATCGGGAAGGTTTTATTTGGGTTGCCACAAAAGATGGTTTAAACCGCTACGACGGCTACCATTTCAAGGTTTTTACCCACAATACCAACCAACACCACAGTATTTCGGGAAACACTGTCACGGCTCTTTTTGAGGACCGGGCGGGAAGGCTTTGGGTAGGCACCGAGAAAGACGGTCTCAATTTATTTGACGCCCGTACGGGGCGTTTTTACCGCTGCCGCATCAGTGGTGGGCCCGATAAAATGGGGGGCAATTACGACATCTCCTTTATTCGTCAAGATCCCGATGGACATATATGGGTGAGTACGTCGACCAATATGTTGTTTAAGATCATCTTACCGCCTTCACTGAAAGAAGGATTTCCGGAAACTGCCGATTTTACCGCTGCCGTAACCTGCAAACCGCTGTCATTGCCCCACATTACCCATGAGCGCAATAAGTTTGGTTACCAATATTTTACAAAAGAAGGACCTTTACTGCTGCAGTCCAATTTTTCGATTTACACCATTGATTGGAAAAATGTGAAACTAGCCAAGCGTTGGCAAGTGGGTACGGATATGTATCATCTGGTACAGGATGACCAACAAAGGCTTTGGTTTATAGATAACAGCAGCCTGGTGTGTACCAAAGACGGCCAAATTTTACGCAGGATCCCCCTCGGCAAAAATGCTTTTTTAAGTTACATAAACGGTAAAATGTTGGTTAGCAACCAGAACGCTTTGTGGCGTTATTCCCCCGAAGAGTTGCTTACCTTGCCTGCTTTCACCTTCGCGAATGCCTGGCTGACCGACCCAGCAGCTTCGTTGTTTGCCATAACCACCAAAATCATAAAAGACAATCGGGGTACTTATTGGTTTGGAACGCGGGGCTATGGCCTTCGTAAATTTAACCCCCGAATTATGCTGTTCCATCATTATCTGCCCGGTTATTCGGCAAGTTACATTTTTGAGAACAGGAAGGGCACTGTTTTTGCCAGAGACCGTCAGACTTACAGGCAATTGGATCGGACTCAAAAAAGGCTGATTCCGTTAAAATTTACGGTTCCCGAGTTGATGGACAGCCAAAGTAATATCCGTTGTATGCTTCAGGATAAGAATCTTAATTATTGGTTGCTGCAGAAACAATCATCGAGCTATCCCGTTTTGCTTTTCAAATTGTCGCCCGATTGGAAAGTGCTCAAAAAATATACCCTTCCTCCAGAATATAAGGAAGCGGAATACGGCAATCAACTGTTGGAAGATACTGCCGGGGTGATCTGGATCGGGTCGGGCGGCGGTATACTTTTGAAGTTTGACCCCTTTAAAGAGCAGTATCAATTTTTAAACTATCGACTCCTTTTACCCAAAGAAGGGGCTTCTATCGAGACTTTTGCGCTTTACAAAGACCGTCAGGGGGTAATGTGGATAGGAACTCAAGCGGGTTTAATTCAATTGACAAACCCGCACACCCGACCTCAATTTCGCCTGTATGCCAATTCTGCTGCCGACCGCGAAAGTCTCGGCAACAATTCAGTATCCTGTATATTGGACGACCCTTATGATCCCAGGCGCTACCTGTGGGTGGGTACGAAGGGGGGGGGATTGGAAAGATTGGACCGGCAAACGGGTAAATTCAGGCATTTTACCAAGTCAGAAGGATTGCCCAATGATGTTGTTTACGGTATTCTCACCGACGAAAACCGCAACCTCTGGATGAGTACAAACCGAGGTTTGGCGAAGTTGAACCTCAAAACCTTTCAATTTCAGAATTTTACTAAGGCCGATGGTTTGCAGGATGATGAGTTTAATACCCATTCTTATGGCAAAACAAAGGCAGGAGAGCTGATGTTTGGCGGAATTAACGGTATTAATATCTTTCGGGCTTCAGAAGTGGTCGGAACGGCCAAAGCAGCTCCGGCCGCAGCCTGCCCGGCAAGCTGCCCACGAAGCTGTTCAAGTTCTCGCTGTTGGCTCTCTACAACACCCATCACCTGGTTCAACTG
>JAIXUT010000003.1 GCA_027483385.1 Alphaproteobacteria bacterium
GGCATAGCTCGTAAATATTATTTGAATGACGGAAAAGAAATAACCACCGAGCTTTATTTTGAAAATGACTTAGCTGTTTCTTTCGACAGCTATACGCTTCAACAGCCAAGCCGTGAGTTTATTGAAGCCTTAACGGAGGTATCTGTTTCAATCACGCACTACGGGGCTTTTCAGGAGGCTAAAAAAAAATACCCGAAATTAATTACGTTGGATTTAATGCTGGCGGAATATTATGCCATGTGGGTTGAAAAAAGATTATTTCAATTTCATACAATGACCGCCACTGAACGTTATTTAGACATTCTTCACAGAAATCCTCATATTATTCAGACCGTTCCTGTCACAGTCATTGCTTCTTACCTCGGTATTTCCCTCGAAACATTAAGCAGAATACGAGCAAAAATTTAAGCAGTTGCATTATTTGACCTAAGTCAAATTTCCTGTGCTTTCCTTATCTGAATTTTGCAGAATAATGAAAACACCTGAGAAATGAAGGACAGAATAATAGGATTTGACTTGGCAAGAGCCTATGCGATTTTCGGAATGTTTATCGTAAATTTTAATACCGTTTTTGGCAGTCATACTGATCATAGTGGCCTAAGTGGTTTTCTAAACTTATTCAATGGTAATTCAAGCACTCTGTTTGTTATGCTTGCAGGTATGGGAGTTTCGCTGATGACAAATAGAAATGATTACAAACCGGAAGAAAGAAAGAATATCAAAATCATCATCACAAAACGTTCTTGGTTTCTCTTTGTTTTAGGAGTAACCTTTTACTTTTGGTGGCCGGCAGACATACTGCATTTTTATGGAGGATACATGCACATTGCTGTTCTGTTCGTTTTTTTGCCCCAAAAATATTACCTATACGCAGCGTTTTTTGCAATTGTAATTTTTCATATTCTGTTGGTAATGATCCCCTACGAAACCGGTTGGAATTTTAAAACATTGATGTACGATGATTTTTGGACCGTGCTCGGTTTTATAAGAAATACCTTTTACAACGGCTGGAATTCCATTTTTCCATGGATAGCCTATTTCTTTTTAGGAATGTACGTAGGGCGCATGGACTGGAAAGATAACAAGACTCCTAAAAAAGTTTTATTAACAGGCGTTCCTGTTTTCATCTTCACCGTTGTTCTTCAATTCTTTGCTCCTGCCATCACGAATGACAAAGATGTACTGCATTATCTGACAGCCGACTATCTGCCCCTGTTTTTGCCATTTATGATTGGGACCGCAGCATTTGGACTGATTGTAATAAGCCTTTGTATTATTATAGGTAATACCTTAGGAGAGACTGAACTTGCTAAGATACTGGCCTCTACAGGCCAAATGACCTTAACTCATTACATGAGTCATTTAACCCTTGGGCTTTTTATTTTATCCATTTTTGCAGATAAAACCCTTAGCTATGAACTAATAAATGATACTCCCACCCATCCCTTGACCATCCTGCTCTTTGCCATCGTCTATTTTTCGGTCAGTTGCCTATTTAGTTATTGTTGGACAAAAAAATACCAAAAAGGGCCTTTAGAAATGGTTATGAGGAAATTAGCCGGCTGATACATGATCAGCTCAAATGAAAAAGCACTTGCCGCTGAGATCTAAAACGCCTAATTTCTGACAGCAGAGAAAGGATGCTGATTAAAAATCTTAAAGCATTGATTGAAGCGGTGGTTTTGGACTGAAAATCGCACAGAGAGATTCCGCTTAAGGTTGTTTTATACTATAAACGTAAATTGTTTTTTATATTTCGCAGGGGTTTGACCCGTAAATTTGCGAAATACACTGCGGAAGTAGGTTTGGTCTTCGTAACCGGTCTCGTAACAAATTTCTTTGACGGAATACGTCTCATTTTCCAGTAATTTCTTGGCCAATTCCACCTTTACCCGCTGGATATATTCGGAGGGAGTATTGCCCGTTGCATTTTTAAACCGTCGGATAAAGGTGCGTTCGGCCATGGCTGAATCTTGGGCAAGTTGCGAAACGCTTATTTTTTCTCCCGCATTCTTTTCAATGAAGTGTTGGGTTTTCAAAATTTCATCATCCGCATGATCTTTTTGTGCGTTGAAAATGGAATAGGTCAACTGTGAGGCTTTGCCCTTTTCTACCAAAAACATTTTGGCGGCATAGTTTCCTATTTCTGTTCCGTAATACTTCTCTATTAAATAAATACACAGATTTTGAAATGACATGGTAGCTCCACTGGTGATGGATCTGCCGTTGTCAACGATGATTTTTTCGTCCATCAATTTTACGCGGGGAAATAAAGCCCGGAAGGCAGCAGAAGCAAACCAGGATGTCGTCGCTTCTCTGCCGTCGAGATGCCCCGTGGCAGCCAAAAAAAACGCTCCGCTGCATGTACTGCACAAAACCGTTCCTTTTTCATACTGTATTTTCAACCAGTCAATAAAAGCGGAGTGTTCCTGGATAAGGGAGGCAAAATCGCCTACCATCGCTGGTATGATCACCAGATCGGCCTCTTCACATTCCGACAGCGTAACGTCGCAGGTAATTTCAAAACCGTTGTTATTCACTTTTTTATCTTCGGTAAGTGATACCAGCTCTACCCTGAACCATCTCTTTTTTTGAAGCGGCAGATGATGATAAAAATTCTCCGTCAGGGTCAGCATATCCATCATACCGACCACCGAAGCAGACACGCAGTTTTTAAAGACCGGGATAATTACTTTCATGCGTTGGGTAATTTTTATTTGGCAAATATACCACCTTGTATTGTCAGATTTGCCACCCAAGTATGCTAAAATAGGGCAGTAATTTTGTCCTATCATAAACCAATCAGCACTAATGAACAAAATTCTTACTTTTGGAAAATACCTTTTTCCGCTCTCTTTTTTGATGTATGTGGGTTTACACCTTGGGAAACCCGAAACCGGAGCCGCTTTCGTGCCCGATTATCTCCCATTGGCTTATTTTTGGAATTACTTCACGGCGGTTTGCATTCTGCTCTTTATCGTGAGTGCATTGATTGGTAAATACGACAAATTGGCCTATTCGCTGATGGCGCTGTACGTCATTCTGATGGCAATGTTGGTTCATCTCCCAAGAGCAATGGGACATGAATTGGGAATAGAAAATATGACTGCCGATTTGGCCCGCGAAAAAGAACTGGAAATGGTAAACGTTTTCAGAAACCTAATGGTCACCGGAGCTCTATTAGGTTTTGCCCGCTATGTGGCCAAAGACAATCGTATCATTGGATGAGGTTAAACGACAACTATTACCTCTCATGTCCTGAAATCGAAAAAGGGGGGCTGATTACCGGCACCCCTTTTTGGAAATTTATCTGTTAAGCAATAAACCGTTCCCGAATGATTTTTCCCTCTTCCCAATCCTGAATGGCTACCTGGACTACCTTTACGGGGCCATTCTCAGCGTGGTCAAAATCAAGGCTCCACACCAGAAAACTTCGATTGCCCTTGATGACCTGACCCACTCGTGAAAAGTCTTTTACATTCGAGACTTTCGATAATAACTCCCACCCAATGGTGCGATTCCTGTCTTTTCCTTTGACCAAAACTCCGTCCAAATCAGTTTTTTTTTTTTTTTTTTGGTAAAATTTTTCAAAAGCGTCCATGGGTTTTCCTGCGGAAACGATTGACACCAATTCGTCTAACGCGGCTGAAATCTGCTGTTCTGTCATTTATTTTAGTGTTTAACGGTTGTTGAATAATTAAACCAGCCTGGCACCGCCATCCACGTGGATAGTTTCACCGGTAATGGAGGCATTGGACATCAGAAACAGCACCGCCGAAGCCACTTCTTCAGGGGTAGCGATTTTCTTAACGGGCAGGGTGGCAGCAACTCCTGCCAGAAGGGAGGCCCTATTGTCACCCATGATCGAATCCCACAGGGGCGTGTCAGTATAGCCGGGAGCAACGGCATTGAAACGAACACTTGGAAACTCCATCACCAGCACGCGGGCCAGTTGCTCAGCCGAAGCCGTACCTAAGCCTGATACCCAGGCACCTGCAATGGGGCGGTCGGTCGACACCCCTCCTGTAAACGTAATGGAGCCGCCCGGTTTTATCTTACCAACTGCCGCCCTCACGACCCGCAAACTGCCCAGAATGCGCTCGTTAAACGCCGACATGGAGTCTTCGAGATCCCCGCCCGTTACACTTCCCAATCGAGTTTTTCCCGCAGCAATGTAGACATGGTCAATTTCGCTGAATGAGGCAAAAAAATCATTCACTGCTTTTTCATTATTAATATCCAGAGCCGATGCATCGACGTTAGGGCCGATTTCGTTGGCCATTTTTTTGGCTTTATCCAACGATCGGCTCGTCAGGGTGACTGATGCACCCTGCTCACAGGCCAGAGAAACAACGGCGCGTCCAATGCCCGAACTGCCGCCAATGACGATTACGATCTTACTTTTCAGGAAATTCATAGTTGATCCGGTTGATTTTGCAACAAAAGTAAAAGCCAGTATCTTTACTGTAAAATAAGTAAGTACCTACAATTTAGTAAGTACAAAAGGCAAACTGCAATGAGAAAGACAAATTCAACCAACCACCTCAACGAGAAGACCATCACAGAAGGATGCCCCATCACGTCAACCATGCTGGCCATTGGGGGCCGATGGAAACTGATCATTCTGTGGCACCTGAGAACTGATGTGTTACGTTACAACGAGATCAAAAAAGCCATTCCGAACGTTTCCGAAAAAATGCTGATTCAGCAATTGAAGGATTTAATTCAAAGCGGATGGGTGACCAAAAAAGATTATCAGGAAATTCCGCCCCGCACTGAGTACAGCCTAACCGATTTGGGAAAGTCTTTTATCCCGATTTTAGAAAGTATCTACTACTGGGGCATAGAACATGAAATAATGAACACAAACCCAGTGTGAAGTTTTTTCAACAATAGCAGGCGTACACTTTTGGCGGCGAATGGCGCTTTGTTTTGGAAAGGCACTTATCCGCGCGGGATTCGCCGAGCGTTTTCACATTTTGACATACCCGGGTTGGAAACGGCCGTGTAGATTGGCGGAATATTGAATGATAACGGTGACATTGACAAAGGCGGGAGTGTAGATATTACCATTCCCCTGCTCAGTTTGGAATTATTGGTCACCGGGCGTACGCTTCCCCCCTACGACAGGTGACGTGTGGGCACTATTTATGGGATGATTTCAAAAACTTAGGGTCGGTGGCCTGGAAGTTCAGCCCACCCTGCCATGTCCCTTACCCCGCAAGGCATGTAAGTTACGATTTACCGGACAATTAGAGCCATATTGAGTTCGTGGAATAAGGTGTATTAAAAATTTTGTCAAATCATAAACGGGAAAAAATCGGTTCACGCGTGTTTCATGCTTATTAGTAAAAATCACTTCAAATATTGGTTTTTAAATGAAACGAAATCGCGAAATTTTGATGCTAACTATCCTGTCATTTTTCATTTTAAGTCTTTTTGGATGCGGGGCAAAAACCGTTGATGATGTAGTAATAATACCGCAGCCCCCCGTCAGTGTAGCGGCCAAAAGCTATTATGTGTCAGAGGCTTTAGGCTCGGATTCCAACCCGGGGACATCCGCTTCGGCTCCGTTGAAAACCATCACCGCCGGGCAAAATCTGGCGGCCCCCGGCGATACCGTCTTTCTCCTGAACGGTACTTATCTGCCGGCTACCACCATCAAGCTGGACAAGTCAGGGGCCGCTGGTAAATACATTACCTACAAAGCCTACAAAGACCATACGCCTAAATTTTCGTTTTCGGGAAATCTTTGGAATGCCGTTTCCATCAATGGTTCCTATATTGTCGTGGAAGGGATTGAATTTCAGGGAAATAATCAGAATCTTACCTACCAAGATGCTTTGGCTTCTTACAATGACAATGTTGCTGGCGGCACTAATTATTCTCTGTATGCTATCTACAATATGAATGGAATCAGTATAGGTGGGCCAAGGGATGAAACAAAGTTTCCGCATCATATCGTCTCCGTAACTGTAAGGTTCACGATTTTCTTGGCGGTGGGTTGAGCTCCATTCAGGCCGATTATACTACGTTTGAGGGAAATACGGTTTACAATAACGCCTGGTACATGATGTATGGCGGCAGCGGAATAAGTATTTTGACGCCTTTTGATGTGGATGCCA
>JAIXUT010000202.1 GCA_027483385.1 Alphaproteobacteria bacterium
CGCCGCCCAGGTAGGTGGCCTGCAAAATATCCCGCGTGGCTTCACGGGTCAGGCTCGCCGCCCAGGCCTGCACGGGGGCCGCAAACCGCGCCCCTTGCCACCACGGCGGGTAGGCACCACTTAAATGGAAGGCCACTTCCGCCGCCCCTGCCAGCGTTTTACCCACGCGGTTACCTGCCAAAAACAGCCGCTCGTGCGCCGTGGCGCCGCTGGCATGGAACGCCTGTTGCTTGGCGTGCGGGGCATACCAACCGCCCAAACTTTGCTGCCAGCGTTGCAAGGCATGGTGCAACGCCAATAAACTAGTCACACTTAATGTTCCGTCCACGAATACCGGGGCATTGCTTTTCGCGGTCACGGGTGCGGTAGTCATCCAGCCTTGCCAGTATCCAGTTGAGCAGTGTCATCCAAAAGCCCATGGCATAAACCTTCCTGTTGTTGCTGAATCTGTAAAATTAAAGCCTGAAGCTCGGGCCAGCTGGGCGGCAAGGCGGGCGGCGCAGGCATCACCAGTTCGCCCAAACGGGCGTACACCACCTTGGCCGCCGCGACGTCCCCTTCCCGCGCACGTAACCACATCGCTTCGTCAATTTCCGCCGCCACGGCGGCGGCCTGCGTGGCCAAGTCGGGCTTGCCCATCGGGTTCCCTCCCTTCATCTGTTGGAAATCAGGCACAAAAAATCCGCCTCGCGGGCGGCAGCTGTTGGTCAAGTATGGATAAAACATAGCCAAAGTGTTTCAGACTGTCAAGAAAATTCGTACAAGCAATTGTTTTAAATATATTATTAGTTCAAACTCTCTTTTCCTTCTTCCTTTTTCCACCGCAGACACTTGCCAAACTGCCATTAACCCGTTAAGCCGCCCCTCGTACCGCCCCAGAATTCCCTGGGCCTGTGCCCCCAACCAGCTGGTTGGCCCCCATTGTGGGGGAAGTCGCTTTCCCCAAGCGGCGCAATACTGAATGAAAGTGCCGATATTATGGCCGTTAAAATTCGTCTGGCCCGTGGTGGCCGCAAGAGTTTACCAATTTACAGCATCGTGGCGGCCGACAGCCGCGCCAGCCGCGACAAAAAATTCATCGAACGCCTAGGCTTTTACGCCCCCAAGGCCCGTGGCGCTGAAGTTCCCTTTAACTTAAACGAAGAGCGCCTGGCCTATTGGGTTGGCGTGGGCGCCCAGGTGACTGACGTCGTTTCGCGCCTGTTGGTGAAGCACAACGCTGGCCCCGAAGCCGTACGCAACAGCTTCATCAAGGCCAAAACCCGCCGCATTAAAGCTGCTGAAGTCATTACCGCCCAAAAGGCCGTGGGCGAAAAACTGAAGGCTGATGCTCTGGCCAAAGCCGAAGCTGAAGCCGCTGCCAAGGCCGAAGCCGAGGCTGCTGCCGCTGCCAAAGTGGCCGCCGCCGCCGCTGCCGAAGCCGAAGCCGCTGCCGCAAAAGCTGCCGCCGAAGCTGCCGCAGCCCCTGCGCCAGAAGCCCCAGCCGAACAGCCACAAGCCTAACCAAATGGCGGGCGACCGCATCCGCATTGGGGGCCTCAAAGGCCCCCATGGCTTGCAGGGGTTTGTAAAGGCCAAGCTGTTTTTGGCCGATACCGCCGTGCTGGCGGGCCAAGCTGTGCAGCTCGAAGATGGCACCAACTATGCCGTTTTGGCCATGAAACCTGTTGGCCAAGGCCTGCTCGCCCTGCAGTTGCAAGGGATTAGCACCCCCGAAGCTGCCGCGGCCCTCAAAGGCGCCCTCTATTTACCCAAGGCGGCAATTCCGCCCAGCGACGATGAAGTCTTGCTCGCCGACCTCATCGGCCAGCCCCTACGCGGGCCGAATAACGAAGATTGCGGCACCATCGCGGGCCTGGCCGAATTGCCCGCAGGCCCCGCCCTGCAAATCAGGCTGCTGGCCGACCCAGCCAAGCAAATTCTCGTACCGCTCAATGGCGCGTTCATCGAAATTACGGCCAGTACCCCCCCCACCGCGCAGCTCACCGAATTGGGCGCCCAGCTGCTGACGCTCTAATCGGTTATTGGGGCTTGACGGCGGCCTGAATTATGGGCTAAAGCCCACCTATTGTAAGTAGGGCATAGGGCCCCACTTGCCCCTAGTCAAAAGGAATGTGCCAAGTCCATGATTCGTGTTGATGTCTTCAGTAACGACGTTGAGCAGGCCATGCGCCGCCTGAAGAAGCTGATGAACCGCGAAGGCCTGTTCCGCGAGCTGCGCCAGCGCCGCTACAATGAAAAGCCCTTCGAAAAGCGCGCCCGCGAAATGCGCGAAGGCATCCGCCGCACCAAAAAGACCGATAACAAGCGCAACTGGGAACTCTAGGTTCCAAAGTTTTGAAACGCCCTTGGTTGGGCGTTTTTTTTGGTTAAAAATGGCCGCAAGTGTCTCCCGCACTGCCTATCTAATAAGCGCGGCACCCCACAGCCTACTTGTAAAAGTGCCACACATCGCTAGTATGCCCTCATGAAACTCTCAATTTCCCGCGAAACCCTTTACCGCGCCCTCCGCCACATGTCCAACGTGGTCGAAAAACGCAGCAGCATCGCCATCCTTGGCAACGTACGCCTGAAGGCCGAAAACAACCGCCTGCAAACCACCGCGACTGACAACGACCTCTGCGTCCAAGGCAGCGCCGAAGCCTTTGTCGATACCCCTGGCGTCACCACCGTGCAGGCCCTAAAACTGTTTGAAATTATCAGCAAAATCCCTGAAGGCGTGATGGTCAGCATCGAGCTTGAAAGTGCGGCCAACCGTCTCGTCATCCAGTCGGGCAAAGCCAAATTTAGCTTGGCCACGCTGGGTGCCGAAGCCTTCCCGGACATGAGCAAGGTTGAAGGCGGCATCACCTTCACCATTCCTTCACCCGTGCTTAAAAAGCTGCTGGAAAAAACCAGTTTTGCCGCCAGCACCGATGAAACCCGCGCTTATTTAACCGGTGTGTATCTGCACAGCATCATGGTGAACGACCAGCAAACCCTGCGCTGTGTGGCCACCGATGGCCACCGGCTGGCTCAGGCCGACGTGGCCTGCCCCGCTGGCGCCGAGGATATTCCGGGCGTTATTTTACCCCGCAAGTGCGTGACCGAACTGCGCCGCCTGTGCGATGAAGCCGCCGAAATAAAATTAACGGTTGGCGAAAAAAAGGTGCAAGCCGAAGCCGCCGACCTTACCCTCACCAGCAAAGTCATCGATGCCACCTACCCCGACTACGACCGCGTGATTCCCAAAAACAACCCCTGCCACCTCACCGTGGCCCGCAAAAGCCTGATTCAAGCCGTCGAGCGCGTCAGCATTCTCAGCCACGAAAAAACCCGCAGCGTGCGCTTCAATGCCATCGAAAACGCCTTGGCCCTTTCCGCCAACAACCCCGACCAGGAAAACGCCAGCGAAGAAGTGAAGGCCGACTACGCGGGCGATAACATCGAAGTCGGCTTCAACGCCAAGTATCTGGCCGATATCGGCAGCCAGATTGCCGGCGACGACGTCCAGTTCAGCTTCAAGGATAACGCCGCCCCCGTGTTGGTGAAGGATCCATCGGACCCCACCACCACCTTTGTCGTCATGCCAATGCGGGTTTAAGCAAATCTCGCGTGTTGATTTTTCCGTTTTTCTGGCCCTGCGCTCCGCACGTACTATCTCGTACGCTTGCGGTACTCGGTCTGCGAAAAAACGCAAAAATCAACACGCGAGATTTGCTTAAACTAGGTTATTCGTTTTAGAATATTTTTATGCTCGCCTATACCCTCACCAAATCGTGTGAAGTTTCGGGCATTGGCCTGCACAATGGTCTCGAAAGCCTGGTGCGGCTTTCCCCCCGTACCAAGGCAGGAATCGAAATCAAGGTTAACGGCCAACCGCTTACCCTTTCGCCTACCAATATGTTGCCCACGCCGCTGCGTACCACATTGGCGGAAGGCAATATAACCCTCGCCACGCCCGAACACCTGCTCGCCGCCCTGCATGGCCTGAATATTTTAGGAATCAGCATTGAGATCGAAGGCCCCCCCGAGGTGCCGATTCTCGATGGCAGCGCCCTGCCGTGGGTCGCCGCCATCGATGCCGCGGGCCGCACCGAACTGGCCAACCCACCCCCCTTGTTAAAGGCGGGCAGGCCTAGCACCTACAGCAACGAAGGCCGCCTCTTGCTGGCCACCCCGCGCCTGTTGGGGGGGCTGGAGGTGGAATGCCATGTCACATACCCCAGCGCGGTCATCGGCACGCAGCACTGGCGCGGCGTCATCACGGAAGAGGTTTTCCGCACCGAAATTGCCCCTGCCCGCAGCTTTGCCCTGCAAGCCGAGGTTGAAGCCGCCATGGCTGCAGGGCTTTTACGCGGCGCGAGCCTGGCCAGCGGGGTACTCCTCACGCGCGAGGAAACCATCGCCAACCCCGAAGGCCTGCGTTTCCCCGATGAGCCCGTGCGCCACAAGATGCTGGATTTCATTGGCGACAGCTTCCTGGCAGGCCGCCGCGTGCAAGGCAGCTTTGCGCTCACCGCCCCGGGCCACACCGCCAACATCCGGCTGTTGCAGCAGGTGGTGGCGCAGGAAGCCGAAGCGTAATTATGGCAATGGTGCTGGGCGATTTACTGGGCATGATTCGGCAGGATTACCTCGACACCCTGCACGCCACGATTGCCGAACACCGCACCAGCGGCGCCACACTTGAACTGGAAGCCGCCACCGATTCCGCCCCCATGTTTGGCCAAACGCTGTGGCACGATTTTACCCTCAACGGCATTCCCCAAACCATCGCCAGCGAAGGCGTGTTTGCGTTTGATGCCAGCATTACCTTTGGCTGGGGTGATGCTCTGCCGGGGCAAAGTGAACCGCTGCAGGTGGTGGTGCAGCCCTTTGCCTGGGAGGCCATGCCCGTCACGCTCACTGTACCAGCTGGTAAAGCTTTCAACCCCGCCCCCTTGCTGCAATGGCTCGAGCAATGGTCGGCCCAGCCCGAAGATGCCGACCGCGCCGAAGCAGGGCCCTTTAAGGAAGTGGTGCACAGCCTGCGCCAGGTTGCCCCCACCAGCTTTATTGCCGACTTGGGCAGCGCCCCGCTGGATGCCTGGCAGGATTTTCTCGAAGCTGCCTTGGCAACAGGCGCCAGCCGCGCCGTTTTTGGCGCCGCGCAGGCTTGACAATCCACCCACCCAACCCCTATACGCGCAATCGGTGGGGCCAATAGCTCAGTTGGTTAGAGCACTGTGTTGATAACGCAGGGGTCGTAAGTTCAAGTCTTACTTGGCCCACCATTTTCCCGCAGGGAAATGACCCGAAGGGGGGTGCAGGGGGCATGGCCCCATGCAAATCTGACAAAAATTTTTTAACAGCCGATGCGCGTAAGCGCATAGAAGGCGTTAAGCAAAAACACATAATGTTTATAGAGAATATTCAACCTTTAAAAAATAGTCGCATGAGCTGAAAGCCACAGAGGGTTTCATAGGTACTATAAATTCCTACCCCTCCACCTCCCAGCGCAACACGCCATCACGCCACTGCCATACCAGCCCACCCAAGGTTGCCTTGCCGTGGGGCGCCATGGCGATCTTCTCCAGCAGCCCCTGGCGTTTGCTGGTCCGCACTACGGGCCCAGCAGTGTGCTGCGCCAAAATTTCACCCAAAATTTGTAACTGAACTTCCGCCGCTGCCGCCTGCAAACGCGCCAAAGGCAGCTGGGTGGGATGTGCGGCCCGAACTTCGGCCACTTGCGCGGCAATCGCGGCCTGTGCCCGCGCTGCCGCTGCGGCTGCGGCAGCGAGGCCGTGCTCTGGTACTCCCGCCGCTGCCAACAGGGGTAACAATGCCCGGATTTTCGCCCGCTGGTTGCTGATATCGGGGTCATCCAGCCACGGTAGCTGCTGGGCCTGCAACCAAGCACGCAATTCCGCGCGGCTTACCTTGAGCAAGGGCCGTATAATCCGCAGGCCGTTTACCACGGTGTCGCTGGGCATTCTCGCCAAGCCGCGCACCCCACTGCCCTTCCCGGCACGCAACAAAAAATTCTCGGCCACATCGGTTTGGGTGTGAGCCAGCACCACCCCGCTGTAGCCATGTTCGGCCACCAGCTGCTTAAAAAAATCGTGTCGCGCGGTACGGCCCAGCGCTTCGGCATTGCTAAGCGGCTTCCCCAACCCGCAACCAAGATGAAGAACATTATTTAAACTATTGGCTTGATTTGTGACAAAGGCTTCAGCTTCATCACCCCACGCGCTCCAGCGATGGTTGAAATGCGCCCAAGCCACCTGTGCGCCTTGGCGGTGCAATAGGTGCGCCAAGGCCATGCTGTCGCCACCGCCCGAAACCCCACCACACCAGCGCCCCGGTGGCAGAGTAAATTCGCTCAGGTTCAGCATATGCCAATCCTAGCATGCTTCGATTTGTTTGACAGTTACCTTTACTTAAGTATACGATTATTGTCGAGGCCATTATGGCTTAAGGAGTATCATCATGGATGACGTTTATGCCGTTGAACGCGCCGCGATCCAACGCGCAGCCGACCACCTGCAGGGTGCTTTTCTCATGATGCCCAATATCATCATGAAAAGCAGCGCCTTTGAGAAAAAACTGGGGCCCGTACTCGTGTACCTTTCAGCCTATCTCGAGGTCAAAGTAACCCTCAGGGCACCCACCCCGAGCCATCACGGCCACATCGAAATCCGCACGAGAAATCTGGCTGCGTCTCTCATACTCAATCGCGACACTGGCCTGCTACGCCGCCGCATTACTTGAAAAAAATCTCACTCAACAAAGAAGCCCCGCCAAATCTCGGCGGGGCTTCTCTATTTAAAGCTTCAGCCCTGCCAACCGCGCCTTGGCCCGGGTGGCCTGCTGGCTGGTGGGGTAGTCCTTCACCAACTTTTCCCAGGCGGTTTTGGCATCCTGGGGACGCTTCAGCTGCTCCAGCGCCACCCCAATTTTAAACCAGTTATCGGGCGCCTTGGCCCCTTGCGGAAAAGCCCGCAGCCCATCTCGAAACGCCTGCACGGCGCCGGCTGGGTTATTCTGGACCAACCGCGTTTCACCCAACCAGTAAAAGGCGTTGTCGGCCAGTTTATCGGTGGGGTGGCGCTTGGTAAATTCCAGCAACCAGGCTTCGGCCAAGGGGTACTGGGTGGCCGTTAAATAGGCATAGGCCTGATTATAAATCGCGGTCGGGGAAAGCTGGGCCGGAATCGAAACACTGATCGCCGCAACCGTTGGCGAAGCCCCTGCCGCCAGCGGGGCTGGCGTTACCGCCGCAGGGGCGCGGGCTTGCAAATTCTGGATTTGTAACTCCAGCGCATTCAGCTGCTGGTCGTAATCTTTCTGAATATCATCCACCCGCTTGGCAATTGCCGTAATTGCAAACTGCATCCGCTCGATGCTACCGTTCCGCTGCGTGGCTTCCAGTTCAAGTTCTTCGATTCGCTGGGTCAACTCTGCCACACTGCCAACACCCGCACTCATGGGGGCGCGAGGCGCCAACTGATTATTTAAAATCGCCGAATTCACTTGGCCCCAGCTTGGCATCACCAAGCAAAGGCTAAGAAAAACCAGCCCCCCGCAACGCGAGAGGCTGGCAATGTCACAACGCAGGGTCATCGGGCCCTACAAGATACGGCTACTGCAGTACCAATACGCCACGGCGGTTTTTCGCCCAGGCATTTTCATCGTGGCCTTCAACAGCTGGGCGCTCTTTGCCGTAGCTGATGGTGGTCATGTTGTTAGCATCCAGGCCAGCACCAACCAAGAAGCGCTTGATGGCAACCGCGCGGCGGTCACCCAGGGCCAGGTTGTACTCACGGGTGCCGCGCTCATCAGCATGACCTTCAACCGTCACACCCTTCACGTCGTTAGCCTTGGCAAATTCAACGAACTTGTTCAGGTTGGCTTCGGCATCGGTGCGGATGGCAGCGCTGTCGTAGTCGAACAGCACTTGGTTAAAGCCGCCAGCAACCATTTGCTCTTGGAATTTTTGCTGCACCGAGCTGCTGTTGGCAGCGGCACCTGCGCCGTTACCGCCGCTCATGCTGCTTTCGCCGTAGTTGCTGCCCTTGGTGTTGGCCGCAACGTCCAGGTCTGGGCTCTTCAGGCAAGAGCAACCTGCCAGCAATGCTACAGTGGCCAGGGTACCCAATTTCATGGTGTTCATCATAGGAACAATCCTCTCTCGTTAAGTTCGCGTTGGTCTCGCTCATAGGCCCACTCCACCTTGCGGTAGCTTGTGCGTTGGACGTACCTTACGCAGCTTGTGTGTCTGAAGCAAGCCCAAATTCATCGAAATTGCAGGCATTTGTGCCTAAGCTTACCGCAGAGTGTGGCAGTTATGGCCCACTCGTAAGCCGTTGGCAAGTTCGGTTTGGCTTCAAGCGGAACAGCTTTGCCTCTTTTTGCGCATTTTGCTGGCATTGTCAGTTTGCTAGGTTCCTCTCTCATATAAGCATGACAATGCTTCCGCCACCCACGCCAGCGCCCGCCCCTATCCCAGCCGCCGAAAGCCCGCTTTCACCGCCCGCGCCATTTTCAGCCCCACCAATCGCACCAAGCACACTTGCCGAGCGCCTAAGCTGGGGGGCCGAACGCCTGGGCGGCAAGCGGGCGTTAGCGGCCGCAGCCGAAATTTCCGAAGCCCAGCTGTACCGTTATTTGGAAGGCGCCGTGGCCATTCCGCACGATAAACTGGTCGCGCTGGCCGAGGCGATGACCGTCGATGCCGGCTGGTTGCTGACTGGCTGGGGCGACAGCGCCTTGAAAACCAACCGCCCGCGCCCCGAATTTCGCGGCGCCCTGCTCCAAAGCGTGCAGGAAGGCCTCGAAATGCTGCTGGTGGAATATCAGCGCAGTTTTTCAACCAGTATGAAAAGCCAGATGGTGCGGTATCTCTATGAAGTGTTACGCCACGAAGAGGCGAACACGGGCGAGCTGGTGGTGCTGGATAAGTTTAAAATGCTGCAATATCTAAGCTTTTTAGGTGAAATGCAGACCGAGGCCGAACTCGACGTCCTGCTGCAAGCCTTCGATATTATGGAATACCAAGGCTTTACCCCCAATCTTAAGGCCAACCACCAGCTACTTACCACCTGGTGCAACCTGCTGGTACGCGGCATGCGTGGCTACTATAATAGTTATGCGGGGCAAGTGTATTTCGACCGCATGGGCCAGACCCTGCCGCCCGATGCCGTGGCCGAATTGCATGGCCTTGTCGGGCAAGCCATCCAGCTGACGGGCAAAAAAGATCTCGACTGGCTGGATGCTGGTTGCGGCAATGGCCGGCACTTGGCGCATATGCACAAGTTTATGCCCAATATCCGTATTCACGGTCTCGAATTAAGCGACCTAGGCGTCGAACTTTGCCACAAACTGGAAAAAAGCGAACGCCTCCCCATCGGCTGCGTGCAGCAGGGAGACCTCCGCCTGGCACCTTATAAAAGCGGGAGTTTTGACGTGGTGTTTGCCCATTTAAGCCTTATGGAAATTCCGTTTTTGGCTGAAACTAATATAGGTTTTTACGAAATAATAGAAGAGCTTAAAAGAGTACTCCGCCCAAATGGCTTACTAATTACAACTTTACCTTACGGTCAAGGGTTTAACAAAAAGCTCCCTCGTCAGCAATTTAGGGAAGAAATGCTAGTATCGCTCGAAAAAAATGGATGGCAGCTTAAAAAGCTGACACCCCCTACACATTCAAACAATCTTATCCGTTCAAATATTAATGTACCAACGGGCCTGACATATCAAACAGAGAAGTACATTCAGACAATTTTATTAAAATCTTAACCTGCACAGCTCGCAGCGCTTGCAATCCCATAGGCTTTCAAATTTACACCAAATTCTGCCTGGTACGCAGGTAAAGTCACCTGCTCAAAGCTGGAGACAGAATCAGCTAGGTCGGGCGAGTGGTGCAAATATTCACCAAACAACAAATCACAATCTAAAAAATACTGCCGCGTAAATGTAATGTGCGCATGCCAAACTTCGTCAACCAATTTTGGTGGTACCATTTGGGTCGCTGGGTAGCGGGCTTTCAAAGTTAAAAACTGCCGATATAGCAATTCAGCACGGGCTAAATCAGTGCCACCCAGTCCAGTGTCGGTTGCGACATGGGCCATTACAGCGGTTAAGTCCACTGATGCCAAGCGGCTTTCAAAACTGGTGTCAAATTGAGGTTGGCGGAGGGCGCTCATAATTGATAGACTTTCCATGGTTGGTCTCTCGTATACGAATAACAGTGTGCGGGACGTATCCCCAATATGCAAGAGGGGTCGGTAAATAATTTTCATTTTCATGAATCATCCTCAAGCCAATTGAATTTATTGCCTTAAAGCGCCCTCATCCCTGCCGTAAACCACAGAATGAAAGGCAAACTTCATCATGCAAAGCGAACCCTTAGGGCGGTTGGTGCTGATTTTGGAACCCGAGCTCAACCCCCAAAGCCGCGAATTGCTGCGCCAACGGTTGCAAGGCTGGCACGGCACCCGCGTCCCCACCTTTGTGGCGGCGTTAGGCCAGCCTTCCAGGCTGGCGGCAGTGCAAGCCGATGAAGGCCGCGTCTTTTTTAACCTGCGTGATGACTTAGGATTACAAGAAACCCTGCACCTGCTGCCGTGGCAGGAAATTTGGCTGCTGGCGGCAGGCAGGCTTTGGCAGGGAATGGCGCACGCATAGGCAGCACGGTTGCGGTGCTTGGCCGCCTGCTTGTAGCGTTGGCCCATGAACGCAAAAAACACCAAAAAAGCTGCCGCTGCGGCCACGCAAATGCCTGTAGTTTTAAATGAAACCCCTGCCCTTGGCGCCGGTGCAATGCCCTTCACCACCCGCCTGGCCCAGTGGTTGGTGCTGTTTTTTGCCGCCACCCTGCCATTGTACTTCGATCTCAACGTCCCCGAAGTCAGCGGCGATATCCGCTGGATGGCCACCAGCTTTTTTGCCGGCCTGATTGGCCTGGTACTACTCGGAGGTCAGTGGCGCGGCGGCAAGAACCTTAAATTTAACATATATGGCCCTCTCCAGCTTTGGGTTGCAGGGGGGTTGGCCGTGTGGGCGGCGGTATCCTTGCTCGATGCGATCAATTGGCTGCGCGGGATTATTCTCATCAAAGCGCTCTACGCCCAACTCATTTTAATGGTCTGTGTGTATCTCATCGCCAAACCCGGCAACTCCAACACTGGCTTTGCGCGCAAGCTTCTATGGGCACTGGCCGCCCCGCTCGGCATTACGGCATTTATCGGGATTTTGCAGTTCCATGGCTTTAACCAAACCACCTTCAATGCTGCCATCGCTGGCACACCCTACGTGCTGTTAAGCCCGCTGTTCACCGCCCTGGGCTGGCTATTGCAGCTGATGCAATACGTCACCCCACAGTGGCCACAGTCGCCCCATTTGGTCGATCAACTCACCAGCTACTTTTTACAAAGTGCGGTGCCAGGTGGCAGCTTCGCCAATAAAAACCTGGCGGGCAGCTACACCGCGATGATGATTCCGCTGATGCTTTATTTGGTACTCTCCGCCCGCAGCTGGTGGGAACGGAGTCTGGCCAGTATCCTACTCACGCTGGCCGCCGTCTTTTTGGTCTATGCCCGCGCCCGTGCCAGCTGGTTGGCCCTGTTTGCCGCCAGCCTGGTGGGGCTGGCGCTCATTCTCGCCGTTCCGAGCCTGCGCGCCACCGTGCGTGGTTACTTGGGCAAGGGCACCATTCTGGCCCTGCTGGTACCCATTGCCTTTGCGGGCTGGCATTTTAACGACCGTTCCCCCATCACGGGCGCCCACGGCGTCACCTCCACACCCGCCGAGCAAATGGCCGGGTTGGTCAGCGCCAGCGGCGGCTGGGATGAATTTGGCGGACGGTTGGCCTATAATCTTAATAGCCTGGTCATTACCAAAGACCACTGGTTCAACGGC
>JAIXUT010000026.1 GCA_027483385.1 Alphaproteobacteria bacterium
ATCTGGGACGGCAAAAATGGTAAAGAATATACTTTGCCTAGTGAAAAAGCCCTACAAGTAATTGATGAAGTAGACATAAGCTATGAGAAACCTTCTGAAGAATTACCGATAGAGCATACCGGCAAATTTCCAACACCATGGGGCTTTAAATTATGGGGCGATTTATTTTCCAACCGCCAATTATATGCCCTTCAAAATTTAGTGCAAAAACTAAATCTTCTTAAACAGGATTTATTGTCCAACAACGAAGATTATGGAAAAGCAATTATTACTTACTTGGGAATTTTAATTGATAGGGTTTCAATAGTAAATACAACATTTGGAAGATGGCATATTACAGGTGAAAAATTAGAACATCCATTTTCAAAGCAAGCTATTGCTATGATGTTTGACTATCCTGAATCAAATATGTTTTGTAATTCTACAGGTAGTGCCCTAAATCAATTAGAATGGCTTATTAGATATATCGAATCAGAGAATGATTACTCTTTTTCAGTTGAACTAAAAAATGCCAGTAGTGGTGATAAATCACAATTTTCTGACAAATATTTAACAGCTGTTATTACTGATCCCCCCTACTATGATGCCATTCCTTACGCAGATTTATCTGATTTTTTCTATGTATGGCTAAAACGAACATTAGGCGATATTTACCCTTTGAACTTTGCTACCCCTCAAACCCCCAAAAGTGAAGAGTGTACTGCCTTAAAACATCATCACAATGATAGTAAACAGGAGGCTAAGGAACATTTTGAAAGTAAGTTAACCCAAATATTCGATGCAATTGAGCATCAAACCTCTGATATTGTAAGTGTCATGTTTGCCCATCAAAGTACTGAGGCTTGGACAACGTTGTGTAATTCAGTATTAGATGCCCGAATGAATATTACCGGGAGTTGGGCAATGGATACCGAAATGGCAAACCGAAGTTTAGGCCTATCAAATGCTGTTTTAGCGTCTTCTGTAACAGTATCCTGTAAACCCGCTGAAAGCAGAGGCTACGGAAATTACAAAGAGGTGAAAAAAGCAGTAGAAAAGACTGTAGCTAAAGAAGTTGCTGAGTTATACAAATTGGGTTTTCGAGGTGCTGATTTACTGACGGCCTGTTTTGGGCAAGCTGTTAGTGAGTTCGGTCAATACAAAAAAGTAGAAAAGGCCGATGGGACCGAAGTAACCGTAGCAGAATTGTTGGAATTAGCCCGTGAAAGTGCTTTTAATGCACTTCTTAAAGGTTTTGATGGGGATGATTTTACCAAATTTTACATTGGTTGGCTCCAACTCTATGGCTTTGCCGAGTCAGATTTTGACGATGCCGCCAAATTCAGCCGAGTCGGCTTGACGATCAATGTCAATGAGCTTTTTACTGAGCATTTACTGATCAAAAAGGGCAACAAACAAACCCTTGGTAATTATCAGGAACGAATTGCCATCAACAAACGCCTGGGGGAAAATAAAACGGATACGCTCATCGACCAGGTACACCGCGCCATGCACCTCTATGCCGGGGCCAATCGCAGTCCTTTACTGGCCCATATTTCCGCCGTAGCCGACAGCCCCGAATCGGCTTTTTGGCGCGTTGTCACTTCCTTATTGGAATTACTGCCCGCCGGTTGCAATGACCACAAACAGGCTACCGGCTTACTGAACAACCGCGACAGCCTCATCCGAGAAAGCAGGCAAGTTGAACAATCGAAGGTAATACAAGGCACTCTTTCATTTTAATATCCGAGTCAACGAGTATGAACAGTACACAACTCCAACGAGAAAACTTAACCAAAGCCTTGGTAGTCTTTATTGAGGCTTTCCGTCCTTATATTGTATCGGTACTCCTTAATGAATACGGCGAAACCTGGCCCGCCGAATACGCCAATACGGTACTGCTTCCTGACCAAAAAGCCAAATGGAATGAAGGCCTGCGCAGCGGAAGCACAGCCATGGGTCTATTGGATTATCCTCATTTCAAGCATTTTGCCATCAAATACAAACATTTAATTCGGTCCGACTTCGAGAAAAAAACGGGTGATTTACCCAACTGGCTGGGTGAGATTTATGAAACCCGTAACCGAATCGCCCATTACAATGAGCAAATCGAAACCGACGAAGCCACCAAAACGTGGATTCACATGCGGACCATCGCTCGAATCCTGAAAATGACTGAACTGGAAGAGGAGCTTAAAAAACTGGAAGAAAGTACCGGTTCGGAACCCAAACCGGAACCAAAAGTGACCGAAACCCTTCCCTCCGGCTCCCAAGCATGGTTCAGGGTAGTGCAGCCGCACTTTGACATTCGTTTGGGCCGTTTGGACGAGTCAGTTTTCGCGGCCAACTTGGCTGAAGTAGCACTCGGTAATGGTCGTGAGGTATATAAAGATGCGACCACTTTCTTCTCAAAAACCTACTTTACAGCAGGTCTCAAGAACATAGCCAAAACCGTACTGAAAGGATTAAACGGCAAAGAAGACGCCGAAAATAGGGTAATATCGCTTCAAACCGGATTTGGTGGTGGTAAAACCCATACGCTCATTTCCTTATTCCATTTGTGCAAAGGTGGCAAATCAGTCATTGAATCCCCCTATACAGAAGAACTCCTTCGCTATACCGGCATACCCGAATTTGACTCGGCTAACATTGCAGTTTTTACCAACACTACCAACGACGCAGCCAACGGTCGAAAAACGGCCGATGGAGTTCATATTCAAACCATTTGGGGCGAATTAGCCTATCAATTGGGCGGAAAAGAAGCCTACGAGATTGTCCGAAAAAATGACGAGCAACTCATTGCTCCCGCCGGACTATTTAAGTCGGTACTTGAAAAATGCAAACCTGCGCTGATTTTAGTCGATGAGTTAGCCGACTATTGTGTCAAAGCCTCCGCCCGCAAAGCAGGAAGCAGCAGTCTGGCCGATCAAACCATCAGCTTTATGCAGGAGCTTACGGAAGCCGTGGCCGGTACCAATCACTGCGTAGCGGTCATTACGCTGCCGGCAAGTCCGCAGGAAGTAGGCAATACCCCCGAGGCTCAG
>JAIXUT010000076.1 GCA_027483385.1 Alphaproteobacteria bacterium
AAATACGCTTCGTGAAATGATCGAAATTGCGACGTATTCAGAATCTTCGGTATTAATTATCGGAGAAAGTGGCACTGGTAAAGAGATGCTTTCCAGATTGGTCCATCATTTTGATCCACGTCGTCCCAAAGGAAATATAGTGCTGGTAGATTGTACTACGATTTCGCCAGAACTCTCAGGAAGTGAGTTTTTTGGGCACGAAAAGGGGGCTTTCACGGGCGCCGTCAATGCCCGTGAAGGTGCGTTTTCATTGGCCAATAATGGCACCCTTTTTTTGGACGAAATCGGCGAATTACCCCTGCGCTTACAGGCGGAGTTATTGCGGGTGGTTCAGGAAGGTATGTACAAACCCATCGGAGATAATTTTTGGAAAAAAACTGTTTTTCGGTTAGTAGGTGCCACCAATCGACTGCTGGACGAAGAGGTTCGTAACGGAAGATTTAGGCTAGATTTGTATTATCGCATCTCGTCGTGGGTTTGTAAAGTACCATCTTTGGAAGAACGACGCGAAGATATACCGCTTTTGGCGCAGCGTTTTTTTGAAAAATCTTTCCAAAAAAGGGATTTGCCGTCTATTGATGCTTCACTTATGGCTTATTTGACTTGCCGCTCTTACCAAGGCAATGTGCGTGAATTACAACAATTAATTCAGCGGATTGCCAATCAGCATGTAGGCAAAAGCCCGATTACATTGGCCGATATTCCGAGTCTTGACCGCCCCGAGCGTCAGATTTCGGCGGAATCGTTGCCTTCTTCAAACGATGAGTATCAGAGTGCCATTCAGAAGATATTAGAACGGGGGTTGAACTTGCGAGAACTGAGGGATTTGACCACTCAAACGGCAATTGAATTAACTTTACGCCGCGAGAAAGGGCGTGTGGCCCAGGCGGCCAATCGTTTGGGTATTACGAGCCGAGCCATTCAATTTAGGAAAACCCGAAAACAGGAGGAGTAACGGCTAATCTTCTGGGCGAGGATCCAGTGCCTTGGAATCAATCAAGTATTCGGAACGATAATAATGCCGATGAAACAGGAATATCCCCGAACCAAGGCATAGGGCGACAATCCCCCAAATGGGTACTCGAAACATAATTACAAAGTAGAGCGCAATGAATGTGTAGATACCAAGCTTTAGTAAATGCTCCATGGTATGGTGTTTCTGTAAAAAACGCCCGAAAATCAGCCATAGCAGACTGATTAGCAGCCCAAACCACTCAACTATATACAAAAAACCTATTCCTTTGGGGAGGTAACGAAACAAAAAAAGTGTTTCGGGGAGCATAAGTAATGCAAATAGACCGCTGTATTTGTAAAATCGCTGCGCCAATGTAAAGGGAAGGTTGCGGAGCATAGGTAGCTGGACATGCTCAAATTCATATAAATGCAGTAGTAACACTACTTGCACCATACCAATGGCGGCCCCCGCGAGCGAAAACAGGCGCTCATCGTAGCTATCGGTGGGGTAGATTTTACAAACTCCCACGACCACGATGCAGGTAAAAACTTTGGTCAAAAACAGTAAAACGGGCACTTTATTGAATAAATATAGCACAAAATACGACCAATAAGGCTTCGTAAATCGGCGATTGAAAAAGGCTGAAAGTTGATTGAGGCGGGTGTCTGGATTGGGGCGAAATAGTCGGTACTCGTACGCCCATACGCCCGTAAGTGGCAAAATTAGTAAATAACCAGCCGTAATAATGACGGCTTCGGGTTGGCCCAGTTTCCAGCCATAATAACCCACAAAGGCGGCATACGCCAATACGGGCATCCAAAGCATCATTTGGATGCCCCAGAGTAAAAGCCAACGGGTGGATGGGGGAATCAATACCAATTCGAACAGAAAAGAGTGAGAGTCCCACAAGAAACGTTGCCGTACAAAAAAGAGGGTTTTAAGGTGGTACAACGCCCAAAGTCCAAACACCAACACTAGCAAAAAAGGGGAGGCAAACACGTAGGCCGACAGGGCAATGTGGTCTTCAGGACGAAGAATACCAAACCCAAACATCAGGCTCAAAAACAAAAAGCCTGTGTTTTGGCGGTAATATTCCCTTACGAGGGTTTTATAGAGGATGTTCCAAAGTGAAAGCAAGGGATGAAAGGGGATTGGAAACTAAAAAATGTAAAACCGAAAAACCAAAAAATGAAAAACCGAAAAAGGGGGGCGCTACGGGGTGCTTTGCGTCTGCGCAGTATTTAACCGAACGTACTTAGTGCCGATGGGTTGGGATTGATTCTGGTTGGATTGATTGATTTTTAACGCGAAAAACAGTTTGAATCGGCAGTTTCTCAAACATAAAATCCTGATGGGATGATAACAGAAAACTGACTCCTTGGGCGTGGTAATCGCGGACAAGTTCATATACTTTCAACACTGTAGAATCGTCAATTGTAATGAGCGGTTCGTCCAAAATAATTACTTTAGGATTGCCCAAAAATGCCAACGCCAACGACGTTTTTTTTAGCATTCCGCTTGAGTAAGTTCCCGAAGGTTGATATAAAAACGGCTCAATTCCGAGGGTGTCAATGAGTTGGTCTACCTGCTCAGCTTTGGCTTGCTTGGCGGTTGCCACGAATTGAATGAGGTCGTTGGCCGTTAAAAACTCAGGATAATCGGGTTCAGCCTCGCCATAGTTGATGCTGAGGCGGTAGGCGGTG
>JAIXUT010000081.1 GCA_027483385.1 Alphaproteobacteria bacterium
TAGCAGTCGGCACCAGCCTGAAAATTATTAACAGTGGGCTCCGGACTGCGGCACTCAATGCCAGTGCGGGCGTCAGCGCCCTGCAAATTGCCGATGGCGCGCTGAGCGAAGTGAATAACCTGCTCATTCGCATGCAGGCGCTGGCCACCCAGGCCAGCAGCGGCCAGCTGGATGACCCCACCCGCAGCCTGATTGACGGCGAGTTCCAGCAGTTAAAAAATGAAGTGAATAGAATTGCGCAAATTACGGAATTTAATGGTGTAAAACTTTTGGCCGGTAACCGCGCCTTTACCAATACTGCCGCCAGCAGCCTGGCCGCGGTGGGGGTGACCGAGGTGCGGCTGAACCCTGCGCTGATTACGGCCGACCGTACCCTGCGCATCAGCTACGACGCCACCACCGAAAGCCTGACCGTCACCCGTCTGGATGACCTAGCCCCCCAAAGCCAGACCCTCGACATCACCGCCCTGCTCGATGGCGTCGCGGGCATTGGCCAGAACATTGCCAGTGGGGCGGCGCTGGAGGTTGGCTTCAGCAGCCTTGGAATTAGCCTCACCTTGGGCAGCAACTTTGCTCGTGGCAACCCCATTGCCGCCACCGCAACCTTAAACGATGGCCCCGATATTACCATTGCGGGTGGCGCCTACGTGCCTACCACCACCAACGTGCCGGCAGATATCAGTCTGGCCCTGAATGCCTTGGCCAGCGGCTACAATGCCACCACGGGTGAACTGACCTTGCCCATCACCAGCACGGGTGCGGCGGTGCAGTTTGGCCCCTTGGCAGGGATTAGTTACCGCGTGAATGGCGGGGCCCTGGGCGCCAGCGGGGCCGCCAGCACAAACTTGGCGGCAGCTGGGCCCAACACCATTGAAATCTATGCCGACTTACAACCTCCCGCCATCGGCAGCAGCCTGGTGGGCAGCTACACCACCACCACGGTGGCTACCACGGGGGTTACCAGCGGCAGCCTTACCTTAGGCGTTGGTACCGGGCTGGTAGGCAGCGATTACGTGAACGATAACGCCGCCACGCGCCTTACCTATAAAATTGGCGGCGGGATTACGTCCGGGCAAGATTTACTGAACGTCGACATCCCCGCCATGAGCACCGTGGCATTAGGCGTGAACCTGCTCGATATCGGCACCAGCATTAACGCCGATATCAGCATCGACGCCATTAAAGCGGCGCTGACGATTCTGAATCAGGGCCGGGCGACAGTCGGCGCCCAGCAGCTGCGCCTGGAGCAAGTGGCGCAAAACCTGGGGATTGTGACGCAAAACAACGAGGCCGCCCGCAGTGCATTGCTTGATGCCGATATTAGTAAGGAAATCAGTGATTACACGCAAAATCAGGCGCTGCTGGAAGCGGGTGTGGCGATGCTCAGCCGCGCCAACCAGCTGCCGAATGTATTACTCGAACTGCTGCGCAACGGCTAAAAATATGTCTTACAATTCTACTATGCAGGTCGATTTTGCCAGTTTTCTGGCCTTCCGCTCCGCACGTACTTACTACTCGAGCTGCTGCGGAACGGCTAGAATGTTTAACATATTTCATCATTCGCTAGGCGGAGACGATTTTAATAATTTTCGCAGACAGAGCACCGCAAGCGTACACGTAAGTACGTGCGGAGCGGAAGGCCAGAAAAGTATTAAAAGCGGCCCGCCTAGTAGAATTAGGAGATATGTTAAATGAAAAAACCATCGCTTGCCATCGACCTTGCCAAACAAGCCTCGGCCGCCGCCATGGCCGAAGTGCAGGCCGCCGAAGCCGCTTTCCAGCCAAGCAGCACCCGCTGGCAGCCTGCCACCCTGCCCCAAGGCTTCGCTCTGGCCCCTGCGCTGCAACGGGCGGTACAGGAAGTGGCGGGCCACTTAGGCCAATGGCTGCAGCATGAAGGCTTGGCGGTGACCACCAGTGCGGGCGCCATACCAACCCCTGCGGCAAATTTACCACATACTGCCGCACGAACAGGCGCCGTAGCCCAGGCGGTGCAGGTACAGGAACAAATCAGTGGTCGCCTGGTACGGGGGTATAGTGAAAGTGCGGTGTTGGGGCTGTTTGCCAGCCAGCAGCAGCGCAACGGGGTGGTGATTGATGGCCAGGTTTAAAAGCCCTTGGCCTTATCGTGTGGCCTTGTCAGGCACGCTTGGGCGTGGCCAGATAAATCTACAGCTCGCGGCATGTAGCCGTGCAATCAGGAATGGGCCAAGGTATTAAGCCATGAGTACAATTAACACCAACGGGATTAAAGTCGGCGACGACGGCAAGGTGCGTATTTCAGGCCTGTCTTCAAGTATTGACAGCAAAGCGATTATCGATGCCCAAGTCGCGGCCCGCCGTCAGCCTGCGGTGCGGCTCGAAACCCGCATTACCCAAAACACCACCCTGGCCGCCGCCTACACCGAACTGAAAGGCCTAACGGCTGATTTTGCTGGCAGCTTAAACGCCCTGCGCAGTGCCCCTGGCAGCAGTGTGGATGTGTTTAACAGCAAAACCGCCAGCGGCAGTACCGCCGCGGCCGTTGGCGCCCCGGGCGGCTTTGTGCCCAGCGGCATTAACAGCCTGCTGCTCACCAGCATTGGCGCCAACGCGCAAAACGGCACACATACCATCAAAATTCAGCAGGTCGCGCGCGCCCAGCAAATCCGCGCCGATGCCCAAACAGCCACCAACATCCCCTTAAGTGGTCTTGGCATCCCCGCTGGCAGCTTCACTTTAAATGGCAAGACAATTACCGTTTCCGCCACCGATACGTTGCAAGATCTGCGCTCGGCCATCAACACCGCCGATGCGGGCGTGAATGCCACGATTGTCAGCGCCAGCCCCACCAGCAACATTTTGGTTCTCACCAGCAGCAAAACAGGGGTCGCCAATCAGCTTACCTTTGGTGGCAGCAATGCCATCCCTGAAGCGCTGGGCCTCACCACCGCCGGTGGTGCGATTGCCACCGAACTCACTGCCGCGCAGGACGCGATTATTGACGTCAACGGCGTGACTGGCATTACCCGCAGCAGCAATGCCATCGATGACGTGCTGACCGGCATTACGTTGAATTTAATCAAAGCCGAACCGAACACCGATATTACGCTCAAAATCGAGCCCGACCTCAACACCATCAAAACCGCAGTGGCGGGGTTTGTAGAAAATTACAACGACCTGCGCGATTACTACAGCAGCCAACGCACCGCCACCGACCGCAACGCCGACGGCGTTGTGCGCGACAACGAACTTGGCCCCCTGGCCTACGACCAGCGCCTGCGTGATATCATCAGCCAGATGGGCTTACTTGTCAGCACCACCGCCGACACCAACCCCGACGGCTTTAAAAGCTTAAGCCAGCTGGGGATTACCCTGGGCCCCGATTTCAAACTTTCCGTGGATGACGCAGCGCTGGATAACCGCCTGCTCAGCAACGTCGATGGCGTGAAAAGGCTGTTTGGCTTCAGCGCCACGACTTCTGATAGCCGCGCCACCGTGACCAACCGCACAGGTAACACCCAAAGCGGCACCTATTACCTCAATATTGCGGGCACCGATGCCAGCAGCAATATCACCACCGCCAACTTCCGTACCACCGCTGGCAGCGGCGCGGGCGGGGCGGCCGATGGCAGCGCCACCAACCTTGGTCAAAGCATTACGGGTGCCAGTGGCCCGAGCAGTGGGCTTGGGGTATTTTTTGCGGGCGCGGCAAGCCTAGGCCCTGTGAACGATATTGCCATTACCGTCACGCGCGGGATTGCCGACCGCTTCTTCGATTTCTTTAACGATCAGTCACGTTCGGGTGTCGGCGGGCTGGATGTGGCCGTGAACGAGCTGGCCCAGCAAAATACCGACTACACCAGCCGCATCGAAACCATGGATACCCGTATCGAGATTTTCCGCCTGAACCTCGAAGCCCGCTTCGTGCGGATGGAAACGGCTTTGGCGCAGCTTGAAAGCCTGCGCAACACCATTCAAAGCTACGTCGACAGCGGCAATCAGCAGTAACACCCGAACATCGCCATGAGCTACGGCCCCGCCACCCCCAACAACTCGGCCCACGCCTATTTGCAGCGGCAGCTGGAACAGGCCTCGGCACACCAGGCCATGCTGCTGCTACTCGATGGCATTTTAAAATTTACCCTGCAGGCCAAGGATGCCATTGCAAGGCGCGACGTACAGGGGCGCTACAATGCCACCCAGCGGGCGCGCGATATTGTCGGGTTCTTGATTTCTCAGCACGATGAAACCAAGGGCGAAGCCGCCGTGCGGCTGCTGAAAATTTATGGTGGCCTGATGCGTCAACTTATTCGTATCGATTTTGAAAACAGTGCCTCCCTGTGCGACGCCCTGGTGACAAACCTGCGCAATCTGCGCCAAGGCTTTGCTACCTTGCAACCCAGCAGCAACGTGGTCGCTGCGCCTCCCGCCGAAGGTGCTGCGCCCATCAAGCTGGCGGCCAGCGCTTAGGCGCTGGGCCTTTTTATAGCCGTTCATATACTTATTAAGTACACTCTAAAAGGTGAGAGCGGTCATCCCGGCGCAGGCCGGGACCCACGAAAAAAATTGCGTGGTTGGCGGCCTTCGCCGCCATGACCGGTTGAAGGGGCTATGGCTTTACTTAATAGTTATGGGATTCACTATAGTTTTTTTGCTTTCTTTTGTGATGCATTTTTTCTAAGCTAAATTATGCGCTATACAGTCTCTGAAAACCCCACCATTTTTGGCAAAATCCTGCGCGGCGAAATCCCCAGCCGCAAGGTGTATGAAGATGACGTTGTGCTGGCGTTTCATGATATAAACCCGAAAGCTCCGGTGCATATCATCATTATCATCAAGCAGCACCTGGCCAGCATCGCCCACGTCAACCAAGCCACCCCCACCGAACTTGGCCTGCTGCTGCAAGCCGTGGCCAAGGTGGCCGAAAGCCTGAATTTGTCGGGCTACCGCCTCATCACCAACGCAGGCACCGAACAGGAAGTGCCGCACCTGCACTTTCACCTGCTGGCCGACCAAAGCGGCGCCAAGCTCCCCGGTTTTTAAAAATTTAGGAATTATTCACGGCTGGCGCCAACCAAAGCCGCAAGCCTTCGGAAAGTACGCGCGGCTGCCAGTTGGGAAGAACGCTGCGCAGCGCCGCGATATTGGCGCAGCTGGTTTTCACATCCCCTGCTCTGGCACTGCGGTACTCCACGCGCGGGTTGATGCGGGTAATCGCCACCACCTGCCGAATGGTATCGAGCAGCGTCACCGCCGTGCCCGTCCCAACATTGATGGCCAATGGGGTTTGCGGCAGTGTGCTTATGGGGCGCTGCAGCAGCATTTTCATCGCCAGCACCACATCCTGAACCGCCACAAAGTCGCGGGTCTGGAGTCCATCGCCGTAAATTGAAAGTAGTGTGCCCTGCTGCACGCTTTGCACCACCTTGGCCAGAAAGCCCGCATAGGGGTTGGTGGCAGGCTGCCCCGCGCCATACACATTAAACAGCCGCAGCGCCACCACGGGCAGGCCAAAGGCTGCTTTGTATGCATTGGCCTGTAGCTCGTTCATCGCTTTGCTGGCGGCGTAGGGGCTTGGTAACGTCACGCCGTGGGCGTCGGCTTCGGTCAGCGCGGCCGTAGTAGTAGGCGCGCCATACACTGCCGCACTGCTGGCCAAAACCACCCAGCCCGCAAAATTTCCTGCCTGCTTGGCGGTACTGGCGGCCTGCAGCACCGCCTCGGTGCCCTGCACGTTGCGCCGAAAGGTTTGCGCGGGCTGTTCCAGGCTTTGTGGCACCGAAGACAGCGCGGCCAAATGCACCACATGCTGGCA
This sequence comes from Alphaproteobacteria bacterium, assembly GCA_027483385.1. Classification (GTDB taxonomy): domain Bacteria; phylum Pseudomonadota; class Alphaproteobacteria; order UBA2136; family UBA6156; genus JADCGN01. The sequence goes on from JAIXUT010000081.1 coordinate 5,798, forward strand.
GCCCACCAACGCCTGCGTCACCGCGGCTTGGTCGGCTACATCGGCCTTAATAAAGGTATAATCGTACTGCCGCCCAGGGTGTGCGGGCTCGGGGCTGCCCGAAAGGTCATCGAGCACCACCAGCCCATACCCCTGCTGCAGCAGCAGCTTCACCAGCTCCTGCCCGATAAACCCCGCGCCGCCGGTAATCAGTACTTTTTCTTGCATAGCGAAACCCTAACCAAGCTTTAAAGTTTTGGCCAGCCCATTGCCAAGCACCTGGGCGGTCTGGGGCCAGCTGAACTGCGCGGCCCGCATGCGGCCACGCCGCGCCAAGGCCTCGGCAATCGGCGGGTTACTTAACACGCCAAGCAGCGCAATTGCCAAAGCGGCGGGCACGTCACCACCTGCATCGGCCTGCACGAATACCGCCGCTGCCTCGGCCCCACTGCCCGCCACTTCGCGCTGGAACGGCGTTTCCAGCACCACCACGGGTGTGGCACAGGCCATCGCTTCCAGCACGGGCATGTTAAAGGCCTCGGCACTGCTGGTACTTACATACACCGCCGCCTGCGCCAGTGCTTTTAATAGCTGGTCATGCGGCAAACCGGGCACCAATGTTAGGCCCGCCGTGATGTTGAGGCTCCGCGCCAGCGCCATCACCTCATCGCGCACCGCCACTTGCACTGGCCGCCCAACAATCATCAGGCGTGCCTTGGGCGCCGCTTCGCGGAGTTTGGCAAACGCTTGTAGCAGCAATGGGTAGTTTTTTTGCGGGTAAAAATCGCCCACCGCAATCACCAGGTTGGGGTCGCGCACCACCGCCTCGGGCAAGCTGGCATGGTCAATCCCAGGTGGTGCCAAGTAAAATTTTTGCAGCGCCGAGGCAGGGGCATAATCGGCCACAATATGCTGCGCCACGCTGTAAAATATGGGCGCCCGCCACACACACACTTGAGTCAGCACCTTTAACAGTGCCCAGTAAAGCTTCCAGTACGCCCCTTCCCACGCTGCTGCTGCCCGTGGGGTGGTGTGTAAAATCACGCTGGCGCGCGGGGCCAAGAGCGGGCCGTAGTTGGCATTGGAAAGTACCGCACGGCAACCCCAGACCCGCGCCAGAACGGGCAACCACAACTGCTCCCACAGGTGCGAAACACCAAAATTTAAGCTCGGGGCTTCGCGCACCAAAATGTTGGCTGGAATATCAAGTTTCTGGCGGGTTGCAGCACTGATGAGTAACTGCCATGCAAAGCGCCCGTCGCGGGCCAGTTCGGGCAAAATTCCCTGCAAATAAATCAGCCCGCCGCCCGTGGTGGTGTGCAGGGCGTTGATGAGAATTTTTGGTTTAGGCCGCATTGGCAATTCCTTGCAGCACCGCCCGCACGGGCGAAAAACTGGTGCGGTGATGCGGCGTAGCCCCATACTGCTGCAACGCCGCCAAGTGCGCGGCACTGCCATAACCCGCATTGCTGGCCCAGCCGTAGTGGGGAAACTTGGCGTGCAAGTTGGTCATCAGCTCATCCCGGAATACTTTGGCCAGAATGCTGGCCGCACTCACGCACGGTACGCTGGCATCGGCTTTCACGATTGCCTCTTGCGGCACATGTAACTGGGGGATGAGGACGTTGCCATCCACCACCACCGTACAATTTTCACCAAGCTGCGCCACCAAGCTCTCCACCGCCCGCCGCATCGCCAGCAAGCTGGCATTCCGGATATTCAGCGCATCAATTTCCGCCACGCTGGCAATGGCCAGGGCATGCGGTACCGCCTGCAAATGGGCCGCGAGCCTGGCCCGCTTAGGGACGGTAAGAACTTTGCTGTCGGCCAATTCGGCCAACCATGGTGCACTTAGTTCAGGCGGCAAATGGCACGCGCAGGCCACCACCGGCCCCGCCAGCGGGCCACGGCCAACTTCATCTACTCCAAGCAGCAGTCGTGGCATTGAATAGTTCCTGCGGCCTTATTTCTGTTAAACCCTACCACGTTGGCCAACGGTTGTCGGCCATTGCCGCCAAGCTTCGGCGCGGCACATTCAGGCGCTGCTGATACAGCCAGTAATTCAGCATAATCTTTTCCACGTAGTCCCGCGTTTCATCGAACGGGATACTTTCCAGCCACAGCAACGGGTCGCTGTCGGGCGTCACGCCGCGCGCGCGCCAGCGCTGCACGTTGCCAATCCCGCCGTTGTACGCTGCCGCCACCATCAGCAGGTTGTTATCTAGCCTTTTACTCAGGTAATTCAGGTAATCCTGCGCCATTGCCATATTCATCGCAGGGTTATGCAGGTCGGCCTGGCCCTTGTAATTCCGCCCCGTCATGCCCGCAATATAACGGCCTGTGGCAGGCATTATCTGCATCAGGCCCTGTGCCCCCACGCGGCTGCCGATGGTCGGCTGGAAGGCACTTTCCTGCCGCATCAGCCCCAGCATGAAGGCGCGGTCGAATTTCCACCCCCCCTGCGGTTGCCAGGTGGGCAGGGGAAACAGGGCGCCTGGGGCTTCAACACCTTCTTCCAATAAATCGCGGCCGGTGCGCAGGGCGGTGCTGGGTAAATCCAGCGCCACCGCCACCCCTGCCAAGGCCTGCGTGGCCTGGGTGGGGAGACTTGAGGTGGCCGCCCGCAGCTCGGCCTCGGCCTGTTCAAATTCCCCTACCTGCGCCAGCGCCAAGCCGCGCTGAGCCTGGATATTTTCCAGCAAAGCTTGCAACCCTGCCGAAGGCACACCTGGGGCGGCAAAACTTAAAGTCGCCTCATTGCGCAGCTTCATCGCGGCCAGTTGGCCATAGAAGGTTAAGGGCTTTTGCGCGCCCGCTTCCAGCAAGGTGCGGGCCTGACGATTTTGGCCCATATCTTCCAGCACCCGCGCCGCCCACCAGGCCGCACGGCCATAGTGTTTGCCGCCCTTGGGCTCTTCTTTCACCAGCGTTTGCCAGAATTCGGCGGCGTGCGCTTGGTCGCCCGAACGGTAGGCCGCGTAGCCTGCCAACCACAAGGCTTCATCGCGCGTTGGCCCCTGTACTTGCGCGGCCTGGCTGGCAGCACGGTAGGTCGCAGGCCAGTCGCGCTTGCCGTGGTAAAAATCGGCAATCCGCACCAGTTCTTCCTGCCAGGCAGCAGCACCCATGGCGCTGCGCGTACCAGGCGTTAATAACGTGCTTAAGGCCCCCGCCCAGTTGCCGCCACTGCGCTGACGCCAGGCTTGGCTGGCGGCTTCGCGGCCAGCGGGCGCCATCGCGGCACGGCGCAGGTTGGCGGTTTCAGTCGCCGCTGCTTGGCGGGTTTCCCGCGCCAGCATCGCCGCTGTTTTGGGCGGCAGCGGCCCCCATTCCCCCACCATGCGGCAGCTGCGCACTTTTTTATTACGGGTGGTAGGCTTCTTTTTGCCCTTTTGTTTCACTTTCACCTTTTCGGTCTTGGTGGTGCAAACTTCTTTGGGCCGCGCCCGCCGGGCTTCGGCCAGGCTGTAAACGTCGCTGGCAACACTTAGGTTGCCGTAGCGTTCCAGCCACGCATTTAAATCGGCCGCCGTGGCTTTTTTGGGCCCCAGCAAATACGCCGCCTGCACATGGCCGCGCAGCAGGCTGGGGACTTCCGCCAGATTTGGTTTTTGGCCTGCCCGCGCAGCTTTAAAAGCCTGCTTGGTGGCCCGAATTTCAGCGCGACTCAGAATATCGGCGCCCCGCGCCGCGCGGTTCAAATTTTCCTCTGCAGGCGCCGCATCAATCCGCTCATCCAGTAAATTCCCCGCCGCAGGCTCCAGCGCCAGCTCTTCAGGCAACAGCGGCGCGGCCACACTGGCAAAGGCGGCCTGTGGGCGCGGCGAAGTCAGCGGTTCACCGCGCCCCAGCTGCACCTCGGCCAACACTGGCAAGGCCCAGAATACGCCAATCAGCCACCAAAGTTTATGCGCCATGGGGAACCTCGGGTTTTTGCGTTTGCCAGGCTTGTAAATGTTGCCAAGACAGGCTTTTGAACAAGGGCTTGTTTAGCAGCAATTCCAGTGGAAACGTCACGCCAACCGCCCCACCAAACCCCAACGCCACGGGCGCGGCCTGCCAACCTTCAACACCTTGCAGCTTGCCCAAACAAACCCCGAGCACCCCTTGCCCCAGTACCAATGTACGGGTCGGCTGCGTGGCATTCACGGCCGCCACCAAGGCGGCTTTGGCGTCAACCTGCTGGCTTTTGCTGGCCTGCCCGGCCAGGCCAATAATCGCGAGAGTTGCCCCCTGCAAACCCACAGCTTGCAGCATATTTGCCAACAGCGCCATAGCAGCGCCCGCAAGCGGGGGTTCGGCTGCCACCACCACCGCCACCCGCTCGGCGGGCGTGGCTTGCGGCTGCGCCTCGGCAGTCGGCGCGGGCAATTCCTGCCAAACCTGCCATTTCCCCCCCACTTCAGGGGCGGACACGCTTGCTGGAGGAGTGACCACTGCTGCCAGTTGAACAGCAGGAACAGGTGATGCAAGAGGGGCAGCACTTTGCGGCGCATTTAATTTGGCCTGGTTGCCAGCTACCACAGCCGGCTGGTTCAGCCACACCGCGGGGGCCTCTTGTAAATCGAAACTCAGGCCTGCCAGCACGGCATCATGAAGCAGCGCCGCTTGGGCGGGGCTGAAAGCGGCAGAAGCATTCATACGCAAGTAACTTTACGCAATAAGGCCAAGCAAGGCCAGCAAAAAGGGCCCATCAAGGCCCCTTTGTAAGCTTCACCCTGCCTCTCGTTTAGGCAGTTGGGGCTGCTGCTGTGGCGGCGGCAGCTTGGCTGGCTTCGGCGGCGGCCGCTTCAGTGGCATTGGCGGATTCGGCAGGGTTCACGGTCAGGCCCATTTTACGAGCTTTTTCGCTAATCCGGGCAGCTTTACCCGTCAGGCCACGCAGGTAGTACAGCTTGGCGCGCCGCACATCACCGCGCCGCATCACAGTAATGCTATCCACGGTGGGGCTGAGGAGCGGAAACACCCGTTCAACGCCTTCACCGAACGAAATTTTGCGCATGGTAAAGCTGGTGCCCGCACCTTTATTGTGCTTGGCAATGCAAACACCTTCAAAGGCTTGCAGGCGGAATTTGTCGCCTTCGGCAATTTTTACCTGCACGCGCAGGGTGTCGCCTACGGCAAAATCGGGTAAGCCATTAGGCTTCGCCGCAGCTGCGGTGGCGGCATCTAGTTTGGCAATAATCGGGTGCGGCATGGCCGTAGTCTTTCTTTCATATTCGCCACCCATTAGCGCGGCCAAGGGGTGGAGTCAAGCCTCTTGGGGGCCCGAAGTTGGGTTTTTGGCCCTGCTCCAGCCCGTCACCACCAACCAGTCGGCGGCGCGGGTGGTGGCCACATACAGGGCCCGCAGGCTATCGGCCGTGCGGTTGTGGGCAAGGTCGGCCAGCAGCGTATCTTCCAAGCGGCTTAATCCCTCGCCCTGTTTATAAAGCACCAGCCCTTCGCCCCACAGCAACCGCTCCTTGCCCAAATCCACCAGCGGTTCGCCTGCGTCGGCCAGCACCACCAGCGGCGCTTCCAGCCCCTTGGCGGTATGCAACGTCAGCACCCGTACCCCCGCCGCAGGCACCACGGGCAGCGCCTCGGTTTCCAGGCGCTGCACCAGGCTCCCCACCGGGCCAAGCCGTGGGTCGGGCGTGGCGTGCGCGGCCTCGGCCCAGGCCAGTAAGGGCGTAAACTGCGCCAAATCGAGGCCCCACTGCGCCACCGCCGCCTGCACCAACCGCGCAGGCGCAAGGGGTTGCGGCAACTGGGCCAGCCACAGCCGCAGGCCGCTGTCTTCAGGCAAGGCCTCCCACCAAGCACCGTCGCCCGCCGCCTGCCCAAGGTTGGCCAGCTGGGTATCATCCCAGCCCTCCAGCCCTTTCAATACCTGCGCCAAGGCCAGATTATCGGCTTGGTTATACGCCACCCGCAGCAACGCCAGCACGTCCTGCACTGCTGCCGGTGGCTCGCCGCGTGGCGCGGCCACGGGCACCCCGGCCCGCCGCAACAGCCCCGCCACCAGCTTGGCGGTGGCATTGGTTTGCACCAGCACCAAAACATCCTCATACGCCAGCGGCTGGCCGGTGCTAGGCAGTACCACCCCTGCAGCATACTGGGCCTGCACCCAGCCAACCAGCTGCTGCAGGCATTGCACCTTGGCCGAGGGCCGCTGCGTGACCAACCGTTCGTGCGCCAGCGGCCAGTGTGCGGGGGCCTCTGCCTCTGCCGCAGCGGGCGTTTCCGCTACCTGCCGCCCCACCAGTGGCCACACCTCCACGCGGCTGGGGCGGCCTGGTACCACAGTGCGGTGGGTGGGCCAGGGCGCGGCTTCGCTCTGCACCAGCTCGGCCAACAGAGGGTTGGCAAACACGGCATTCACCAAGTTTAAAATTTCACTGCCATTACGAAACGTCGTGGTCAGTTCAATCTGGGTAAAGCCTTTGGGTGGAGCCAAGCGCTGCATCAGGGCGCGCAGGTCATAAAACTCCTGCGGCCGGGCGCCCTGAAAACGGTAAACACTCTGCTTTACATCCCCCACCGCCAGCACGGTGCGCGGGGTACTGCCTACCTCGCCCGCCAGCAGTTGCGCGGTCAGCCACTGCACCACCCTCCCCTGGGCGGCGTTGTTATCTTGCGCTTCATCCACCACCAGATGCTTGAAGCGGCGATCCAGGCGATGCCACAGCCATTGGGCGGCGGTATTTTCAGCACTGCTGTGCAGCACGGTATTCAGGGCCCGCAGCAAATCGGCAAAATCCAGCATGCCGCGCTGCTGTTTGGCATAGCTGTACGCCATCTGCACGTAAGCACTGTAGGTAAGCACCGCTTCGGTTAATTTAAAGCCGCGCCACGCCTTGCGGGCTTTGCAGGTGGCGGAAACCATGGCGGCGCTGGCGTCTAAATCGGCCAAAAAGGCGGGGTCGAGGCCCGTCGCTTCGGCCTTAGTTAAAATACGCTTGCGGGGTTCGAGTTTGGTCAAGAGAAAATCGACCCACGCCGCTTCGCTCGTAACGTTCTTTCCCCGCGCGGTTAAAACGTCTCGCTGCTGGGTACTGGGCACTTGCGGCACATAAAGCTGAGCCTCGGGCGGCAGCGCCAACTCGGCTTCCAGGCGTGCCAACAACGTGGCAATCCCAGCCACTCCCTGCCCTGGCAAGCGGGCTTCCAGCTGCCACCAATTGCGCAGCGTTAAGCTGGTTAAATCGTCCCAGCCCTGCTCGCCCAGTTCATCCAGCAATGTGGCCAGATAGGGCGCCAGTGCTTCGGGTAAATTTTGCACCAATTCTTGCTGCACGTCAGTCAGCAACCGCCACTGGCCAGCTTCATCCAGCAAGCCAAAGCCTTCGGGCAACCCCGCCGCTGCTGGCAGGGCCGCCAACAAATGCTGCGCAAAGCCGTGCAGCGTGGTCATGAGCGGCGGCGCCTGCGCCAGCAAACCAGAAATTTCGGCCAACCGTTCGTTGGCGTTTGGCAGCGCTGGCAAGCCAAGTTCGGTGGTTATTTTCTCGGCCAGCTGGGCAGGTGCGCAGGCGGCAAATTCGGCTACCAGTTTGGGCAGCCGTACTGCCATTTCAGCCGCTGCCGCGCGGGTGAAGGTGAGCGCCAAAATCTCGCGCGGTTGCAGGGCCTCATCGTGCAACAGCAAGGCCAGCAGGCGGCGCGTTAACACCGTGGTTTTGCCCGTGCCTGCATTGGCCGCCACATACACACTTTGGCTGGGGCCAAAAGCCGCCTGTTGCGCCTTGGCGGCCGCTTGAAGCAAGGCCGCATCGGTGTAATTGGCTGCCATTGTGGCGGCAGTACTTACGCGCATGCCGCACCTGCCGCCGCCTGTTGCTGCGCCACCGCACTGCGGCGGCAGACCCCTGCGAAGTCGCAGCGTGCACAAGTACCCGTGGCCACAATTCCCGCCCCTTCGGCATCGGGCAAGGCCGGCCAACTGCTGCCTGGCTGGAAATACTGCTGCGCCACTTTTTGCAAGGTTGGCGCCACAGAGGCGATGAGTTCATACGGCGCCAGCGTTTTGGGTACTGGTAAAGGGTCGGCGCCGTAACCTTTCAGGTGCCAGTACGCCAGTCCCGCCAGCGGCCTACCCGCCTGCTGCAACAGCCAGGCTTCTACCGCCAATTGGGGCGCTTCGCCGCGCACAATTTGGGCCTTGGTGGGCGGGGTGCCGGTTTTGTAATCCACCACCGTGGTGCCGTTGGCAGTGGCCAACAATGCATCGGCACGGGCATGAATTTTCAGCTCATCCAAGCTGCTTTCAAGCCAAACCTCCGCGCCAATGCTGGCCCCACTCGCCGCCCACTGCTGCGCCAACGCAGGGGCCAGCTTCAGCATTTTTGGCAGCCATAGGGCCCGTTCCAGCACGCCAATCTCGGCCACCAGTTGCCGTGCCGATTGGCGCAAAAATTCTGTTACCTCCGCCACCTGTTCGGGTGCCACCTGTGCATACTGCCGCGCCGCAGCAGCCAGCCAAGCGTGCAGCAAGGTGCCACGTTCGCGGAGGTCGGGCTGGTAGGTGAGGGGCGGCAGTGCTTCTAACTTTAATACACGGCCCACGTAAGCCCGGTACGGGCAGCCAAGGATTGCCTCTAGCAGGCTGGGGGAAAGTTTAGCAGGCGGCACGGCAGGGGTTATCACACCCAGCGTGGCATTGGGCCGTGGCCGCACCCATACCTGCGGCATCACACGTTCTGGTAGCGGCGCCACATGGTTGGGCCACCAGCGCGATGGCAGCAGCGGGTTACCCGCTTCATCGTGCAGGCTGCGCCCGAACACTACCTGCCCCGCACCCTGGTGCTGCAACTGGTGTAACAGGCCTTGGGCGTGCGCGGCCTGTTGGGTAGCATCGGGCAGGCCCAACGCACGGCGCTGCGCTTGGCTAAGCCCCCCCGCAGCCCCCTGGGCAGGCCACACCCCTTCCACCACATCGGCAATCGCCAGTGCATCCCAAGGTTGCTGGGTGGCAGCATGAGCGGGGAGAATCTGCACCCGCGGGTCGGGCAGCAGCGCGTCTTCGGCGTGGCTGGCGAGCGCAGTTAAGGCCTGCCGCAACCACGCATAGGCCACACTGCCCGCCCAGCGCCCGGGCAGTACGGCCAGTTCTTCCAGCACGCGCTGTAGCGCATTTGGTCGTGGGTCAATCGGCAACTGGTTCAACCAGTATTCCATCGAAAGTTCCTTGCTGCTGTGCTGCCAACGCAAGGCCGCATGCAGCAATGCAGCACCCGCCGCCGTTTCACCCCAGCGCGTGCCGCCCGTGGTGGTGGCGCGCACGCCCAGGCGCAGGTCAATTTCCTGCGCCAGTCGCTCGGCTTGGGCACCACTGGCCACCACGCCCACCCGGGTGGCGCCTTGTTGCAACTGCGCGGCCACCCAAAGGGTCAGGCGCTGAACTTCCTCCCAGCGGGTGGCAGCACTTAAGGTATAGCACGGGCTGCTGACGGTGATATACGGCACATCGGTGGCCTGCACCGCCGCCTGAAATTGCTGCAGCGTTGGCGTGGCCGCCGCAGGCCCCCACCACAGGGTTGGGGCAGGCGGTTGGGCCAAGATATTCTTGGTCAGGCCCTGCCACACCACCCGCCGCCGCGCGGCAGGTAAAAATTGCACCGCCTGCGCGGCCGAAGCTTCCCACAGCTGCAACAACACCGCCCCTTGGCTGGCCCAGAGTTCCTGCAATTCTTCGGGCACGCTGGCGCGTAATTGCTGTGGCGTAATGGCGTACTCGGCCAGTAAGTTCAGGCTTTGCAGCAGCTCTTCGGTGCGGGGAATCAGGCTGCCCACCAGCAGGTTTGGGTGTGCTTCAACCAGCAAGCGCAACGCCTGGGCCCGCAGCGGCCAGCCGTTGGCCGGGGGCGGTAAACTTAGGCCGCAATCGGCGGCAAAGGGTTCGGGGTCGGCCAGCGCAACAATGTTCGGCAGCAGCCCCGCCCCTGCGGGCAACAGGGCCTGCTGCAGCGCCCGTACCGCACCGCGGTGTGGCACCACCACGCGCAGATTCCCCCAATCGCTGCGCGGCCCGTGGGCCATCACGGCGTGGCGTAACTGGTCGGGCTGCACGTTAGCGAACCTCAGGTACGCTTGCGAGCAATTCTTCAGCCCGCTTAAGGCCCGCCAGCGTGCCCATTTCGCACCACGGCCCTGGGTACACCCAGCCCTTCAGGCCGTGCTCGGCGCGCATCGCTTCCCAGACCAAATTGAGAGAAAATTTTGGCAAGCCAAACGCTGCCAGCTTTTCGGTTTCGGTAATGTGCGCGCCCGCGTAAATATAATCAAAATCAGCGCGGTCACCGTCGCGGTTCAAGGTGCCATCTTCTTCCAGTAAAAAGTCGCCACTGGGCTGAAAGGCCTGGGTGCGCGCGGTGCTTACCAGCGCCAAGAGCGCCTGCGCATGCGGCGGCTGATGCTCCCACGCCGCACACAAGGGGGCGAGCAATGGAATTTGGCTTTCTGGCCATACCGCGTCGCTGTTAATCACCAGCACGGGGCCCGTTCCCAGCAGCGGCAGGGCGTGCTTGATGCCGCCTCCCGTTTCCAGCAGCTCGGGCTCGTGGCTAAAGACTATTTCCAGCTTGCCAAATTTTCCCTGCTGCTGGGCAAGGGTAACTTCGGCTGTCAGCCTTTCGGCAAAATGGTGGGTATTTACCACCGCGCGGGCCACGCCTGCGGCTTCCACGGCCTGCAGGGCCCGAAAAATCATCGGTACGCCACCGACTGCCACCAAGGGCTTGGGGCAGCTTTCAGTGATTGGTCGCAGCCGCGTGCCAAGACCCGCCGCCAAAATCATCGCCACGCGGGGGGCTGGTTTGCTCATGCGGCAGCCTTCAGCTGGGCAATTTTTTGCAATCCAGCCTCGCGGTACGGCAGCATAAATTCCCAAGCCTCGGCCAACGCCTCACGGGCGTAAGGGTCGGCGGCACATTGCGCGGCCACTTCCCAGGTGCGGGCCAGATACGCTTGGGCAGGCCCTGGGCGGCCATCGCGTACCGCCAAGCGGGTCAGGCCGCCCAAAATCCGCACCATATGGTGCCACGCCCCCACCGCCACCGCCCGCCGCAGGGTGGCTTCTTCGAGCCCAAGTTCCTCAAGCAGCACCTTTATCACCGCCTCCTCATCCGCATCGTGCCGCGCGGTCCGAATATTCCGCACCAGCAGCCCCACGTCCTGCGCCACGGGGGCGATGCGGGCATCTTGAATATCTATCAACGCGTAATTTTCAAGGCTGGGTTCGGGGCCCAGCAACATGCTGTTGGGGCTCTGGCAATCCCACTGCATCAGGCCACGCGGGGTGGTGTTCAGCACTTCGTACAGCGGCATCAGGAGGGCCTGCCAGCGGGCGTAGTCGGCCAGCGCCGTCGCTTCATCAGTGGCAAACGGCATGTACCAGTTGGTGAAGCGCACACCTTCAATCCACCAGTCGGTGCGGTTATACTGGCGGCCCCACGCGGGTGGCGCACTTCGCACCTGCCGCACCAAAGCCTGCGCCGCCACGCGAAACCACGCCGATTGCTCCAGCGGTGGGCCATCCTGCGGCCCCTTCGCACCCATGGCGTGCCAGAGGGTGCGGTCGCCAAAGTCATCGGTTAGCAAATAGCCTGCGGTGTCGTCGCGGCCATAAATCCTGGCGGTGGTCAGGCCAATGCTGCGGTAGTAGTCGGCCACCGCGCAATATTCGGCCACCGTTTCAATCGGCGGCGGAGAATCCATCAGCATCTGCGTGCGGCCATCGGCAAGCGTCACGCGGGCATAGCTGCGGCCGCTCCAGTCACCACTCTGGCCTTGCAAGCTGTAATTGGTAAGCCCGAGCCCATCCAGAAACGCCCGCCGTTGCTCTTCCGATTTTCCCCGCGTTAAAGGCACATCGGCCTGTACCCCAAGCGCAGACAGCATCCCAAAGCGCCGCTGCCAACTGGGCGAACCCGTCAGGGTTGCGGTGCGTGGGCCTTTGCCTTCGCCTTGTAAATCCAGGGTTAACACACCCGGGTTTTCGATACTGTTAATATGGTAGGGGAGTAAGTCACCGCCATTGAGGCCCCCGTTCGGGCCTTGGGCACTGAGCGCCGCACCCCCGCGTTCGGGCCACTCGGCCAGTACCACCCCGTACTGGCGGTAGTCTTCAAGCCCCAACGCCGCCAGTTCGGCAGGAGAATTCAGGCGGTAACAATCCAGATGCGCCACCTGCCACCGCGCCGTGCGGTAGGTTTGCAGCAGCGTGTAGGTGGGCGAAGGCACCGCCTCTGCCCAGCCCAGTGCCCGCAAAAGATGCTGCACCAGCGTGGTTTTGCCAGCCCCCATCGGGCCGTTTAACCGCACCAAATCGCCCGCGCACAGCATGGTGGCCAACGCACCTGCCAAGGTGGCGGTGGCGGCTTCATCGGGGAGCGCGATGGTAATTTTTTCGTGAAGGGTGCCTTGCTGCATGGCCCAACATGCCAACATTTGGTGGTGCTTGCAACGGTGCTGCCCCTGCTTGGGGCGTAAATCTGCTTGCCTAAAGGCCCTACTTTAAGCTAGGCAGCGCACATGCTCGCGATTGCCAAACTTTCCTACCGTATCAGCGGGCGCCTGATATTGGACAACGCCAGCGCCACCATCCAGCCGGGCTGGAAGGTGGGCGTGGTGGGCCCCAACGGCGCGGGCAAAAGTACCCTGTTTAAACTCATTGCAGGCGAACTGCAGGCCGACAGCGGCACCATTTCGCTAGCCGAACGCTTTAGCATGGGCATGGTGCGCCAGGATATTGGCAACCCGCAAACGCCATTGCTGGAAGTGGTACTGGCTTCCGATACCGAACGGGCGCAATTGCTGGCGGCGTGCGAAACCGAAACCGATGGCGACAAACTTGGCGAAATTTTTGAACGCCTCAACGATATCGATGCCTACGCCGCCCCTGCCCGCGCCAGCGCCGTATTGGCCGGTCTGGGCTTTAAGGAACACCAGCTACAGCAACCGTTGGCCGATTTTTCGGGCGGCTGGCAAATGCGTGTGGCGTTGGCTGGTGCGTTGTTTCGGCAGCCCGATTTTTTACTGCTCGATGAACCCACCAACCACCTGGATTTGGAAGCGATTATGTGGCTGGAGGAATACCTGGCTACCTACCCCAAAACACTGCTCGTTATTTCCCACGACCGCGACCTGCTGAACAAATGTACCGACCACATCCTGCACGTCGATAAACAGCAGGTAACCGCCTACACCGGCAACTACGACACCTTTGAGCGCGAACGGGCCGAGCGCCTGATGAACCAGCAAAAGCTGTACGAAAAGCAAACTGCCCAGCGTGCCCACATGCAGGCGTTTGTGGACAGATTCAAGGCCAAGGCCAGCAAGGCCCGCCAGGCGCAAAGCCGTCTGAAGGCGCTGGAGAAAATGAGCGTGGTGGACGCCGTGATGGCCGACCGCAGCGTGAAGTTTGTCTTCCCCCAGCCCGACCCTTTAAACCCCCCGATGTTCACCTTCGAGCACATCGATTTGGGCTACGGCAAAGCCCCCCCCGTGCTGAAAAACCTGAGCAACCAATTAGAACCCGACGACCGTATTGCGCTATTAGGTGCCAACGGGAACGGCAAAAGCACGCTCATGAAATTGCTGGCGGGCAAGCTGGCGCCCTTGGCGGGGAAAGTGAGCAGCCACGGCAAGTTGCGGGTGGGCTATTTTGCCCAGCACCAGACCGATGAACTCGACGTTACCGAAACACCCTACCAAGCCATGGCCCGCGCCCTGGGCACAGGCAGCGAGACCGAGGTGCGCAGCAAGCTGGGGCGCTTTGGTTTTGGTAAACCGCTGACTGACAATCGCATCGGCACGCTTTCGGGCGGCGAAAAGGCGCGGCTGCTGTTTGCCCTTATGTCTGTTCATACCCCGCATTTGTTACTACTCGATGAACCGACCAACCACCTGGATATGGATGCCCGCGAAGCCCTGGTGCAGGCCCTGAA
>JAIXUT010000129.1 GCA_027483385.1 Alphaproteobacteria bacterium
AATTTCGTTGCTTTCGGTAAGTATCACGGGTTTTCCGTCGGTAATCATGATTGTATGCTCGTGTTGGGCTACAAAACTGCCGTCGTTGGTCACAAACGTCCACCCATCGCCATTTTGGTGTGCAAGCGTGGCTTTGGTGGAAATGAAGGTTTCTATGGCTACGATGGAGTTTTTTCTGAAACGGCCTGTGTTGAAGCGATCATAGAAACAAGGAATTTCGGAGGGTGCTTCGTGCAAACTTCTACCTACGCCGTGTCCGACAAGGTTGCGGATGACCCGATAGCCTGATTTTTTGGCTTCGGTTTCAATCAATTTTCCAATATCGGCAATTCTGACGCCTCCTTTGATTTGATGAATAGCTTTGTGTAAAATCTGCTTCGAGGCGTTGACAAGTTTCAGGTGATTGTTTTTGTCTTCGCCCAACACAAAAGATCCGCCATTGTCGGCCCAGAACCCGCCGAGTTCGGCCGAAACATCAATGTTAATTAAATCACCTTCTTTTAAAATCTTGTGTTCTGAAGGAATACCGTGCGCTACTTCGTTGTTGAGGCTGATGCACGTCCATCCCGGAAAACCATAGGTAAGGCGTGGGGCCGATTTGGCCCCAAATTCTTGGAGTATTTGTCCGCCGTAATCGTCTAGTTCTTTGGCTGTCATGCCAGGACGGGCGTATTCGCGCATCTTTCGGAGGGTAGTGCCGACGGCTTCGCTGATTTTTTTCATGCCGACCAGCTCGGCAGGATTGGTGATAGACATGGGAATATTATTGGTTAAAAGAAGCGGTAGATAGAACGTTAAAACCTAAAAATATTGAGAATAAGCCGCAAAAAAACTATGCCTTTACCAATCCATACCCCGTCACCAATTCCTCAAACTGCTCCAATAGCTTCAAGGTTCTGACACCGGGCTTGCCGTCGCCCACAATTTGACGGCCAATTTGCACCACGGGCATCACCCATTTGGTTGTGCTGGTGGTAAAGGCTTCGTCGGCTTCTTCCAGTTCTTCCAGTTTTAGCGGGCGAATTTCTACCTTAAAATCTTTTTGGGCCAGTTCCAACACCACTCGGCGCGTGATGCCGTGCAAAATATTTTGGTCGGGCGTGATGAGTGTATCGCCTTTGAAAATGAAGAAGTTACTGCGCGTTAATTCACTTACTTCGCCGTCTTTATGGTATAATAAATCGGCCGCTCCCTGCGATTTCATCTCGGCGGCTAGGCGAATCATGTGGAGATAATTGGTGCTTTTAAGCTCGGGTAGGTCGCGCACAAACTCAAAGGGTAGCACTTTGATGCCTCGGTAACGCCCTTCGGGGTTGTCTTTGGGCAGGTTTTCGGCAATAATCAAAAAATTGGGCTCTACCACGCTGACACTGTCGGGCGAATAGCCGCCAGTTAAGACAAAACGGTAGGCAATATCTGGTTTGTCGGCTAGTTTGTAGAGTTCTGCCAATACATCGGCGGTTTGGGCTTGTGTAAGGGCCACGGGCAGGCGTAGCACTTCGGCCGAGCGGGTAAAACGCGCCCAGTATCCATCCCACTCAAACGGAACGCCGTTGTAGGTACGGAAGTAGTCAAATAAGCCGTAGCCGCGCAATAAAGCAAGATCGTTGATTTTGACAGAAGCCTGTTCGACAGGGATAATGTCACCGTTGAAGTAGCAATGCATGGTGAATGAAGATGTCTAAGATGAGTATTTGCAAAGATAGGGTTTTTGGCATTAACCTTAATTAACATTGTTTCTACGACCATTAACCTACTTTGGCCAAGAGCCTCATTAGTTTTGTCCCGTAGTCATTCAAAAACCCATTACAACCATGCGTTATTTTTTAAAAATCGTTACGAAAACTGCCCGACAGAACACGACGTTGACAAAAAAGGCAACTTTTTTCTTTCAACGTTATGCCCTGTCGGGGCTTTTTTTTCTGGTACTTTCGACTGCTTCACTTGCCCAAAAATTGACCATCAAAGGAACGCTTCGCGACACGGCCAACCGCCCGTTGGAAGGTGCGACGGTGATGTTGTTGGATGGAAAAGATACGTCGCTTGTCTCTTTTTCGAGGTCCCAATCGACGGGTGCGTTTGAGTTTAAAAACGTAACCAATGCCCCGTATTTTCTCAAAGCCACCTATGTGGGCTTGCAACCGTTGAGTCAATTAATTCAGCCACAAACAACAGATTTATTGGATTTAGGTGCTATTCAGATGGCGCCTGTTCCCAAGGATTTAAAAGAAGTAATTGTCAAAGGCGAGCGCGACCCCGTGACCATCAAGCAAGACACCATTGAATACAATGCAGGCTCTTTTAAAGTACAGCCCAACGCGGCCGTGGAAGAATTGCTCAAGCGCCTGCCAGGCGTAGAAGTAGACCGCGACGGAACGGTTCGCGCCCAAGGACAGCAGGTACAACGGGTGACGGTCGACGGCAAAGAGTTTTTTGGCCGAGACCCCAAAATGGCGACCAAAAATCTGCCCGCCGACGTGGTAGATAAAGTACAGGTATTTGACCGAAAATCAGACCAAGCGCAGTTTACGGGCATCGACGATGGTCAGCGGGAGAAAACCCTTAA
>JAIXUT010000190.1 GCA_027483385.1 Alphaproteobacteria bacterium
GCTCGCTTGCCTTTGACGCGAAAGGGAATTTGTATCTTTCCACCGGCGATAACACCAGTCCATTTGAATCAGACGGCTATTCGCCTTCGGATGACCGACCCGGCCGCCTTCGCTTTGACGCACTCAAATCATCTGGCAATACCAATGACCTGCGCGGTAAAATTCTTCGAATTCATCCTACAATGGATGGCGCATATACCATTCCCGAAGGAAACCTGTTTCCCAAAGGCACGCCCGGCACCCGTCCTGAAATCTACGTGATGGGATGCCGCAATCCCTACCGTATTTCGGTAGATAACCGTACTGGATTTCTGTACTGGGGTGAAGTGGGCCCGGATGCCGGGAATGACAGCCTGATGCGCGGCCCGAGAGGACATGACGAAATCAATCAGGCACGCCTGGCAGGAAATTTCGGTTGGCCGATGTTTGTCGGCAACAATAAGCCGTATTATCGTTATGATTTTGATGCAAAGAAATCGGGAGAGCTGTTTGATGCTCGGAAACCGATTAATTTTTCCCGCAACAATACAGGGCTGAAAGAACTTCCCCCCGCCCAAAGCGCCTTCATTTGGTATCCGTATGCCGATTCTCCCGAGTTTCCGGAACTTGGTACGGGCGGGCGCAATGCCATGGGTGGCCCGGTCTATTATTACGATGATTATGAAGCTTTTGCAGGTAAGTTTCCCCGTTATTTTGACAAAAAACTTTTTATATACGACTGGATGCGAGGATGGGTGTTTACGGCTAAAATGAAAGAAAACGGTGATTTGGAAAAATTGGAGCGCTTTCTGCCGGAGACCGAATTCAACCACCCCGTTGATATGGCCTTTAATAAGAAGGGTGAGCTCTACATGCTGGAATACGGTACTTACTGGCGCGCCAAAAATACCGATGCCAAACTGGTTCGGATTGAATACAACGAAGGTAACCGCGCCCCGGTGGCCAAAATTACAGCCGATAAAACCGTTGGAGCCGCGCCGCTGAAGGTCCGATTTTCGGCCAAAGGTTCTTTTGATTATGATAAATCCGATTCGCTGAAGTATGAGTGGTTTTTTACGGCAAACACCGTACAGGGTCGGGGGCCTGAGCCAACCTTTACCTTTACCAAGCCTGGTATTTATCAAAGTCGAGTACGGGTCACTGACCCCAAAGGAAAAATGACGGAAAACAGACTGACGGTACGCGTAGGAAACGAACCGCCGACAGTCAGGGTGGACTGGCAGGGAAATCGCTCTTTTTATTTCGATGAAAGCGAAGTCAACTATCAGGTAAAAGTAACTGACCGCGAGGACAAAATCACTGACCCCAAGCGAATCAAGGTATTGTTTCATTACCTGCCAGAAGGTGAAGACGCAGCAGGTATGATGGCTACAGGAGAAGTGACGCTGAAAGGCAAAACATTGATAGAACAAAGTGACTGCAAGGCATGTCACGCCCTCAATAATAAATCCGTAGGGCCGAGCTATCAGGAGGTAGCCAAACGCTATTCCGAAGTCGACATTTCGAAACTGGCCGAAAAGATCATCAACGGCGGGGGAGGGGTTTGGACCAAAGACCACGTGATGTCGGCGCACCCGCAACTGCTCAAGGAAGATGCCGCCGAAATGGTTCGGTATATACTTTCACTCAATAGACCAAGCCCGCAGCTTCCGTCAAAGGGAAGTGTCAAACTAAGTCAGCCGCAGGGGAGCTATTTTATGATTGCCCGCTACACCGATGCCGGAGGGCTGGTGGGGCAGGATATTGTTCGTTTGCGTCCCGCAAAATTTGTGGCTTCCGAAGCGGATGTATTTCATAAAGTGGCTAAGAAAAACGCCCCCGCCCTAGGTGCTTCCACAATGAATTACAATGAAACCGGTGCCTGGATCTGCTTTAAAAATTTGGATTTGACCGGGTTAAAAACCCTGAAAACCAATCTCTATACACCAAAACTGATCGGTACGCTAGAAATCAGGGCGGGCAGCCCGTCGGGGCCCATCATTGCAGAAGTACCCGTCGGCGGTAAGGATGTAGAAGAAACCACGGTCCCCCTTCGTGGGTCCGAAGGGCTGCAGGATGTTTATGTCGTGTACAGGGAAACGTCGGGAGGAGCCAATATCTGGAAAACGCTGAATCTTCGATGGCTTGAGTTTGGAAAGTAATTCTGGGGCAGAAACTCAGTAGATATAAACGAGTGATTCATCGCTGTTTTTTCCGCTCAGGAAACTGCTGTATGAACTTACCACCAGAGTATCGGCACTTGTTTTCAGGCTAGATTTCCGAATGATCAACTCATTTGAGAGAGTTTCGGCGCGTGATTTTGTCGATTTGTTTTCATTTTCAATTTCGTTGATACAAAGTTGGGCCGCCATGCTGCCCATTTCAAATCCCTTTTGGCCCAGACCCGTTACCGAAGGCTCAAGCAGCGCCAGTAAAGGATCGCAACTGAAAGCTGCCAATCCTAGTTGACTGCCGATGTGAAGACCCATTTTTTTTGTCTCGGAATAAACCGCCAACGCTATTTGTTCTCCGGTGGCAAAAATAGCATCGGGCTTTTGTTCCATACTCATCACCTTCTGAAAGCCCACTCGTCCTTCTTGAAAACTCATACCCGTTTTCACGATCAGTGATTCGTCAGGTGTCATTCCGTATCGACTGATAGCTTCCCGGTACCCTTTAATTCGACTGCGACAGGTGTTCAAATGATCTCCTCCCGTTAATATAGCGATACGCTGATAACCTGATTTTATCAAGTGTTCGGTGAGGGTAAAAGCAATGGCTTCGTCGTTCATGACAACGCGGTGTCCCGCAACTTTTTCCGCAACTCTTTCAAAGAAAACCAACGGAATTTCCTGCTGTTTGAAAGTTCTGAAATGGTCGTATTTTTTGGTCTCCTGCGACAAGCAGACCAGTAGGCCGTCTACCTGTCCTGCCAGTGAATCCGCGTTCATTACCTCACGCTGGTAGCTTTCATTGGTTTTGGTGACCATGATGTGATAGCCTTTACGGAAGGCCACTTCTTCAATCCCGTTGAGGACCGACATGTTAAAATGATGGATTATTTCGGGAATTATTACTCCAATAACCTTTGTTTTGCGCTCTTTCAGGTTCTGCGCCAGCGTATTGGGTTTATATTTCATCTTTTTTGCCATCTTTTTTACTTTCTCCGTCACCTCCGCACTGATGTCCTGATGGTTCCGGAGGGCTCTGGAGACCGTCGAGGCTGATACTTCAAGGGCGCGTGCAATGTCGTAAATGGTCGTGCTGTTTTTCTTCATAAAATTTCAATTTAAGGGTAAACCTACCGAATTGTAAACGATTTCAAAGGTCAAGAAAAATATTTTTTTATGCAACCGATTGCGGTTTCGATTGCATAAAAAATTCTATTTTTTTATTAAAAAAGTACAATTACTATTGCAGCCAAATGATGATAAATACCTTAAATCAATTAGTCTACAATGAAAAGAATCTACGCAATTTTTGGACTTCTGCTGTTGTGCCGGTGCTTTGGAAGCCCGAAGGTAATGGCTCAGGAAAAAGTAACAGGAATAGTTACGGCGGCCGCTGATAACACCGCCCTGCCCGGGGCTTCCGTATTGGTCAAAGGAACTGGGACCGGAACCACGACCGATGCAAACGGTAAGTATTCGATTGCCGCACCATCCAATGCCACGTTGGTTTTTAGTTTCATCGGTTACAAAACACTTGAAATGGCCGTCGGCGGGAAATCGGTGGTCAATGTAAGTCTTCAGGCTTCTGATAATGCCCTGAATGAAGTCGTGGTGGTAGGCTATGGAACTTCCCTCAAAAAAGATCTGTCCGGATCCATTGCATCTGTTTCGGCTGAGGACATCAAATCGCTGCCCATCACCTCTTTTGAACAGGGAATGCAGGGAAGGGTAGCGGGTGTACAGGTTCTGCAGGGAAATTCGGCACCGGGAGGAGCACCGCAGGTAAGAATCAGGGGAGCCAATACTGTATTGGGCGGTAACGAGCCTCTGTACGTAATTGACGGAGTGCCGGTCTATAACTCAGATCTGGAAAACAACAGCAACCTGAACGTGGGGACGCAGCCTTCCAACGCGTTGGCATCCATTAATCCCAACGATATAGTTTCTATGGAGATTTTGAAAGATGCTTCGGCAACTGCCATTTACGGAGCAAGAGGAGCCAACGGGGTAGTTATAATTACAACAAAAAGGGGCAAGGCGTCTGACCGGGGCAAAATTACTTTTGAAGCTTATTATGGGGTACAGGAAATCAGCAATAAGCTGAAATTGATGGATACGCAGGATTTTATCAGGATTTTGAACGAGCGTACCACCAATTTCGGCGGAGCACCCCGATATGCTGATCCATCCATTTATACAACCAGCACAGACTGGCAGGATTTCTTTTTCCGAAAAGCTCCGATGACCAATTACTCGCTGAATTTTTCGGGCGGGTCCGACAAAAACCAATACAGTGTTTCGGGCAACTGGTTCAGCCAGGAAGGGGTAATTCAGCAAACCAACTTTAACCGTGGTTCGGTGCGGGTTAACTTGGATAATCGATTGAACGATAAATTTAAAATTGCCACCAGTGTAACGGCCAGCCGATCCACAAATAACCGCTCGCTGAACTACGTGCTGATGAACGCCATGTCATTCTCACCCCTATTAAGCCCTTATGACCAAAATGGTAATTTTTCCAACCTGAATACGGCAGACACCGGAGGTGAAAACCCAGTAGAAGCGCTTTATAAAACCTCTGATAAACTAACCGTTGATCGTTTTCTAGGAAACGTTTTGGGAGAATATACCATTGCCAACGGGCTGACGTACAGTGTACGGCTGGCAATGGATAACCTCACGCAACACAACGATATTTACGTTAAAAAAGGTAGCTTTATCTATCCGTCGCCCGGGGCTACGGTGAAAGAAAACAAAGGAACCAATTACGTAATTGAGCACTTGATTTCTTACAAAAAGGCATTCGGTCAAAAACACCGACTCAATGCTACGGCAGGTTATACATGGCAGGAAAACAACACCATTTTCTTCCAACAAAGCGGTACAGGTTTTCAGTTTGATGATTTCGGGACTTACAATTTAGGTGCAGCGGCCATTACCAGCCCCAACCAGTCATATAAAAATAAGTCCACTTTACTTTCGTATTTGGGTCGTGCCAATTACGTATTTGAAGATAAATACATTCTTACCCTCACGGGCCGGGCCGATGGTTCCTCTCGTTTTGGCGACAATAACAAATGGGGCTTTTTCCCTTCGGGCGCAGTGGCGTGGCGGGTTTCCAATGAAAATTTCATGAAATCGTTAACGTTTATCAACGATTTGAAATTAAGAACCAGTTACGGTATGACCGGTAACCAGGAGATCGGTCTGTACAATTCTATTTCCCGTTTCAGTTCGGTACAGGGAGTGATGGGAAGTCCGTTGGTAGCGTATGTGGGTTATATTCCTACCTCTTTGGCAAATCCCGATTTAAAATGGGAAATCAACAAACAGTATGACATCGGTTTTGATCTGGCCGTCTTGAGAAACAGAGTTACGTTGACCGCCGATTATTACCAAAAACGCACGGAGGATTTGCTGGCGAATTTGCCAATACCAGGATCATCAGGTTTTTCTTCAATCCTGATTAATTCCGGTTCCATTGAAAACAAAGGATTTGAAGTGGCGCTTAATACTTCCGTCATTGATAACAAAGACTTAAGCTGGAAAGTAGGCGCTAATTTTTCAAGAAATGAAACCAAAGTATTGAAACTGGCCGTGGCCACCAAGCAGTTCTTTGCGCCGAATATTCCCTCACCAATCGACCGCCCTGTCAATATCATTAGAGAAGGCGAAGTGCTATCCGCTTTTTGGGGATATAAAGAAGACGGTTTGAACGAAAATGGTGACATTAAATACAAAGATCTGAACGCCGACGGCAAAGTGGACGGCAACGATCAGACTATTTTAGGCAGTCCTTTTCCGAATTTATTGTACGGATTCAATTCCAATATGAATTATAAAGGATTTAACCTCACCGTTTTCCTGCAGGGTGTAGCGGGGGTCAAAGTGTTCAACAGTAACGATTTTATGATTGCCAACTCAATGACCCGTATTTCCAACCAATTGGAAGAAGTCAATGACAGATGGACGCCTCAAAACCCCAATCCCAACGCCAAATATCCACGGGCTAGTACCACCCAACTTTTGGTATCTGACCGTTTTGTGCAGGACGCCGATTACCTGCGCCTGAAAAACGTCTTGTTATCCTACGACCTTCCCGTTGCTAAATTCGGACTGAAATGGTTGGAAGGGGCAAAAGTCTATGTGAGCGGACAAAACCTGCTGACGTTCACCAAGTACCACGGCTACGACCCCGAAGTAAGTCAAACAGGCTCTAACTCCCTTGTAAAAGGTTTGGACAGGGGCTCTTATCCCGCCAACAAAACCATTACTGTGGGCTTTAACCTTTCACTTAAATAACACCAAAACCGTTTATGACAATGAAAAAGATACAAACCTGTTTTCGCTTACCCTTCCTTGTTTTGGGGCTTCTGTCCGGCTTTTTGGTTTCCTGCCACGACCAACTGAAAGAGGAAGTGTTCTCATTTGTGGGAGCAACCAACTATTGGAAAACCGAGGCCGATGCTACGGCAGGTGTATTGGGTGCGTATGAATCTTTCTTAAGCAGCGACTATTTCGGCCGATTTTACTTTGAGTTGACCGAAATGCCCGCCGATTTTACGACCATCAACCGTAACGATACGTATCAACAGCTAGACCGTTGGGATTTATTGGCCAACCATCCTTTTATCCTGCAGTGCTGGAATATTATGTATCAACAGATCAGCCGTGCCAATGGGGTGATTCAAAATGTGCCCAACATTACTATGGATGCAACCAAACAAAAATCCATCATTGCTGAGGCTAAATTTATCCGGGCTTTTGATTTTTTCAATATTGTGAGGCTTTGGGGGGCTGCTCCCATGCCATTGAAGGTGGTAGAGGGGGTTTCAACGACCCAACTTCCCCGTTCATCAGTTGATTCATTGTACCTTCAGATTGAAAAAGATTTGAAAGAGGCCGAAGTTGATTTGCCCGTAACCCGAACAGGTGCAGAAGTAGGAAGGGTTACTTCGGGTGCGGCCAAAACTTTGTTGGCTTGGGTGTATCTGACCCAAAAAAAATGGACATTAGCCTCGGCAAAAGCGCAGGAAGTAATCGCCAGTAACCAGTATAGGTTGCTGCCGAAGTTTGACGATGTGTTCAGTGTTTCCAATAAAAACAATGCCGAAACCATCTTTTCAATTCAGTTTGACGGCACTACCAGAGGGCACGCACTATCATCTTATTCTAATTTTGGGGGCACAAATAATCCCTACTGCTTTCAGGGCGTAAATGTGTATTCGGTTGACCCTAAATCCGATATTTGGACCAAATGGGACGTAAACGAATACCGCCGAAATTACACTGTTTACAGCTCGGTAAGGGGAAAAAATGGAAATACGATTACAGTTGATGCCAATTTTCCTTCTTTTGGTAAATACCGCTGTCCCGCTGAAATTGGCATTAACAATAGCTTTATAAATCCTCCAGTTTTACGTTATCCCGATGCTTTATTGATATTTGCCGAAGCCGAAGCTCAGGCTAAAGGGTCCCCAACGGCGGCGGCTTATGATGCCATCAATCAAGTAAGAAGAAGAGCATATAATTTGCCGAGTAATACACCGGATGCTACCGTGGATCTGAAGAATCTGTCATTACAGGAATTCACCGATGCCGTGATTCAGGAACGGGGCTATGAATTTGTGATGGAATGTCACAGAATCTATGATTTACTGAGAACGGGTACATTCAAAACTAAGATTCAGGCTATTGGTAAATCTGCTCCACGCGGTAATTTATATCCTATACCACAAAGTGAATTGGATGCCAACACTCGAATTGGTATCAATGGTCAAAATCCTGGTTATTAATGATTGAAGGCACAGGAACAGGCACTTATCTGCTTCCTGTGCCTTGGAAACATATAAGCTATGTATGTAAAATGTTTATTTAGCCTTGTTTGGGTGTACTTCACAATAGTCATTCAATGCCAAAGCCAGGTTCCATCTTCAAAACCCCTTCGTGCCGACTGGATGAAAGGAAAGTACGGGATGATGGTGCATTGGCTCAGTCCCCGCTTCGGTCAGCCTGACCTAGGTCGCCCAGTCAGTCCGCTACCGCGAAAAGGCGAATACGTCACCGATCTCAATAAAGCCGTAGATGGATTTGCCATTCAAAAATTTATGAAAGACTTTGACGAATCGGGAGCGGAGTGGTTGATTTTTACGATCGGTCAAAACCGGGGCACCTATGCAAGTCCCAACAAAACGTTGGATGTACTGTGCGGGCCAGGGCATACGTCCAAGAGAGATTTAGTGCTTGAATTAGCACAGGCTGTTAAGGCAAGAGGCAAACGATTCATTGCTTATTTGCCCTGTGAGATTCACGGTAACGAAACACTCCATCAATGCTTGGGCTGGACTGCCACACCGAACACTGATCAGGCGATTTTTCAGGAAAACTACCTCAAAGTCATTCGTGAATGGGCCGTGCGTTTCGGTAAGAATCTGGACGGTTGGTGGTTCGACGGGTGCTATCCTGAACGGGAGAGTTTTAAAAATCAATACATGCAGTGGGACAAATGGTACGAAGCAAGCCGCGCGGGAAACCCGGATGTGGTGGTTACGTTTAACGACGGCTCGTTTCTGGTAGGATTCACCAAACCCGTTCGCCCAGAACATGATTATCTGAGCGGAGAAGCGCTGGTATTGATTGACGGCAAAATCCGAATGACTTCAAAACCTGACGGGCCTCTGTACATGCCTGCACAGGCCTACGTCGAAAATACCCGTTGCCTCAATCATGCGCTTTTGCCCATTGACGGGTATTGGGCACACGGTACAGTTCCCTATCCCGATTGGGCCAATGTCCCTTTCAAATTTGAATTGTCAAAAAAACAGGACAAAATGGCTCCGCCTGTGTATTCCGATGAGGAGCTTATCAAATTTGTAACGGATTTCACCAAGGTCGGCGGGGCGGTGACGCTCAATGTCAATATATTTCAGGAAGGTTACTTAGGGCAGGAGTCACTTAATCAGTTAAAAAAAGTAAAAAAGGCATTACATCAATAAAGTGTTTGTTCGGCCTGTAAACGAGTACCAGCAAAAAAAGCAGAATTATGAAATCCCCGAAACACCTGTTCCCCTTTGTATTTTTCGGTATTTATTTTTTCGATGTCTCATTAAGCTTCGGGCAGCACCGCTTTATGCTTAAAAATACGGCCATTGAAGTGGAAATTGACGAAAAAGGCAACTTAACTACCCTTAAAAACGGGCAAACGGGACATAATTATGCTTCCGGTAGACCCCTTTGGCGCCTATATTTCGATAATCTTCGGCAGAATGACAATGAAGTTTTTGCTAAAAACAATGTACCTGCCATCCGCCGGGAAGGCAATCAAGTGATCCTCCATTATGCGTCACTTTCGTATAAAGGCAAAACCATAAAAATCAGTTTGACGCTTCGGGTCATTTTGGAGGAAAAACAGGTACGTTTTACTTCTGAAATGGTCAATAATGAGCCCCACACCGTTGTAAGAGAAATGCAGTATCCGCTGGTGGCTGCTTGCCAAATCCCTGCCGACCATCAATTACTCACTACCTATTGGGGCGGTCAGCGCTACGAAGATCCCAATGCACAGATTAGGGCGTTCAATGCCACGTATCCGCCCTACTACCCGCCTTCGCAGCAGTTTCTGCAAATGGATCAAAAATACCCGACTGGATGGGGCGGCGGCGGCCTGGCGTCAAATTGTTTCGGGTTGGTTGGCAAAACGCAGGGGCTGTATCTGGGCAGTCACGATGAAACCTTTCAGGATACTGGACATGGTTTGAGGCTCTATCCGAGTAAAAAGTTTGTTTTTGATGAACTGGAAGTGGGCTTTTATAAATATCCCAATTGCCTCTACGGTGAAAAATGGGCCTGCCTTGCCAACGTAATTGTCCCTTATTCAGGGTCTTGGCACCAAACCTCAAAACTGTACCGAAATTGGGTAAATACCTGGTGGAAACACCGGGACGAACCGCAGTGGGTAAAAGAAATGAAAGGTTGGCAGCGCATCATCATGAAGCACCAATACGGGGAGGTGCTGTTTCCCTACACTGATCTGGGGGCAAGGGTAAAAACCGTAGGGGAAAGTGCCGGAATAAACACCCTGCTGGTACACGGATGGCATAACGGCGGGCACGACAACGATTATCCAAACTATATCGCTGACCCGCAGCAGGGTGGCCAAGCCACTTTGAAAAAGCATATTGCCGATTTTCAAAAAGACGGCGGTGCTGTTTTGTGGTATTACAGCGGGCGACTGATGGACAAAAATTCCGATTTCTATAAAAAAGGCATTGGCAAACAATTGGCTATCCGCGACAACACCGGGGCTGAATTTAACGATTCGTACCGTTTCAGAGGCCCGGGCACATTTACCGGAACGTATAATTCCAGAACGTTTGCCATTGCCGATTTTAGAAAAAAATTATGGCAAAACGAACTCAAAAAAATGGCCGATCAAACCATTGCGTTTGGGGCAAAGAGTGTTTTCTACGACCAAATGGGTTGGGGAGAACAGCCCTATTGGGAGTTGAACAACGAGTTTCCGATTCCTTACCTCAAAAGCATTGCTGATAAATCCGCGATTTTGGGAGCCTTACATGAGTATATTGATAAAAAAGACAAAAGCCTGGCCATCGGTATCGAACTCCTGACTGACATTACCGCTATGCAGGTGGATTACATACATTCAAGATATGGTGCTACCGAAGTGCTGAACCCCGATTGGGAAGTCAAAGGTGAAAAACCTCGCACGACAAATTTTATTGATTGGTTCAGATATACCTTTCCTGAAATCATCCTTTCTGACCGTGACATACGGGACGATACTGATATTGAACGACGTGTAAACCATACCGTTCTGAAAGGCCTGCGTAACGATGTCGAGATTTATCGGTGTCGGGCCCTAATTGACGAAACCCCGCATTATCAGCAGTATTTAGCCCAAATTAATAGGCTCAAAGAGCGTTTCAAAGACCTTCTTTTACTTGGAAAGTACGTTGATACTGAGGGGGTGCAACACACCAGTACGGACGTTGAGGCACGTCGTTTTGACAATAGTAATAAAACTGCTATTGTACTGACACAAAGTCATTTGCTATCTGCCAGTACAACTTTAAAAATTCCAGAAGGCTATATGTTTTTGGAGACAGGAAAAGTAGGCGAAGCCGACATTAAACCCAATAAAAATGACATTGAAATCAATCTTGAAAAACATGGATTGGTGGTAATTATTTTAAAAAAAACGAATTAAAATGAAATTATACAAAGCAATGTATCAAACCAATTACCTCATTATCTGGTGTTTATCTATAGTTTTTAGTTACGCTCAAAACAGGCAGCTTTCTACACCAAATGCGGTTTTAACTATTGATAATCAAGGTATCTTAACTATTCAGTCAAAATCGAATAATGAAATATCAGTCAGCACATCAATTCAAAAGTTATGGAAACTGAAGTTGAAAAACGAAAAAGAAACCAATGATTTTGGGGTAAAAAATTATGATTTTGACCC
>JAIXUT010000192.1 GCA_027483385.1 Alphaproteobacteria bacterium
ACACCCTTTCACAGTTATAAATAATTACAGGAAAGTCTGAACCATGCACGTCGCAATTATTTCCGGCAGTCACCGCAAGGGCGGCGAAACCCACCACATTGGCGCGTGGTTTGCCAACGAACTGCAAGCCGCAGGGCATACCAGCTATACGCTCAATCTCGCCGAAGCGAACCTGCCGATGTGGGATGAAGGGATGTGGGGCATGGGCGCGACTGCGCCAGCCTGGCAAGCCAACTGGGGGCCGATTAGTGCCGAACTTCAGCAGGCCGAGGCGTTTATTATTCTGGCGCCGGAATACGGCGGAATGGTGCCAGCAATCTTGAAAAACTTTTTCCTGCTGGTTGGGGCCAAAGAATGCAGCCATAAACCAGCGCTTATTTGCGCCATTACCAGCAGTGGCACCAATGGGGCGTACCCAATCAGCGAACTCCGCGCCAGCAGCTACAAAAATTGCAAAATTAGCTACCTGCCCGAACACCTGATTTTCCGGCACGCGGGCGAGATTTTAAAAGCCGGGGTGAAGCCAGAACATCAAAGCAGCGATGCCTACATGCAAGAACGCGCCCGCTGGTGCCTGCAATTGCTTGGTCATTACGTGACAGGCCTTAATGCCCTGCGCGCCACGGGGTTACACACCCATGAAAAATTTCCGTTCGGGATGTAAACAAAGAGAGCTAAATCCATGGCCAAAACTGCCACTAAAATTACCCCAAGCGCCACCACGCCTAACACCTGGGCCAGCCTGATTTTCCAGCTTTATCTGGCACTGGTGTGCGGGTTTAGCTTAATTGTGGGCATCATCAGCGGCGGTAGCGTGCTCACCAACCTGGTGGACAGGGCCTACCCGCCGAGCATATTTGTGAGTGAAACCCGCTGGGATGATACGCTGAAGGCCGACGTGCCGCGCAGCGCGGCAGAGATTGCCCGCGACCGCACCCAGCAGGAAGTTGCGCAGCGCGAAAACAATAGCCGCGACACGTTGCATAGTTTCATTTACCTGCTGCTGGCAGCCGGAGTATTTGGCTTCCATTGGCGGTTATTTTTGGCACGGAAGGGGTAGTTATGAATTACTCTGAGGCGCTTTCAGATATTAAAAGCTTTTTACATGAGGCGGGAGCTCTCGCCACCGAGGCACAGCCTTCAATCACTATGATGCTAAAAGATGGTGACCAAGCTCTTACAGAGACAGATTTGGCAATCTCACGACTCGCGCATCAAAGATTAGCCCACTGGCTATCTCAATCTGGACACGTCTTAATTGATGAAGAGAGTATTGATCAGGTTGGTTCACCGCAAGAAATTTTTAGAAATTCAGAGTTTCAGTGGGTTTTAGACCCAATTGATGGAACAGCTGGATATGCGGCTGGACGACAGCAGTATGGAATTTCTCTTGGTTTGCTTCATAAAGGTAAACCTATTTTGGGAGGAATATATTTACCGTCACGGCATGAATTGATTTTTGCCGATGGTTCTCAAGCCTGGCGTACCATAAATGCTTTTACGCCCATGGAAACAACTTCTTGCTTAAAATTCTCAGAAAAATTAGTTAATTCTCAGACGTTCGTTGAGTCCTATTTTGGCAAAATTTGGTCTTGGGACAGTTCTTTTTCCCCACGGACATTTTGGCTAAATACGCCCGAGTCTGCGGTTCAAGGTTTTTTCTCGTTATTTTCTGGTCAGGCTGTCGGAGCGACTTGGGTTCCACTTTATTCAATCTGGGATGTTGCAGCCGCCGCCGCCATTGGCCAACAAGCAGGTTTTATAACCAAAACTATGCGAAATAAAAATTCGTTTGAATTGTTTGACTCAACGAACGTTAAGCCCAACTGGAAAATTACTGAAAGTTGGCTTTGCTGTGCTCCCAGTAATTTTGATACAATACGCAACGGACTTAT
Organism: Alphaproteobacteria bacterium; assembly: GCA_027483385.1. GTDB lineage: Bacteria > Pseudomonadota > Alphaproteobacteria > UBA2136 > UBA6156 > JADCGN01. The sequence goes on from JAIXUT010000192.1 coordinate 1,896, forward strand.
GGAGTAATCAACATGACGAACAACCTCCTCCACGCCAAATTACCTTTAGGCTACGAGTATGTGATTGGTCTTGAAGTCCATGCGCAAATCACCACGCAAAGCAAGCTGTTCAGCGGCAGCGCCACAGCGTTTGGCGCCGAACCCAACACCCAGGCCAACCCCATCGATTTGGGGATGCCGGGCATGCTGCCAGTACTGAACAGTGGGGCGGTGGAGGCTGGGATTAAACTGGGCTTGGCAATCGACGCGCAAATTGCGCCAAAAAGTGTGTTTGCCCGGAAAAATTATTACTACCCCGACTTGCCCAAAGGCTACCAAATTTCGCAGTACGACCAACCCATTGTGCAGCATGGCAAGCTGGAAATTGACCTTGGCGGCGAGCGTAAAATCATCGCCATCACGCGCATGCATTTGGAAGAAGACGCCGGCAAGAGCGTGCACGATTTGGACGTGGGGGTGAGCCATGTGGACCTTAACCGCGCGGGCGTGCCCTTGATGGAAATTGTGAGCGAGCCCGACATTCGCTCCCCTGAAGAGGCGGGCGCGTATATGAAGGCCATGCGCACGCTGGTACGCTGGCTTGGTGTGTGCGACGGCGACATGGAAAAGGGCAACCTGCGGTGTGACGCCAACATTTCCGTGCGCAAGGCGGGCGAGCCGTTCCGCACACGTTGTGAAATTAAAAATCTAAACAGCATCCGCCACGTGATGGCGGCAATCGAACACGAAGCCCACCGCCAGATTGAGCTTTATGAGCGTGGCGGCACCGTGGCGCAAGAAACCCGCCTCTGGGACCCCGACCTACAAGAAACCCGCACGCTGCGCAGCAAGGAAGACGCCCACGACTACCGCTACTTCCCCGACCCCGACCTGCTGCCGCTGGTGATTGATGCGGCACGAATTGAAGCCGTGCGCGCCACCATGCCCAAGCTGCCGCGGGTGCTGGCCGCCGAACTGAGTGCAATAGGTCTGACGCATGATGACGTAGCGCTGCTGACCAGCGACAAGGCTTACGCCGATTATTTTGCCGCCATGTTGGCCGCAGGCGCCGACGCAAAATTAAGCTGCAACTGGCTGGTGAGCGAACTCTTTGCGGTGCTGAACAAGACCGAAACGCCCCTGGAAAACTCGCCCATCCCCGCCACGCAATTGGCGGGCCTGGTGCAGCTGATTCAGGCGGGGGAAATTTCTGGCAAAATCGGCAAACAAGTCTTTGCCGAGATGCTCGCCCATGGCGGCAGCGCCAAGGAAATTGTTGGTAAACTCGACCTCACCCAAATTTCCGATGAAGGCGCTTTGCGCCAGGCCTGTGAAGCCGCCATTGCCGCCAACCCCGATGCTGTGGCCAAGTACAAAGCGGGCAACGAGCGCATTTTTGGCAGCTTCGTGGGCTTCGTGATGAAAGAGACTAAGGGGCAGGCCAACCCTGGGGTAGTGGATAGGATTTTGAAGGAGTTGTTAAGTTAAAAATTTGACACCCCCACTATGGTTGGCGCGGCCTACTCCGCGCGCACACCCCCAACCGGTGTGCCCACATCCCCTGTATCGTTGAGCGCCGGCGTCAGCACCACACTAAAGAAGTAATAGCAGCCGCTCATCATGTACTGCTGCAAATACAGCGTCCAGGTCGGTTGCTGGCCGATCAGTGCGGTGGTCATCTGGTGCACGAAGTCGGTGGAAAATTCGATCGGCTTGCAGGCGGCGGCCAGGCGCTCTTCGCCGCGCGCGGCCACAATCATGCCAATCCAGACACACACGCCAATCAGCGCCGCAAATACCAGCAAGGTCTGGCCAAATTCAAAGGGCTTGCTCATGGAGGCGGGCTTTCGTTCGTGCCCTAACCCTAGCATACAAAACGTATTTGGCAACAATCTTCACTAACTTTTCAATATCTCATGTAAGTGGCGCCAATAAATTTCCACCCCACCGTTCTTTTCTAGCCATGGCGAAAAGGCATGTGGGGCTTCGGGGTGGTAGAAGTGTACTCGTTTGGCATTCGGGGCATTATCCCAGTAATGCCTCAAAACATCGGTGGGAATAATCTCATCCTGACCACCTGACACCAACATCAGCGTACCACGGAACTTTTGCAATAAACGCCATTGAGGGGCATCACGCCAGCTTTCGGGCTGGCGAATTTGAGCAGTAAAAGCTTCTGTGAATGGTAGATGTGTCGCCGCCGCGGTATAAGCTGCCGGTACCACTAACACGAGATGAGAAATTTCATAAAATTCTAGCAGATTAGACGCGATATGGGCGCCCATACTGCTGCCCAAAACTTTAAGAGGCCCTGCATGGCAGTGTTTTACTGCCGCCTGAGCTTCGGCCAACCGAAGAGAAAGCGAAGCAGTTTCTAAGCGCCCTGTACTATCTCCATGCCCGCTATGGTCAAACCGTAAAGAGTGCAGCCCCTGTGAGGCGAGTTTCCCCGCTGTTATAGCTGTGCGTGCGCGGTTAGAATTACCTGCACCGTGCAGAAGCAACAATTCGGGTGAGGGAGCCGTTTGGGTCGCCGCCAGCGTATTGGCGCCAACTTGAAAAGTAAATTCTTGTTCCAGCAAGTTCTTAACCTACCGCGCCACCGTCAGCGCAACACCCATCCCACCGCCGATGCACAGCGTGGCGAGGCCCTTCTTGGCATCGCGTTTGGCCATTTCGTGCAGCAGCGTCACCAGCACGCGCGCACCACTGGCGCCGATGGGGTGCCCGAGCGCAATTGCGCCACCGTTCACGTTGGTGCGACTGGCTTCAAGGCTCAGTCCCTGCATCACGGCCAAGGCCTGGGCGGCAAAAGCTTCGTTGGCTTCCACCAAATCGAGCTCTTCCACGCCCCAGCCCGCCATCTGCAAGGCTTTTTGGCTGGCAGGAATAGGCCCCGTGCCCATCACGCTGGGCTCCACACCCGCCACCGCGTGGCTCACAATCGTGCCCAAAATCTGTGCCCCGGCTTTGTCGGCCTGAGCGCGGGTGGTCACCACCAGTGCGGCCGCGCCATCGTTCAGGCCACTGGCATTGCCCGCCGTCACCGTGCCTGCTTTATCGAAGGCGGGGCGCAGCGCGGCCAGTTTTTCGATGGGGCTTAAGCGGGGGTATTCATCGGCGCTGAAGGTAATGGGGTCACCCTTCTTTTGCGGCAGCAGCACGGGGACAATTTCATTGGCAAACCGACCGCTTTCCAATGCCGCCTTGGCGCGCGTCTGGCTTTCATGGGCAAAGGCATCTTGGGCTTCCCGCGTAATGCCAAATTCCTTTGCCACATTTTCGGCCGTGATGCCCATGTGGTAGTTGTTAAAACTATCCCATAGCCCGTCGGTAATCATGCTGTCGCGCAGGGTGGCATCGCCCATTTTGGTGCCGTCGCGCATCACAATCGTGTGCGGGGCCTGGCTCATGCTTTCCTGCCCGCCCGCTAAAAATACCCCGCTGCCTCGGGCTTTAAGCAAATCGGCAGCCAGCATCACGGCCTGCAGGCCACTGCCGCACACGCGGTTGATGGTTATGGCGGGCACATGCACGGGTACGCCTGCGGCGATGCTGGCCTGCCGCGCCGGGTTTTGCCCAGTGCCTGCGGTTAACACTTGCCCCATAATGACGTCATCGATGCTGCTGGCCGCCACCTTGGCGCGGCTGAGGGCTTCTTTCAGCACCACCGCGCCCAGTTGCGCGCCGCTTAAGCTACTCAGGCTGCCGCCAAAGTTGCCAATCGGCGTACGCACGGCGGCAGTGATGACGATATCGTGGGCGGCGGGGGTGTGCATGGGGGGGGCTTTCTTGTTGTGTGAATTGAACGAACCATGCCGTTATTGCACGGAGAAATCAAGTTGAAGAAGAGCTTGCCCGATGACCGACGAAGCAATCGGGAGAGAGGGGGCTTCGCCGCACCCGATTGCTTCGTCGATGACACCCCAATGGCTTCAAGAAAACATTTGAGCTCCTCGCAATGACGGCGAGGGTTAGCTAGTACCGCTCGCCTATTTCGGCGGCTGGCGGAGTATCTTCGCGGCGGCGGTGATGAGAATATGTGCGGAAGTAGCGGTTCCAAACCAGCAGCCACAGGCACAGATGGGTCACGGCAAAGGTGCCGACCATCACGGCAATGAAGGTGGGTTCTTGAACCACAAACACCGCGTACAGCACATAAATAATGGTTTGCCCGCCCCACAGCAGCCAGGTCGTAAGCGGGATATTTTTGCTGCCCGTTTCATCGCGCCACAGCGCCCAGGCTTGTGGCAAATAGGCGGCGATCCCCGCCGCACCCGCAATGCCGTAGGCGGTGGTGAGCAGGGTTTGGTAATCCATAAAAATATGTTAGCGCAGGCTCATCAAACGCACAACGGGGGGGCTTTTTGGCCCCCCCTTTATACTTTAATTTTAGGTTATTCTCCGTACAACCGAGAATAACCCTGTTGGCTCGCTCTTATCCTGTTGAGCGAACCAATCCAACATTTCCTTTGGCATAATATCCTGGTGAGTCTGAGCCACAATGCTTAAGCCCATTCTACGGATGAAATAGAGCAGGTGTGGTGTTACCACATTCATCGTCTTCCGCGCCCTTTTCTCTATTGATTCTTTTCTGTCGACGAAATCTACTTTAAGCTCTACCAACCATGGCGTACCTTCAACTGCAGGTACAAAAATCCCATCTTTTAAACAATTGTAATAATCTTCTTGAAAGTTGTCTATTCCATCCTTGTCGTAGAAATAGAGCCTTTCACGGTCAGCGTTTCTTAGCTTCCTTGACCAAGTTATATAGGCT
>JAIXUT010000209.1 GCA_027483385.1 Alphaproteobacteria bacterium
CTTGGCAAGAACGCAATCGTGCGCAAATTGAGCAATTGTTGCAACCAATTTCGCTGGAAGCCGTTTATCAAAAATATAATATTGGCTAATTAGAGTCAGGGTTGCGGAGGCAAAAACTTTCATCCGTAACCCTGAAAAAAATATACTAACATGCACAACATAAAAAATACCGTTTGGGCGGGCCAGCCGCTTGCCCAAGCCAAACGCGTACTCATCATGACCCACGGACGCGGGGCGAGTGCGCAAAGCATTCTGAGTTTGGCTGCTGAACTCAACGTGGAAAACACCGCTCTGGCAGCGCCTCAAGCCACGGGCAACACTTGGTATCCGTACAGTTTTTTGGCACCCGAAAATCAAAATGAACCGGGCCTATCGGCAGGGTTGCAGGTGTTGAGCCAATTGGTGGAAGATATCAAGCGACAAGGGTTTGATTCGCGGCAGATTTACTTGTTGGGCTTCTCGCAGGGCGCGTGTTTGACGGCAGAGTTTGCGGCGCGGAATGCTCAGCCGTTGGGAGGAGTATTTATTTTAAGCGGTGGTGTCATTGGCGATTCCATTAAGGCGGAGCGTTACTCGGGCGATTTTGAAGGAACGCCCATCTTTCTGGGATGTTCGGATGTAGATTCGCACGTGCCTTTGCACCGCGTTCAGGACAGTACCGAAGTATTCAAAAATTTAGGGGCTAACGTAACGGAACGAATCTATCCGAACGCCCCGCACAGTGTTTTTCAGGACGAAATCAATCACATTAATCAGGTGTTAAACCAAGCATAATGAAAACATTCAAAACCATTTCGTACGTATGGGAAGGCCGTCCGCAGCAGGTGGGCGATGGATTTGTAGGACAAAGCATGATTCCTTCCCAACGATTTCAAGACTTTAGCCCTTTTCTGATGCTCGACCATCACGGCCCGATGCAGGTGAAGCCTTCACGGATTCCGAAAGGCGTAGATGAACACCCACACCGAGGTATCGAAACCGTCACAGTAGTGTTTGAAGGAGCACTTCAGCACCGCGATTCGGCAGGTAATAAGGGTGTTATTTTTGCGGGTGATGTGCAATGGATGTCGGCGGCATCGGGCTTGGTTCACGAAGAAAAACACGAGGCCAACTTCTCGCGTCAGGGTGGAGTTTTGGATTTTGTGCAATTGTGGGTGAACCTCCCGAGGGCGCATAAAATGGAGAAACCGCGTTATCAGGAACTTACCTCTGCTCAAATTCCAGCGGTTGCGGTCAATGAAAACACCCAATTACGTGTTATTTCGGGCGAATTGAACGGAATCAAAGGGCCCGCGCTTACCTACACGCCCGTACTTTTAGCGGAGGTGATTGTGTCAGGTGAAAGTCAATTTGAGCTGCAACTGCCCGAAGGATTCAACGTGGCGATTCATGTGGCGCAGGGAGAAGTGGTTTTGAACAATACCGAAAAAGCCGCTGCCAAGCGCATTGCCAAACTCAGTCAGCAAGGAGAATGGATTTCGGTGTCAACTGGCACAAAAGGGGCGCGGTTATTGATTTTGGGCGGAGAGCCTATCAATGAGCCGATTGCAAGTTATGGTCCGTTTGTGATGAACACGCAAGCCGAAATCATGCAAACACTTCAGGATTATCAATCGGGCAAAATGGGCTTTTTGGAGCCGGTGGAATATTCTGAATAAGCCTTCTTTTTTCAACCATCGCATCGCGGCCCCGCGATGCGATGGTTGAAAATGATTACTTCACAAAACTGCGTACGGCATTATTACATTCTTGAGTTTCAGTGATAAAAGGTTCGTGCCATGATTGACTGAACTCCACCGTTGACACCGAAGTATTGGTCAGCAATTGTTGGGTTTCACGTCCTACTTCTACGGGTACTATACCATCTTTTACTCCCCAAAACAGCCTGACTGGAATCCGAATATTCTTCAATAAAGCTCCTTTTTCAAAAAGACGACTTTCAACTTCACCGTAATAACTGTAGGCTTTGGAATGAGTAAACTGCGCTAAAGCGGTATTGGGTGAAGCAAAGGCGTAATTTGCCAGGTATTTTTTATCGTCATAAAGGGACACTGGATTACCGCCCAGTTTGTGCATCCACCGATAAATAAGCTCCCAATTAACGGTGGCTGTATTTTCAAGAGTTACTGGATTGGCCATTAATTCACGTTCTGCTTCGGCATTATTTTGCTTTTTTGCCTCACGCAATGCCCATTCCCGAACATGATACAGCCAACGATAATAAGAAAACATCCCATTGACGGCCATTAATCCAGAAATCATTTGCTGATTATTGTTTGTGGTCAAAAACTGCCAAGCCAGCTCAACGCCAAAACTATGCGCTAACAAATAAATCTGAGCGTTGGGGTACTGTTGTTTGAGCAGTTTGACCACATAAAAAGCATCCTCACTGAATTGAGCATAGCGTAACGTTCCCGAATCTACTTTGCCAGACGATGCTCCCGCTACCCGTTGGTCCCAATAGGCCACCATCATGTCGTTTTCCAGTTCTTTAAAATAATACCGGTAACACATCGCACAATCGCCTGGTCCACCGTGCAAATACAGCACAATTTTGTTTGATTGGGCATTTCCGTGTACCCAAACGGGCATATCGGCTCCTTTATGACGGAGAAAAAGTGTTTTTTGCTCGGTTGGCTCTACATCTTGGTCTTTACAGGAAACCAAAATTAGGATAATTGCGAGGCTCGTAAATAACTTATGAATTGTTTTCATTGCTTTTTGAAGGGAAAAATAGCCCCTATTTCCAGGCTGAATCGGTTAAGAGCTGATGTGTTATAGGGGCGTTGTTGACTAATATTCAGCCGAGTATACCAATCAAAAGAAAGACCACGACGCACTGAAAGAGCGCGTCCAGTGCCTACGAAAACAGTAGGCAAGAAAGCATTTCCTCCAGCATAGCGTATGCGTTCTAATTCACTATTGGCAGTTACTTGGTAGGTAGAACCCTCCAAAAAATAACGAAAGTACGCAGGGGCAATGCCTGCC
>JAIXUT010000183.1 GCA_027483385.1 Alphaproteobacteria bacterium
GGTCTCAATTTCTGGCGAGGTGTACGTCGACCATTGCACGATCGCCTGATTGATTTCAGTGGTGGTGGTATTCAAAATATTATTTATGATCTGGCAGGCAGGCGGTGGAGGCGGCGTAACGTCAACACATTGGGTGCCATCCCATAACTTTTTGTCTGTCTGGCAAGTCATCATGGCATCCAGCTGGGCCTTGTAACTATCTATTTTGCTTTGAGTGTTGGATTGTAACTGGTCGTAGCGACGGTCGGCTTGGCAGGCGACGCCATTAATCGAACGCGTCGTCACCTCTTGGGCAGTAACGCTTGCTCCTAACAACAGGCACGGTATGACCAATTTTAAAAGGTATGGCATGATTGGGTGCTCCAGTTGGCAAAAAAACCTTGGTCACCACAGCGTTTCAACAGTTCAAGACGTGGGTCGAGGATGGCGGATACCGTGGATAAAGTGCCGGAAACCTTCATTTGTTTCAGAGTGTTTAATTCATTGGCAGCCTTTAAAGGGTCGTTACCCATAGCTTTTTCCTGCGCCACCAACGGGGCGCCCGTGGCACACAGGCCAAGCACCATAATAGAAATTGCACAACGCATGGTCATATCCATTCAGGTTCTTATAGCTGTGCCAACCATTGGCCCTGACAGAGGCCTATACATGCCCGATAGCTGTGGTAAGTTTGCGGCATGGATTTTTCTTACCCGCTAGAAATATTCATATTATTTATAATTGCGCTCGGCTTGCACGCTACCAAGTTAAGCTGGCCGTTACGCTGGGCCGAAACCTTTTACCACGAAGCCAGCCACGGGCTGGTGGCCTGGCTGACAGGCGGGAAAGTGATACGGCTGGAGCTTTACTGGCGCGGTGGCGGCGCCTGCACCATTGCGGGCGGTAGCCGCTTCTTGACCCTGCTGGCCGGCTACATGGGGGCCAGCGTGTGGGGGGCAATTTTGTTTTTGATTGGGGCAAATTTGGGTGAAGACGCGGCCCGCTGGTGGCTGGCGGCCGAAATGGCCTTGCTGGGGTTTGCGCTGCTGTTTTGGGCGAAAAACCTGACCACAATGGTCATTTTACTGCTCATCGGCGCAGTCTATGTGGCCGCCTGGTATCTACCACCGGGCTTTGGTCTGGCCTATGTGCTGCAGGGGTTGGGCTTATTTATTATGCTCAATGCGCTGGGCACGCCGTTCCATTTGCTCGATGGCCAGCACGTGGGCGACGGCGCAGCGCTGCAGGATTTAACTCTGGTCATCCCCGAGATTATCTGGGTGGCCTGGTGGGTGCTGTTCGCGCTGGTCTGCCTGATGGGTAGCGTAGGTTGGCAAGTGGGGCTGTTTTAAGTAGGGCCTAGGCCGATTCGCCGAATCAGGCTGACCTGCACCGCGTAGCTGGTCGGCGCACCACGGGCCTTTTCATGGGTATGGCGGCGGTAGCTGTTGAACACGCCAGCCTCGGCATAGGTGCAGCGCGGCAGGTGATGTAGGTGAATATCCAGACACCCCGCCGCTTTGGCCTGCGCCTGCAAAATGCCTGACAAATCGAGCATCAATTTGCCTGCACTGGCGCCCGGCATAAAAAATCGCGTGGCGTTGGTCACCCCGAATTGGCTCTCGAATTTGCCGACAAAATCGGCCTCAACTTCAAAATTTTCTTGGCTTAAACAGGGGCCAAATGCCAGGTGTAAATCTTCGGGCGCCAGCTGGAAGCGGGCCACCAACGCAGCAATGGTTTTGGGTAAAATTCCGGCTTCGGCGCTGCGCCAGCCCGCATGCACGGCGGCCACCGCATGCGGCGAGGAAATTAAAATTGGCACGCAATCCGCCGTCTTCACCGCCAACCAGAGGTTAGGGTTGCTGGTAAACACTGCGTCGCATTCGGGCAGGCGGCCGCTGGTGGTGGCTTCTAAAATTCTCGCCCCATGCACTTGCTGCATCCAGGCCATGGGGCCAAAACGCTCAATCAGGCCGCGCATGGTATCTTCGGGGTCGGGGTGCGTATTTTCCCGCGTCCCAAAAATATGGCGGGCATAGGGCAATGGTGCAGCGGCGGTTAAAAAACCGCTGGGGGTTTCGCTTAAGGGGTGCTGCGCATAGAGCATAATACTTTGTGCAGCGTGCCCATTTGGTTGGGGTGCAGCAAGCGGTGCAGCGCCGATTCCGTGCCAGGGTGTGGCGGTTGTGTAGCCAACAGCGGCAGTGCCAAATCGGCCAAGCCATAGGCCAGTAAAAAATCGGCCAGAGGTTGTAGGGTATTTTGGCGTGTGGCAAGCAGGTTTTGCACTTCAGCAAAGTTTATCTGCACGGTCAGGTCGGTTGCGCCCGCCTCGTGCAGCACATCTACGTATTGGTGCTGGTGCACCGCCTGAAGGGTACTTTTGGCATTGGCCGATAAACAATCCGCACCGTAGTCAATCAACAATGCTACCTCGGCCATGGCATGAATATCTGCCAGCAACGCAGGCAACGCAGGTAAATGGTCAAACTCGGCGCCCACCACTGGTTGCCACCCATGGGGCAGAGGCGGGGCGGGGCAGGGCCGCCAGACCAACCCGGTATCGGCCACGCACAAAGCCTCCCAGCCCGCGGGAGTACGGCGGTAGGGCTGGGCGGGCAGGGCATCCAGCACTTCGTTGGCGATGAGCAGCGTTAGTATTGGTTGATGCTTGGTGCTTGCAAGTTGCTGGTGCCAGCAGCATTGAGGGAAACTGGCGAGTATGGTTTTTTGTAAAGTCGTGAGCACGGGCGAAATTTCCACCAAATCGATTTGGTGCAAGGCCGCATAACAAGGGGTGTGGGCGGTTTGTAAATGGGTCAGGAGGGCGCGCATCAGGCTGCCACGGCCTGGGCCGAGTTCAACCAAGGCAAACCGCGCAGGCCTTCCTAACTTTTGCCACATCGCAGCCACCCAGTTGGCCAGCGTGGCACCAAACAGTGGGGTTAATTCAGGCGCGGTGGTGAAGTCGCGCGGTGGGGTGGTTAAAAAATTGCGCCCGTGGGTGTAGTAGCCGTCGGGGCCATAGAGGGCCTCGGCCATGAAGGTGTGAAAGGGAATCATGAGGAGCCAGGTCGCTAGGAACTAGGAACGAGGAGAAAAGATTTCTCTAGGTAATATTTCTCTCGCATGAAGCAACCTAGTTCCTGGCGACCTAGTTCTTAGTTCCTGCTTTGGCAAGCAACCAAAGCCCCCCCAGCACCATCGGCACCGAAAGCAGCATGCCCTGGGTTAAGGCGCCGCCAAGGTAGGTAATTTCGGGCGTGCGGAAGGTTTCACCCACCAGCCGCGCCAGACCGTAGGCCATTAACCATGCGCCCGTAATAAACCCACGTGGCGACCCATGCTTGCCCCACCAGCGCAGCGCCAATACCACCACCGCACCCACCAGCAAGCCCTCCAGTGCCGCCTGATACAGCTGGCTCGGGTGCCGCGCGAGGCCGTCGATATGGGGAAATACCATGCCCCACGGCAGGCCTTCAGGGGCTGGGCGGCCCACCAGTTCGCCGTTAATGAAATTCGCCAGGCGCCCCAGCAGGCACCCCAGCGGCACTGCGGGGGCGATGCGGTCGGCCAAATCCAGCAGGTTTATGTGACGGCGCCGCGCAAACACCACCATCGCCAAGGTCACGCCCAGCACGCCGCCATGAAAGGCAATCCCGCCTTCCCAAAGCCTGAAAATCGCCAGCGGGTTTTGCACATACGCCTCGAGGTTATAAAACAAAATATAGCCAATACGCCCGCCTAAAATTACCCCCAGCACAGCCCAGAGAAAAAAATCCTCCAGGCCTTGCCCATCAAGATTTTTGGCCGGGTAACGGGCCGCCAAGTATTTGGCCAACCATAGCCCACCGGCCAGCGCCGCCACATAGGCCAGGCCGTACCAATGAATGGCAATCGGCCCCAGCTGCAGGGCCACAGGGTTGAAATCGGGGAAGATGAGCATGACGGCATACTAGCGTCAGGAATGAAGTCTGGCAAATATCCCACCAAACAAGCCAAATCTGCCACACTGGGTGGCAACAGTCTGGTCGAACGCCTTGTAGTTTTCCCCCATCGGCGTAGCCTGTTGCGCGTAAGAAGGATTTACAGACATGCCCGCTCCCCGCACTCCCAAACTTGCCCTCATCGGCGCTGGCCAGATTGGCGGCACCCTTGCACTCCTCAGTGCGCTTAAAAACCTGGGTGAAGTCACGGTTGTCGATGTGGCCGAAGGCGTGCCCCAAGGCAAGGCGCTGGATATTATGCAGGCGGGCGCGGTGGAAGGTTTCGAACCTGTTTTAACAGGCAGCAACGATTACAAAGCCATCAAGGGCGCCGATGTGGTCATCGTCACCGCGGGCGTACCGCGCAAGCCTGGCATGAGCCGCGATGACCTGGTCGCCATCAACACGGGCATTATCCAGAAAGTCGGCGCCGAAATTAAAAAGCACGCGCCCGAGGCGTTCGTGATTGTGATTACCAACCCGCTGGATGCCATGGTGTACGTCATGCAGAAAGTCACGGGTTTTAAGCCCAGCATGGTGGTCGGGATGGCGGGCGTGTTGGATAGTTCCCGCTTTGCGATGTTCCTGAGTGAAAAGCTGAAAGTGAGTATCAAGGATATCCGCACCTTTGTGTTGGGTGGCCACGGTGACACCATGGTGCCGATGGTCAGCTGCACCAGTGTCGCGGGGATTCCGCTGAAAGATTTGGTCAAGGCAGGCCGCCTCAGCCAAAAGGATTTGGACACCATGATTGACCGTGCCCGCAATGGAGGCGCCGAAATTGTGAATCTGCTGAAAACGGGCAGCGCCTTCTATGCGCCCGCCAGCAGCGCGCTCGCCATGGCCCAAGCGTACCTGCGCAACGAGCGCCGCATCCTGCCCGTGGCCGCCTACTGCAAGGGCGAGTACGGCGTGAAGAACCTCTATGTCGGCGTGCCCGCAGTAGTAGGCAAAAACGGCGTGGAAGAAATTGTGGAAGTGGCGCTCTCCGCCGCCGAAACCAAAATGCTGGCCCACAGCGTGAATGCCGTGAAGGATTTAATTAAGGCGACGAAGGTTTAGGAGCAATGAAGATTCAAACTTCATTAGCGCTCATTTTAGTCTGCTTATTTCCTTTTATAGGATGGGGTGATGAGTTTGTAGCGCAATGGCAACCCAAAGACTGTAAAAATCCAACCTACAAGAATATTTCCTATGAGGTCTTGGGTGAATTTCTTGAATCTGACCCTGGGCGGACATCAATTGGCATCGCCAAACAACTTGGGTTTGAGTGTCTTGCGCATGTCGTGGAAAATCCGTCAATTGGTATCACAACAGTTGAATTTACAAAACCTCAGGATGATGTAAAAAACTGGCAAAATCTTCTGACTTTACAATTTATTCCAGCACCACAAGGTGTATTAACAGCTAAAGAATTAACGAATAGGTTTGTTGAAAAGTCTCCATCTTTAGGTGTTGAGGCTCGCCTCATTCCTCCGCAGAGTGGAATAAGCGAAGTACTGAGCTGTTATGAATATCAAGGTCGATCTCAAGGTGATATTATTCCTGTTAAAGGGCAAGAGTATGGTCTGGCCTGTTTAATGAGGGTATCAAAAATATTTGTTATTTCTATAATGAAACAGTCTCGCACACCTTTGACAGCAGAGCTGAACGAAGATTTTGTTAAAACGATTAACAGTATGATAATAAAGTAAGCGATAGCCATGAACCTCCACGAATACCAAACCCGCGACCTCTTCAGTAAATACGGCGTGGCCGTGCCCCCCGGCATTTTGGCCAAAAATGCCGCCGAGGCCGAACTGGCTGCCGAGAAACTTAATTCATCACTTTATGTCGTGAAGGCCCAAGTGCATGCAGGTGGCCGAGGTAAAGCGGGCGGCGTGAAGCTGGTGAAAACCCCCAAAGAAGCAGGCGCTGCGGCGGCCGGCATGCTGGGCCGCAACCTCATCACCTACCAAACCGATGCCAAGGGCCAGCCCGTCAACAGCGTGTTCGTCACGGTGGGGATTGATATCGCCCGCGAACTGTATTTGGCGATTCTGCTCGACCGCGCACAAGGCCGTTTGGTGATGATGGCCAGCACCGAAGGCGGTGTGGAAATTGAAAAGGTGGCGCACGAAACACCCGAGAAAATCATCAAGGAAACCATCGACCCAGCCTTGGGCCTGCAAGCCTACCAAGCCCGCAACCTGGCCTTTGCGCTGGGGCTGGAAGGTACCCAAGTCGGCAAGGCCGTCACCTTCATGCTGAACCTGTACAAAATGTACCTAGAAACCGATGCCGCGATTATTGAAATCAACCCGCTGGTGGTGACGAAAGATGGCGATATTCAAGCCCTCGATGGCAAGGTGGTGCTGGATGACAACGGCCTGTTTAAGCACCCCGAACTGGCGGCGCTCGATGACACCACCCAGCACGACCCGCGCGAAACCGAAGCCCGCAAATACGACCTGAACTACGTGGGGCTCGATGGCAACATCGGCTGCATGGTGAACGGCGCAGGGCTGGCGATGGCGACCATGGACATCATCAAGCACATCGGTGAAGCGCAGGGCGCAGCGCCCGCGAACTTTCTCGATGTCGGCGGCGGTGCCGATGAAGTGAAGGTCACAGCCGCGCTGAAAATCCTGTTGGGCGACACCCAAGTGAAGGGGATTCTCATCAATATTTTTGGCGGGATTATGAAGTGCGACACCATCGCCAACGGCATTGTGGCCGCCGCCAAGGCCGTGAACCTGCACGTCCCCATGGTGGTGCGCCTGGAAGGCACCAATGTGGAGCTGGGCAATAAAATCCTGGCCGACAGCGGCCTGCCGATTATCGCAGGTAACAGCCTCAAAGACGCCGCCGAGAAAATTGTGGCGGCGATTCGATAATTTTAGGAGCCTTACATGCGAACGTTTTTAAAAAGTGCTCGTAACCTGAAATGGTCGGAAGCAATTTCCCGCCAAGATTATCTCTATGCCAATGGGTTTCTGATAGTCCCATTGATCCTGCTGGTTGGCCTTTCGGTCGGGGCAGGGGTTGTTGCACTGGTTGAGTACGAATTAAACTCGGCTTATGTTTGGCCCGCAGTAGCCGCGACAATGTTATTCAGTGTTTTGTTTAGTTATCTTTTGTGGCTCTGTTTTAAACTCATGGTTGCGCGATTCCATGATTTAGGCTGGCCAGCTTGGCCTTACGTGGTTGCTGTGTTTGCTAACTATGTTGCTGCAACTTTCAACGCCACACTTGGCGGAAGCTGGTGGGTGGGTGAAGCATTTACAATGCTGATAATTTTAATCGGCACGTTCTTCCTCATTTTTGGCAAAGGGAACCCCCAAACGAAGTACCATCCTTACGCAGTGTTTCAAGAATCCACAAACTTTAAGCCCTATGGTTTAGTTAACCTTTCGCTGGTTGTGCTATATGCCACAGTAATGCTTTCAACAATATATTTACTTGATTTGGTGACGTATCAGGTGACTGGTCAAAGTTATGTACTTCCAGAATATTTATACCAGCCAATTGATTTTTCAACCGAGTACGACCCATTAGCAACGGACGATGCATCGATTTATACTGATATGATTAAGGATGCGATGCCCCCAGAAATCGAAATCACCCCAGTTTTACCTAGTACTGAATAATTTTTTTAATATTAGAAAGCACCCCCATGTCCATCTTCATCACCCCCGAAACCAAAGTGATTACCCAAGGCTTTACGGGTAAGAACGGCACCTTTCATACCGAACAGGGCTTAAAGTACGGCACGCGCTACGTGGGCGGCGTCACGCCGGGTAAGGGCGGTACCCAACACTTGGGCCTGCCCGTGTTCAACACCGTGGCCGAAGCCGTGGCCGCCACTGGGGCCGAAGCCAGCGTGATTTACGTGCCGCCCGCTGGCGCCGCCGATGCGATTTTAGAAGCTGAAGCGGCTGGTATCCGCATCTGTGTGTGCATCACGGAAGGCATCCCCGTGCTGGATATGGTGCGCGTGAAGCGCAAGCTGCAAGACCCAAAATGCACCATGCGCCTCATCGGCCCCAACTGCCCGGGCGTCATTACGCCTGGCGAAAACGGCACGGGCTGCAAAATTGGCATTATGCCTGCGCACATTCACTTGAAGGGCCGCGTGGGGATTGTCAGCAAATCGGGTACCTTAACCTACGAAGCGGTCAAGCAAACCACCGATGTGGGCCTGGGCCAAAGCACCTGTGTGGGGATTGGCGGCGACCCCGTGCACGGCACCAACTTTATTCAAGTACTTTCGGCACTGGAAAACGACCCGCAAACCGAAGCCATCGTGATGATTGGCGAAATCGGTGGCATGGCCGAAATTGAAGCCGCCGAGTACATCAAAACTGCCGTCACCAAACCCGTGGTGGGCTTCATTGCGGGCGCCAGCGCGCCCAAAGGCAAGCGCATGGGCCACGCAGGCGCCATCATTTCAGGCGGCAACGACACCGCCGAAGCCAAAATTGCGGCACTGCAAGAAGCGGGTGTGACGATGGTGCAAACAACTTCGGACATCGGCGCCGCGGTGAAGCGGATTTTGGGGTAAGCCACCCCACGCAAACGACGGCACTTAGGTGCCGTTTTTTTGGCATGATTGGTCGGATGAAGAGTTGACAGAGGCACGACACAGGCGTAAACCGCCGCCCGTTGCAACAATTAAAAGTTACAACAAAGCGCAGATTTTCGCGGAAACTATGCACATGGGAAGAAGTGCACAACACGACTGCGGCTTAACCAACAGTAAGTATTCAAATGTCTGTCTCAATTTCGGCCACCGCATTGGCCGCGCCTTCTATGCCCTTGTTGGGTTTGCCAGTCATGCCGCTGGCCGTGGGGATTTTTTTACTGGTCTATGCCCTGATTTTATCCGAACGCGTCAACCGCGCGCTGGTGGCTTTGGCAGGCGGCGGCCTGATGATTTACGCAGGCGTGCTGAACCAAGACCAAGCCATTGCGGCGATTGACTTCAACACCCTTGGGCTGCTGCTGGGGATGATGGTGATTGTCGGCATCACCAAGCTGACGGGCTTGTTTGAATATTTGGCCCTGCGTGGGGCGCGATTGGTGGAGGCCAAACCGCTGGGGTTGCTGATTGTGATGAACCTGGTAACGATGGTTGGGTCGGCACTCATGGGTAACGTCACGACCATTTTGCTGGTGGGCCCGATTGCCTTGGCCTTTGCGCAAACGCTCAAAATTTCGCCGCTGCCGTTTATCGTTAGTTCCATTTTTGCCGCCAATATTGGGGGTTTTTCCACTATCGTGGGCGACCCAACCCTGATGCTGATTGGCAGTGCCACGCAATTTAGCTATCTGCAGGTGCTCTCCAACATGGCGCCGCTGGCGATTTTGGTGAACCTGATACTGCTGGGCACCATGGTGCTGCTGTGGCGTAACCAATTGGTTGCCAGTAAAGCCGCCCGCGCCGAAATTTTGGCGAAGGACCCCCGCAAGGCCATTAAAAACAAACAGCTGCTGGTGCGGTGTTTGGTCACTCTGGGGCTGGTGTTGGTGGGCTTCCTCACCGCTGATGTCACGGGCCTGAAACTGGCCAGCGTGGCCATGGGTGGTGCTGTCTTTCTCGGGCTTTGGGAAGCGTTGGGCCAAAATGAAGAACGCCAACACCACAAGGTGCAGCATGCGGTGGCCGATGCCGAATGGGTGACGTTGCTGTTCTTTGTCGGGCTGTTCGTGCTGGTCACGGGCCTCATTAAAGCAGGCGTGATTGACCTGTTGGCCACCTACCTGCTGGCGCTGACAGGTGGCGATTTGCAGGCGGCGATTATCTGGGTGCTGTGGGGCAGTGCCATCCTTTCTGCGTTTGTGGATAACGTGCCCTATGTGGCCACGATGATTCCGCTGCTGCAGCAAGTAGCTCCTCAGCTTGGCACCCCCGAACAGACCGAACCATTATGGTGGGCCTTGGCCGCAGGTGCCTGCTTGGGCGGTAACGGCACGATCATTGGCGCCAGCAGCAACCTGGTGATGGCGGGCCTTGCGGCCAAACAAAACTATCTAATCGGCTTTGTGCAGTACCTCAAAATTGCCTTCCCGCTCATGCTGCTGGGGGTTACGATTGCCACGGGCTACTTCTGGGTGGTGTATCTCTAGGTTGCCGCGCCAAATGATCGGCCTCTTTACGCGGCCTTAATTGGTCAGCGCAAAGCGCACGGGCACACGTACCCAAGTGGGGATAGGTGGCTGATTGAATTGCCACCCTGCCGCCGCGCTCAAGGCGGCGGTGTCGAGCCGACTGTAACCGCTGCTGTGTTCCAGCTTTAATTCATCGGGGGTGCCTGCGGCACTTACCAGCGCCAGCAGCAATGCGGTGCCTTCTTCGCCTCGGGCGCGGCTGGCGGCCGGGTAGGCCGGTGCAGCGGGGGGCACCAAGAAACCCAACGATGAGGCAGTCATTATGCCAGGCGTGGGGGCAGCGGCGGGAGATTCGCTCACAGGGGCAGAAGGTGCGGCGGCCGTGGCGGCTTGGTTTGGTATGCGGGTGCTCACGGTGGCCGTAGGGGGCTCCACCGGCCGTGGCCGCAAAGCTTGATAAGAAATTGCCGACGACTGTAACGCCAAAGGCACACTTAACTGTGGCTTGGCCTGATGCAGTGTGACGCGCAGGGGCGTGGCAATCGGGCAGGCCACCACGTTGCCCGTACGCTGCCAGCCTAAGCTGTAGGCCAAGGCAATATGGCCGGGAAGCGCCACCGCCAAGGCCCACAGCCAGATGCGCGGCTGGCGCAACGGGCAACGTGGCAGGCGGGTGGCGAGCATAAATCCTTCATAAAGCCAACAAGGGCAAAACACAACGCCACCCCTTTGGGTGGCGTTATGGGTTTAGGCAACCGTTAGCAGGTTGGGCAGCCGCGGTGCTCATCCAGTTGCACAGCCAGTTGCACGTTCATGGCCGCACTCACCATCAGCTGGGCGCCGTTGGCATCGGTGTAGTGGGCGAAGGTTTCGCCGCCCTGCATCACATCTGCGCCGCGGGTGATGTCGCCCGTCAGGTGCAGGGTGTCGGCCACGTCGCCTTTCACTGTCAGGATGCCAGCTTCGTTCATCGCCAACACATCGGCGAGGTTCAGCTGGATGCTGTCGGCGGCACCATTGGCCAGGTCAACAGCTTCCACGCTTTCCAGCTTCAGGCCGCTGTCGCCGCCCAGTTGCAGGCTTTGGCCGCCTTCTTGCACCCACAGGGTGTCGAGGCCGCTGTCACCTGCGTACAGGTGGGCGGTTTCGCCATAAACCAACAGGTCGTTCGTGGTGGCTCCGTGCACTTCGCCGTCGTGGGTGTTGGTGAAGAAGACGTCACCAATCACGCGGGTGCTGCCGTCTTGCATCGTCACGATGCTGGCCACGGGCATGTAAGCACCTTCGTAATACACGGCGGTATCTTGGGTGGTGAGGCTGATGCTCTGCACGCCAGCTTCGGACAGGCTTACCAGCTCGCCTTGGCTGCTTTGGGCGTTGCTGTCGGCATCGAACCATACCTTCAGCTGGTTCCAGCCGCTATCGTTGGCATCCACCACGCCGTCGGCGTTGCTGTCCATCGTGCGGGCCAGGTGCAGGAAGCCGTTGGTGTCATCCAAGTTGTTAAACAGCTCGGTAATGCCATCGACGTTGCCGTTGGCGTTGATGTCGCGCACCAGCACACCATCGCGGGGGCCAAACCAGGCGGTTTGCTCGGCCACACCGTCGTTGTGCAAGTCAAACTGGGCATTGCTGACGCTGCGGGCAATGACTTGCAGGCCATTGCCGTCAAAATCGATCGCCACAGGGCAACCATCGTCACCACCACCACCACCACCACCATTTTCATTACCACCAGTAGTCGGTGGCTGTTGTGGTGGCTCAGGGATGACCACTGCAGGCACAAAGACAGTCACAGTTGCACTATCAACCGCACCACATGTATCCATAATGGTGTAAGTAAAGGTGGTGCTGTAGGCATGGAGAACGTTTGGGTCGGCAATGTACGTCACAGTGCCGTCGGCGTTATAGGTTACACTGCCGATACCCGGCTGGTTGACTGCAATTACATTAAATGCATCGCCTTGCCGATCAAAGTCGTTCCCACGAATATTAATCACGACGCTACCCGGTGCCGTATATTGCGGTAACCCAGACCATGGTGCCCAAGGGTTATCCACAAGTGAGCGCGAGACATTCGCAATATCATCAACCGCATCCACGGTGGTGGGGGTCACGGTAATACGGACAGTGGCGGTATCTGTCTGGCCATCGGCATTCCGCACGGTGTAGGTGAAGCTGTCGTTGCCATCGAAGCCAGCATTGGGGGTGTAGGTGAAGGTGCCATCGGCATTGCGCACCAC
>JAIXUT010000160.1 GCA_027483385.1 Alphaproteobacteria bacterium
AGGGCTTCAAGGCGAAGATTCATCACCCGGGTATTCGTAAGGCCAAGATCTTGAATAACTGTTTGTAAAAAAGCACATTTACGGCTATCGCTTTCCACCATTGTAATATGGTGCTGGGGCGCGCCTATTGCCAATATTAAACCAGGTAAACCGGCGCCCGAGCCAAGATCAAGAATTCTTGTTGGTGCCTTGGGAAGATGAGGTATCAGTTGTTGGCAATCCTGAATATGCCGAGATTCAAGCTGGGAGATCGTTTCGGGACTGACCAGATTAATTTTCTGATTCCATTCTCTAAGGCGTTGCGCATAAGTAATGAAAGGATCTGTCATGAATGAATCAATAGCATAACTCTTTAACCCTAAGGAAGAGCCGTGAACAGTGGGGATAGATGATAGATATAAATATATTTCAATAATTTAGCTATATTAAACCTGGGTAACAGATTGATAGTTCAAATGCAAGTACTTGGCTTAGGCGCATACTTGAGAGGTTTGGTTGGGGAGTAATAGGCAGATAGAAAGAGTTCTTTAACAGTTTATCCCCAGACTTTAAGATGAAACTTATGAAACATTTGCTACGGTCGAATTGTCCCGACGCCGCAGATATAACCATAGGGCTTGAACTGCCGCAGGTGTTACGCCCGAAATACGGCTGGCCGCAGCCAGGTTAGGCGGTTGGTGATCTGTTAGCTTTTGACGTGCTTCAATGCTCAGACCATGCACGGCGGTGTAATCCAAGCTGGTAGGAATTTCGAGCAGTTCTTCGTCGTGCAAGCGAGAAGCCTCGGCTGATTGCCGCTGCAGATAGCCTTCATAATGTGCTTCGGTGATGAGCTGAGATTCTATTTCATTGTTATATCTTGGAAAATTAGGTAAGTGGGTTTTTACTTGCGATAATGTCATGCCTGGTCGACGCAAGACATCAAACACACTTAGGGTGGTGGGCATGTTGCCGACAATTCGCTTAACCTCTACACCTAGGGGGTCGTTCGGCTTTACTTTGGTAGTGTGGGCGTACTGAAAAATTTCAGTAAGCTGGACTTTTTTGGTGGCAAAGGCCGCCGCGCGGACAGCGGCAATACAACCAAGAGCCAAGCCTTTGCTGGTCAGGCGTTGGTCGGCGTTATCGGCCCGCAGCAAGAGGCGGTATTCGGCGCGGCTGGTGAACATGCGGTATGGTTCAGTGGTGCCTTTTGTAACTAAGTCATCAATTAAAACAGCAATATAGGCTTCGCTGCGGGAAAGAATAAATGGTTTTTTACCTTGCGCTTTCAAGGCGGCATTCAGCCCTGCCATCAGGCCTTGGGCTGCTGCTTCCTCGTAGCCGGTCGTGCCGTTAAGCTGGCCGGCAAAAAAGAGGTTAGGAATCTTTTTGGTCTCGAGGGAGTGGCGTAATTCGGTTGGTTCCACGTAGTCATACTCGATGGCATAGCCCGCGCGGAGAATTTTGGCTCCCTCGAGACCAGGAATGGTTTGTAAAATGGCCTGCTGGAGATGCACGGGGAACGAGGTGGAAATGCCGTTGGGGTAAACTTCCAAGCTTTCGAAGCCCTCGGGCTCCAGGAAAATCTGGTGGCTTTCCTTGCTGGCAAAGCGCACCACCTTATCTTCAATACTGGGGCAATAGCGCGGGCCGGTGCCTTCAATCTGGCCGCCATAGACAGGGGACTCGTGCAGATTCTGCCGAATCAGCTCGTGAGTCCTGGCCGTGGTGTGGGTGATATGGCAGGGCAGCTGGATTGCGGGCAAAGATTGCGGCAGAAAGCTGAAGGTCGGGCGCGGTTCATCGCCGTGTTGCACTTCCAGCTGCGTGTAATCGATGGTGCGGGTATCGAGCCGGGGCGGGGTTCCCGTTTTCAGCCGACCAAGCTTAAAACCCAACGTATGCAAGCGTTCGGCCAATTTATGGGCCGCAGGCTCGCCGGCGCGGCCTCCGCTAAACTGTTGCTTCCCAATATGCAAAAGGCCTTTTAAAAACGTTCCAGTGGTCAGTACCACCGCATTGGCGCGAAAGACCCAACCCGTATGGCAATGGACCAGCAATGGCTGACTGGGTTCCTCAAGGGGCTGAATATCGGTGACCTCGGCCTGCAGGATGGTGAGGTTTGGCGTGGCAAAGAGTTCGGCTTGTACGGCTTCGCGGTACAGCTTGCGGTCACTCTGCGCCCGTGGCCCGCGTACGGCCGGGCCTTTGCTGGCGTTGAGCATGCGGAACTGGAGGGCGGTGCGGTCGGTGATGCGGCCCATCAGGCCATCCAGGGCATCGATTTCGCGCACCAAATGGCCCTTGGCGAGCCCACCGATGGCCGGGTTGCAGCTCATCTGGCCGATGGTATCGAGGTTGCCCGTAAGGAGCAGCGTGTTGGCACCCAAGCGCGCACTGGCAGCAGCAGCTTCGGCCCCAGCATGGCCCCCGCCGACGATAATGACATCGTAGCTTCCAGTCAGGGGCAGGGTTTGGCTCATCCCCTGTGGTTAGGGCCAGGCTGGGGATAAGTCAAGAAGATGGAAGCAACTTCTTGGTTTTTTGGACTACTTGCTGAATACTTTGTTCAGGCTTGGGGAGTTGCTCGGGCATAGTTCCGCCAAGTTCTTGAATGGTTTGGCGAACTTTGCGGCCTACTGCCAAGTGCGTTTGATTTGCGACAAGCTTCCCATGAATGCCTTCTCGTTGAAGTTTGTCGGCAGCTTGCGTGGCACGAAACAGGTTGGCAGCTAGTTCGGTACTGCCCATGTGGTCAAGAATTTTATCGCTAGGTTTAAGCTGTTTTCGTTTATGGATGTCGGTGTTGCGCTCACCGCCATAGAGCCCCATGTAGCCGTGATCTTGAAAAATGGCAAAGTCTAGCCCCGTGATGACACCTGCATCTCGTGCCGCAGATGCAAGTTGAACATTATGTTTCTTAAGCTGTTCACGTAAAACGATACGCAGTTGGTCTTCATTAAGCTCGGCCAATAGAGCTTCATCGTTAAGTTCTTGGCGTCGTGTTTGGAGTGCGAAATAGGTTTGGCCGTTGGCAATGACGGGTTTAGATGGGTCGCCATTTTGCACAATGAGATAACAGGCGTAGCGAGAAAGTTTGATATTATCAATTTGGCGTTGCCCGCCCGAGCCGATAGTGACCATTTCGTTGATATGCACAAAATGGTCTGTGGTTACTGACCCAGCTTGAGTACAAGCCAGTTTTGCCTTTTCAATCACGGGCAAAAAATTTCGATACTCAGCGTACTCTAGTACCTGCGCCAGTTGGCGGGCTTGCCAGTATTCACGGCCCGCAGCGTCGGTTTTTTTGATAGATTCGAAAGTAGCTTGAGCTTGCAATAAATGATTCATGATAATACAGTAAGTTGGCAATTTAACATTTGCAAATGAATTTTGTACATAAATAAAATTAGAACTAAAAAACCGCCCCCGAAGGGGCGGCGTGCTTTGGTGAGGTAACCTTAGAACGGCATGCGGGCCTTCACTTTAAACGCATGGCCGGTGGCGCTGTCGGTCAGCTTGGCGTCGTAGTCGCCGCTGAACTCGGCCCCTGCGGCGGTGCCAAAAGTCAGGCCGGTACCGAGGTTAAACGAAGTCCGGTCGGCTTCGATGCCTGGAGTGGCGAAGCTGGTGCCACCACCGATGAAGCGGCTGGTGCTATCTAAGCCAGTATCACCAGCACGGGTGGTAATCGCCGCGCGCAGGTTTGGGGTAAGAACCCCGCCGCCCATGGCCACATCGTAGGCGGCACGGCCACCTAAGCTGAGGTCGAAGGCGTTCAGGCTGTTCGGGTCTACATTCAGGCCAGCAGCGCCCACACCGGTTTCGGTGTAGTTATCAACCTTCAGGTAGGTGTACTGGGCGCCTGCCATGGGGGTTAGCTTAAAGCCACTCACGTCAAAGTCGCGGCCAATTTCGGCTTTGGCCGTACCTTGCCAGCCATCGGGGCTGGCTTTGGCGGTGCCAACACCGGCCACCACACGTTCCATTTCGTACTTGTTCATGCCCACGCCAACTTGGCCGTTGACAAAGATGGCATTGCCCAGATCTTTGCTGCCGTAGGCGGTGAGAACGTAGCTGTCGATATCGGTTTCGGCACGGTTGGCAGAATTGGATTCCACGTTGCCCTTGCCGTAGCTGAAGGCAGCCCCAACGTTCATGCCATCCATGATGGTGTCGGTGTCGGCCCCGAAGGTCACGCCGCCGCCAGTGCTTTCGTAGCCACGGGCACCATCTTTGTCATCCTGTTCGCTGGTGTTCCCGAAACCTTCCACCCAAACGTGCTGCTTGGCGGCTTCGTTACCTGTGGCAACACCCTGACGGATGCTGGCCAGGCGGTTGGAGATTTGGCCGCCGGTGGCGTTGGTCACCCCAACACTGGCAGCGCCCATGCCATCCAAGGATGGGTTAAGGCTTTCCAGCACGTTGGTCAGACCAGCAGCGCTGGTGGCCATGTTGATTTGGTTTTGTACGGTAGCCAGGGTGCCAGTGATTTGGCCAGGTGCCAGGCTTTCAAACGCATTGGCGATTGATTTGTTGGCTTCGCCTGCGACCACACTGCTGGCGCTGACGCGGCCGATGGTCACGATGAGGTCGCTGCTGCCTGCGCCGCCACGGCCGAGGTTATAGGTAAACACCCCTTCTTGAGCCGCGTTGGCGAGCGTGGCGCTGGTGGTGGCGGCGGTGGTGCCGTCAATCACAGTCAGGGCGGTGCCGCTGTTAATGACGCCGCTGTTGGCCAACATGCGCAGGTGAATTTGGGTGCCTGAAATGGCGGTACCGCCTGTAAGTACGAGGCGACCAGCTTGGGTGCTGCTGGCCACATCGATTCTCAGCAAGCCGCCCGTGAGGTTGGCGGTGGCGGCCGTTACCGTGTTGGCCGAACCAATCTGGACGGTGCCGCTGCTGTTCAGCGCACCGCTCAGGGTGGTGGTGACGTTAAAGATTGCCTGGCTGGTTTCGTTGGCTGTCAGGTTGGTCAGGCCGCTAAGTGCGTGGTTGAAGGTCGCAGTGGTGGTCGAGATGTTCATCGCGCCGATGTTGCTGATGGTGCCCAGGGTGCTGAACGGTGTGCTGCCCGAAATGTTCACCGCGTTGGTACCAGCGCCGAGGTCGATGGTGCCGCTCACAGTTCCGCCTGTGAGGTGCAGGATATCGTTAGCGCCGCCTGCCAACAGGTTACCGTTCAAGGTACCGCCGCTCAGGGTAGCTACGTTGGTACCAGCGCCGAGGTCAACGTTGCCATTCAGCAGGCCGCCGGTCATGGTCAGGGTGTCGTTGCCGGTGGTGGCAGTTACGTTACCTGTAATGGTGCCACCGTTAATGGTCAGGGTGTTGTTGCCTGCGCCCAATACGACTGCACCGTTGATGGTACCATCTGTGTTGTTCGTTACGACATCATTGCCGCCGAGCAGGTTAATCGACCCACTGATGGCGCCCGTGTTGGTAATGGTGGATGAGGCGGTTGCAGTGCTGGCCGAAATTGCGGAGGTAGCGCTGGCACCAATGCCTGAAATTGTCCCGGCGTTAATAATCGAGACATTGGCCGAGGTACCGCTGATGTTAATCACCGACAAGGTGTTGCTGTTGGCTGTGACCCCAGCACCAGCTTGAATATTAAGAATTGCGTCACCCGAGCCAGAAATTACTACGGAAGGAGTGGCAACGGTTGTCCAGGAAGCGCCCGTTACGAAGGTGGCGGATGGGTTGGCGCCAGTCAACACAGCCTGCGAGCTACTGGTACCAGTATAAAGGGTTTGGGCACTGGCAGTTGCAGCAACCGCAACGAGGGCAGTGGTGGCCAGCAGGGTGCGGGCGATGATTTGAGTCGACATGGATATGACCTTTTTTGGGTTTCTATTACTGCGGTCAGGTTGCTGTCAGTTCATATTTATGTCAACCACGCATTGCTGCAAATTTAGCCAAAATATCTCAATACTCTTAAGGCGTTGCAGATATGCCACGTGTTGCATGAACGCCGCCCAAAACCAAAAAGCCCCATTTGAAGGGGCTTGTTTTTGAGTTGATTTGAGTAGTTTCTACCCTTGGGTCATGAAGCGGAAGAACTCGAGGTTTGTCTTGGTCTTGCGGAGTTTATCCAGCAGGAATTCCATGGCATCGGTGGTACCCATGGGCTGCAGGATGCGACGGAGAATCCAGATTTTTTGCAGGGTTTCTTCGCTGTAGAGCATCTCTTCGTGGCGGGTGCCCGATTTGGCGATATCGATGGCCGGGTAAGTACGTTTTTCCACCAGTTTGCGGTCGAGCCAGATTTCGCTGTTCCCTGTCCCCTTAAATTCTTCAAAAATTACTTCATCCATGCGGCTGCCGGTATCAATGAGCGCCGTGGCGATGATGGTCAGGCTGCCACCTTCTTCAATCTTTCGTGCGGCGCCAAAGAAGCGTTTGGGCTTTTGCAAGGCGTTCGCATCCACGCCACCCGTGAGCACCTTGCCCGAGCTCGGCACCACGGTGTTGTACGCGCGGGCGAGGCGGGTGAGGCTATCTAATAAAATCACCACATCCTGGCCCATTTCCACCAGCCGTTTGGCCTTTTCAATCACCATTTCCGAAACCTGCACGTGGCGGCTGGCGGGTTCATCGAAAGTGGAAGAAATCACTTCCCCGCGAATAGCACGTTCCATATCGGTAACTTCTTCGGGGCGCTCATCCACCAAAAGCACCATGAGTGTAACATCTGGATGTTTATCCTCAATCGCATGCGCAATGGCCTTCATCATCATGGTCTTGCCCGCCTTGGGGGGGGCCACCAGCATGCAGCGCTGGCCTTTCCCGATGGGCGCGATGAGGTCAATCACTTGCCCGGTACGGTCTTTGCCGTTGGGGTCAATGCTTTCCAGGTTAAACTTTTCGGTGGGGTACAGCGGGGTTAATTTATCAAAGTTCGGGCGGTGGCGCAGTTGCTCGGGCTTCAGGCCGTTGAGTTCTTCCACGGCCACCAGGGCAAAGTAGCGCTCGCCCGGGTTGGGGTAGCGCACGGTGCCGATGATAGTATCGCCGTTGCGCAGGCCTAAGCGGCGGATGAGGCTGGGCGAGACATACACATCCTCGGGCGTGCCGGTGTAGCTGTTTTCCTTGGCGCGGAGGAAGCCGAAGCCGTCGGGGACGATATCGAGCACGCCGTCGCCCCGAATGTCCACCTTTTGGGTGTTTTGGGGGCCGCCTTCCACTTTTTGTACCTTTTCGGCGATGCGGAACATCAGTTCAAAGCGGCGGAGGTTGGTCGGGTCTTTCACGGCCAAATCTTCGGCCAGGGCAAAGAGGTCTTCGTTAGAAAGATCGCGTAATTGTTGCAGATGCCGCAGGTTTTCGGCGGTAACCGGCGCTTGGGGAGCTTTCGGCAGCTTGTTGGCCGGTAGCGGGCGGGCGGCGGGCTTTTCGTAGGTGGCAGGCGTGGCGGTGCTGCTGGCTTCAGGGCGCGGCTCTACACTCAGGCGCGTTGGGCGGGCCTCGTTCATCGGCGTGACCGAAACTTTTTTGCCTTCGCCCACGGGGCGGAACACTTGGCGGCGTTTGGGGGCGGTTTGGCTAAAATCATCCATGGAGGCGGGGAATTTCTGTACTGATAAGAGGTTGGGAGAAGTGTGCGAGCAGGCCCGAACAGTTCTTTCTTACGGGCAAGGGCAGGGGGGTGTCAAGCGGGCTTTTTACGCCCCATATAAGAAGTTGACTGGAATGAGACACTTTGAGCTGAGCGTTTTGCTTGGCGGTGCCGTTTCAGTGCGTGTGGAGTAAAATCAGATGCGTGAACAACTTTTTTCGGCGGCCGAGCGTACCGCCATGGGCTTGGGTGTTCTCATTTTGGCCGGGGTGTTTTTCACCCTCGGCGAAGCGAGCCCCAGCCCCGCCCAGTGGGCAGGCGTGGTGGTGGGGCTTGTCCTCATCGCTGCGCCGCTGCTGGCAATGGCGCTTGCGCCGGAGCCACGGCGGCCCAGCCTCCCGTTTGGCGAATGACGATTTGGCGCGGCAGCTTGGGGTTTCCCCCTTGCTGCTGCGCCTATTTTTACTGTTTACCTTTGTTTCAGCAGCACATAAGTGGCGCCTTTGCCGCCGTCGGGGGCTTGGGCGGTATGAAAGGCCAGCACATGGGGGCTCATGGCCAGTTGCCCCGCCAGTTGGGATTTTATCACGCCCATACTTTTCCCCGCGCCGTGGCCGTGGCCCTTGCCGTGAATGACCAGCACCACCCGAATGGGGGTATTGCCGCTCTCGGCCCCGTGCATCTCGGCCAAAAAGGCGTGGAGTTCCAGCCATGCTTGGGCTTCGCGGAGGCCGTGGAGGTCGATCACTGCCTGCGGTGGCAGTTCGCCCATCCCCAGGTGCTTGAAGGTTTTGCTCGGAACGGAGGGGTGGCAGCCCGCCAGCCGTTCGGGGGTGTTGGCAATGACGGGCATCAGCGCCACGGGCGATAAAATAAGGCTGGGTGGGCGCTGCCGCAGGGCGGGGGCAGTGCCTGTGGGGGTAGGCATTTTGGGAGTTTTGGGGCGGTTGGGCGCGGCTGCGCCCAATTTCCGAACAGTTTTGGCGAAGGCGTCCCAGTCGTGCGACATAATTCAAACCCTAGCGGAGATTTATAAAATCCGCCATAACAGCAACATGCAGAATGAAACGATTGTGGCCGTGGCTACCCCGCCCGGGGTTGGTGGCGTGGCCGTGCTGCGCTTAAGCGGCCCCAATGCACGGTTGGCGGGGGTGGCGGTGTTCCCGAAACTGCTGCAGGCGCCGCCGCGCCGCATGATGTGGGGCGAGCTGCGGGATGGTGCGGAGACGCTCGATGACGCCTTGGCTGTGTGGTTTGCCGCACCCCACAGCTTTACGGGCGAAGACGTAATAGAGCTGCACTGCCACGGTGGGCGGGCCACGGTGGCGGCGGTGCTGGCGGCGGTTTTGGCGCAGCCGCAGGTGCGCTTGGCGGGGCCCGGTGAGTTTACCCGTAGGGCAGTCGAGCACGGAAAAATGGATTTAACGGCCGCTGAGGGCTTAGCCGATTTGATTGAAGCGGAAACCGAGGCCCAGCGGCGCCAAGCCCTGCGCCAGTTGGGCGGGGCCTTGGGCGAGCGATTTGAAAGCTGGCGGCACCGCGTGCTGGGATTGCTGGCGCAGGTGGAGGCGGGGCTCGATTTCCCCGACGAAGAATTGGAAATTTTAAGTGATGCGCGGCTGGCCGAGGGCTTCCGCAGCCTGCTGGCCGAATGGGACAGTGCGCTGCAAGAAGAAGCGGGGCGCAAGGTGCGCGATGGCTTAAGCCTGGCGATTGTAGGGGCGCCGAACGCGGGGAAAAGCACCCTGATGAATGCTTTAAGTGGGCGGGAGGTGGCGATTGTGGCGGCCACGGCCGGCACCACGCGCGATGTGGTGCGGCAGGTGCTGGCGATTGACGGCTACAGGCTGGAAGTGGCCGATACTGCAGGCCTGCGTGATCATACCACCGACACCATTGAACAAGAAGGGATGAAGCGCGCCAAAACCACCGCCAAGGCGGCGGATGTGGTGGTGTGGGTGGCCGATGCGCGGGAGTTGATTATGAAGGGTGGGTTATTCAGTAAATCAATTTCTAAGGCGGTGGCGCCCGTGCTGAAAAACCCGCCGCCTGCGGAGGTATTGGCGGAAGGGCGCGGGCTGGTGGTGCTTTCGCACGCCGACTTGATGACGCAGGAATTGCCGAAAAATCTCGAAATTGAAGGCACCAATTACCCCGTGTTGGCCCTGAACTTAACCGAAGCTGGCGCGGCCAAGCGGCTGCAGGCGGCCCTTTTACCGCTGGTGCAGGCGCAGGCGGGGCTGGCCGAGGGGGCGGCGTGGCTGACGCGGGAACGCCACAGTGCCGCCGTGCGCGAGGCTTCTGCCAAGGTGGGTGAAGCCTTGGTGCTTTGCACCAAAGGAACTAGGAACCAGGAACTAGGAACGAGGGATGGGGATTCCATGGCCGAGCTGGTGGCGCAGGAACTGCGCGAAGCGGCATTTGCCATCGGCACCGTTACGGGGCGCACCACCAGTGAGGATGTGCTGGATGTGGTGTTCAGTACGTTTTGTATTGGAAAGTGAATGACGTCCAAAAATTGCCATGCAATTTTTGGGTCACGGAATTCATCCAGAGCGCAGCGAAGGATCCAGTCCGTAATTTCTGCAACGCGATTGGGCCAACGGCCCAAAAAAATGGAGCGGCAGGGGTTGAGGCCTGCCGCCGTGTCGAATTTTCTCACTTCGCCTTGGGGGTGCCCAGGGCGTAGATGGAGTTTTTGGTCTCCACCCAGCCGACCATAAGGCCGCGCCCAGGGGCGCGAAGATGAACGATGGGCGAGGTCGTCCAGTGGTCACCGTCGGGAGAGACTCCCTTAACGACCTGGCAACCCTTATCCTCAACGACCTCCCAGTCGTTGAGGAGGTTCTTGATGGGCTTGGTCATAGCAACTCCTCTGTTGGAAGGCTCCGCGCATCGGGGAATCCCCCCGTCAATAAAAAATGCGGTGAGCCTAGGTTGCTACCTCCTCATACCCCCCCCCCCACAAGTATACATAACAAACTCCTGACACCCTCGGCAAAATAGGCTAAAAATGCCTATGTCTATGCCTACGTCCAGCCCGCAGCACCTTGTGTTGATTGACGCCATGAGCCTGCTGTTTCGGGCGTACCATGCGGTGCGGCCCCTCAACCGTGCCGACGGCCTGCCGACCAATGCGCTGTTTGGTTTTACCCAAATGCTGATGAAGGTGGTGAAGGATTTACAGCCCGACTTATGCGTGGTGGTGGCCGATAGCCCCGGGCCCAACTGGCGCCACGCGTTGTACAGCAAGTACAAAGCCAACCGCCAAGCGCCCGACCCCGAACTGTTGGCCCAATTGCCGTACCTGGAACCCCTGGTGGCGGCGTTTGGCTTGCCGCTGGTGCGGCAGGTGGGGCTGGAGGCCGATGACCTGATTGCCTCGGCGGTGCGGTGCAGCCCCACGGCGCGGATTACGATTGTGACCAGTGATAAAGATTTATTGCAGCTGGTGCGTGAAGCGCCAAGCCAAGTGCGGCTGTTCGATAGCTTGAAAGATAAATTTTTAGGGCCGACTGAGGCTGTTGAGAAATTTGGTGTGCCGCCCGAACAGGTGTTGCAGGTGCAGGCACTGATGGGCGACAGCAGCGATAATATTCCAGGCATTGCCGGGGTGGGGCCCAAAACGGCGGCCGAATTGGTGCAGCAGTTTGGCGATTTGGAAACGCTTTATGCGCGGTTGCCTGAGGTGAAGCGCGAGACCTTGCGCGCGAAGTTGGTGGCGGGGCGCGAGGCAGCGTTTCTTTCGCGCCAGCTGGCCAGCCTGAAGGCTGATGTGGCTTTAGACGTAAGCGCCTGGACGGTGCGGGTGCACTTGGCACAGGCCGCCACCTACTTGCGCGAGGAACTGGAATTTACTGCGTTGGCCAAACGGCTGGAGAGTGGTGGGGCAAAAGAAAAAGTCCCTGCGGCAGCGGAGGAAGCTACGGTAAGGGTGCTGGCGAATGGTGCAGGGTGGGGGCCGTACCGAGCAATTTTAACAGCGGCGGACTGGCAAGAGTATTTGGCTAAAATCCGCGCGGCAGGGCTGGTGGCGATCGATACCGAAACCACCAGTCTGAACCCACGGCAGGCGCGGGTGGTGGGGCTGTGCTTGGCGGTGCCTGAGGGGGCGAACATTGAGGCGGTGTATGTGCCGGTTGGAAGCCAGGAATCGGTCGCCAGTGGTCTGGATGATTTGTTCGCTGTGCCGAATGTTGGCCCACACGGCGTGGAAGGTTTGGATGTAGGAACAGACTTAAGGGCGTTGCTGGCCGATGGCAGCATTAAAAAAATTGCGCACAACCTGAAGTACGACTGGGAAGTGTTGGAAGGCTATTTAGGGGCGGGCTTTGCCTTTCGAAATTATGAAGATACCCTGCTGCTGGCGCAGAGTTCGGTACCACCGATGCCGCTGAACAATGGCGGCTATGGGCTGGATAATCTGGCCAAGCAGCTGTTGGGGCATACCATGATTCCGTTCACGCAGGTGGCAGGAAAAGGCAAGGCGCAAATTACGTTCGACCAAGTACCGCTGGCAACCGCCACCGATTACGCGGCTGAAGATGCCGAGGCCACGTTGCGGCTGTGGCAACTGTTAAGCCCTGCATTGCCGCATAAGGTGTATGAAGACATTGAGCGCCCGCTGCTGCCCACCTTGGTGCGGATGGAGCAAACGGGGGTGTGCGTGAATGCACCCTACTTGCGCCAGCTTTCGGCCAGTATGGCCACGGAACTGGCGGGGCTGGAAGCCGAGATTCAAGCCCTGGCTGGCCACAGCTTTAATGTGCAAAGCCCGCAGCAGCTGGCAGTGGTGCTGTTCGATGAATTGGGGGCAGGGAACGAGAAGCTTAAAAAAAGCCGTTCAACCGCTGTTGATGTGCTGGAGGAACTGGCGGAAGCGCACGGCGCGGCGGGCCAAATAGCTAAGCAAATGGTGCAGTACCGCCAAGCGCAAAAGCTGCGCAGCACCTACACCGAAGCCCTGTTGCAGCAGATTGAACCCCGTACGGGCCGGGTGCACACCCACTACATGCAAATGGGGGCGGCGACAGGGCGCTTTAGCAGTTCGGAACCCAATTTGCAGAACATCCCGATTCGGACTGAAGCGGGCCGCAAGGTGCGGCAGGCTTTTGTACCCCAAAGTGGCTGGCAGATGGTGAGTGCGGACTACTCGCAAATTGAATTGCGGTTGCTGGCGCATTTAAGCGGTAGCCAAGCCCTGCGGCAGGCGTTTACTGAGGGCGTGGATATCCATGCCTACACCGCCAGCCTGGTAGCGGGCGTGCCGCTGGCCAGTGTGAGCAAGGAGCAACGCCGCGCCGCCAAGTTTATTAACTTTGGCTTGGTGTATGGCATGGGCGCACGTAGTTTGGCTGGCCAGATTGGGTGTAGTACCACCGAAGCGCAGAGTTGGATTGACGCCTACTTTGCCCGCTACGACGGCGTGCGCGATTACATGGAATACAACAAACGCCAGGTGCGTGAAAAAGGCTACGTGGAAACGCTGCTGGGGCGGCGGGTGTGGCTGCCCGAGATTCAATCTAGCCACGCCGGGCTGCGCGCGGGCGCCGAACGGGCCGCCATTAATGCGCCGCTGCAGGGCAGCAATGCTGATATTATTAAGTTGGCGATGGTGGCGGTTGCCAAGGAACTAGGAACTAGGAAGCTAGGAACTCGGTTGTTGCTGCAGGTGCATGATGAATTGGTGCTGGAAGCTGCGCCTGAGGCAATAGATTGGTTACGGGCGGAATTGCCGAAGCTGATGGGGGGCGTGGTGACGCTTGCAGTCCCACTATTGGTGGAGGTTGGGGTGGGCCCCAATTGGGACGCCGCGCATTAGTTTTTTGCTGCCATCAGGAATATCCAACTGGATCCTTCGTTTTAAGATTTTGAACTTCGGTTGAGCTTGTGCTCTCAGGATGACACGCACAATGTGCTGGGTTTAACCAAGAGTTTTGAGGTAGCTGACCAGGTCGGGGAAGTGTTGGTCGGCTGCGGTTAGGGCTTCAGCGGCGGGGGTGGGGTGAATCAGCACCGTGGTAAAGCCTTCGGCCTTGGCGTGGGGGAAGTTGGGGGCGCTGTCATCGCACATAATGAAGTTTTTGAGATGAAGATGCGCCGTGAGCGCCTTGGCAATTTGGTAGCCTAAGGGTTCGAGGCGCTTGTGGGCGCGGTCGATGACTTGGGTGGGTGAGAAAATATCATCGAGCCCCAGGTGCGGCAGCATGGGCAGGATGAAATCGCGGTGGCCTTGACTGATGATGACGGGGTAGTAGCCCGCAGCCTGTAAGCGCTGTAGCTGGGGTTTAAGCTCGGCATCAACGTGCAGGTTGCCTTGCAGGTTGGCTTGCAAAATGATTGGTGACACCATTTGGTAAAAGCCTTCAATGAACGCCTTGTTACGGCCAAACTGGCGGGCCATAAAAGTAGGGCCGCAGCCGTAGGGGTTATTGAATGCGTGCATGTGCTGCTGGGCTTCGGTAGCACTCCCAAAGACGCCTTGAATAAGCAGCCAGTCGGTGAGGGATGCTTCCCAGGCGGGAATGGAAAACTGGTAGGTGGGGGCGATGGTTTCATCGAAATCCAGCGCCAGCAGGGTGTGATAATGGGCCATGGTTACGCCGCGTTAAGCAAGGGGTTGAAGGTGTTGGTGGCAGCGCTTTCGCCCGCCAGCAGATTTAAAATCCGGCTGGCGGCGTGGCCATCGCCGTAGGGGTTCACGGCTTGGGCCATGGCTTGGTAGGCGGCGGGCTTGGTGAGGAGCTCGGCCACGCCCGCCACGATTTTGGCAGAATCGGTGCCGACCAACCTGGCGGTGCCAGCCTCAATCCCTTCGGGGCGTTCGGTGGTGTCGCGCATCACCAGCACAGGTTTACCCAAAGCTGGGCCTTCTTCTTGCAGGCCGCCACTGTCGGTGAGCAACAGTTGGCTGTGCTGCATCAGGTACACAAAGGCGGGGTAATCTTGGGGTGCAGTTAAAAACACATTGGCAATGTTGCCCAACAGGTCATTCACTGGGCCTTGCACGTGGCGATTTAGGTGAACGGGATAAATGAAGTGATGCTGCGGGAACTGCCGCGCCAGTGTGGCGATGGCGTGGCAAATCTGCTGAAAGCCTTCGCCGTAGTTTTCGCGCCGGTGGCCCGTGATGAGAACATAGGGCTTTTGCAGTGCGGCAGGGGGTAGGCCTTGCAGCGTTGGTGCCGCATCCTTCACCCGTGCAGCCGTGTGCAGCAGGGCATCAATGACTGGGTTGCCCGTGACATACACATTGCCCGTGTGGCCTTCGGCCATGAGCCGTTGGGCAGCGGTGTGGGTGGGCGCAAAGTGCCAGTGGGCCAGCGTGCCGATGAGGCGGCGGTTGGCTTCCTCGGGGAATGGCGCATAGAGGTTGTTGGTACGCAGGCCCGCTTCCACGTGGGCAATTTGCATAAAGTGGCGGCGGCCTTCGGCGGCTTCACGCCGTACGTAGTAATCGTAGCCGTAGTAGGCGGCAAGGGCGCCAATCAGAGCGGTGGTGGTGTCGCCTTGCACCATCACAATATCGGGGCGCTCCTGTTCCATAATCCCGTGCAGACCCGTCAGTAATTTGCCTGAAAGTGCGGCCAGGGGTTGGCCGGGTTCCATCACGCTTAAGGTGTGGTTGGGCTGAAGGCCAAACCATCCCAGAAACGGAGTCAGCATTTCTTTGTGCTGGCCGGTATTGACTAAAATTGGGGTGAAGCGGGTGTCGTGCTGCAAGGCCTGCATGATGGGCGCCAATTTTACAGCTTCGGGGCGGGTGCCGAGAATCAGCATCAGGCGCTGGGGGGTAGGGGAAGTCATAGCTATTGCTCTAGAGGTTCGCGCGATTTTTGGCAAGCCACTGTGAACCAGCGGCATGGGGTGTGACATAAAGGCGGCGCTTTTAAGAGGGCAAAAACCGGCTAAAACTGCGATAAAAAAGATGCATACAATGTATTCATGCATACATAAAAATGACTTTACCTTGTTGCCTGCGCCAATCGTAATTTTATGATTTTTTAATATGTACGCACTTGCCTTAAAACGTATTGTTGCAGCGCTGCCATGGGCCTAAAAATCACCAGCCCCTGCCTGCTTGTGCCAACGTCGCTGCGCAGGGCAGGCTTGGCCCCATGATGTTTGCCTTGCGCCAAGCTTGCTTCACCGCCGTGGTGCTGCTGGTGGCGTTGGGCGCGGCGCTGCCCGAAACAGGTGTGGCGCAGGAACAATTCTTTACCCAAAGCGGTGGCAAGGGGCTGCAGAATGCGAAAACCAATGCTCGGCTGACTAAAGCTGAAACCGAAATTGGGGTGATGCAGGATGACCTGCGCACCATCAAGCCCCATGCCCGCGCCGAACTTGGAAATTGCAGTGCGGACGGCGAAAAGCTTCGTTACGATGGCACCAATTGGGTGTGTGACAAGGAAACCGACCCAACCGTGCAGGAATTTGCCAAAAAGGCCCTGCCAAGCTGTAGTGCAGGCACCATGCTTGGCGTGCAGGGTGGGGAACTTGGCTGTTCGACGGTAGGCTTTGTGACCCAAGAAACCGATCCAACGGTGCAGGAATTCGCCAAGCAACCATTACCCCAATGTGCCAGCGAGCAGCTGATTGCGGTTGGCGCCAATAATACCCTGCGCTGCATTACCGACCAACAAGGGATTACCGCCGAAACCGACCCGAAGGTTTATGAGTTTGCTCGTAAGGATGTGGTTGGGGCGCTTCCTAACTGCCCCGTAGGCGAATTGCTGACGATGGTGAACGGACGATTGGGCTGCCGCGTTGACCAAGTGGGGCTTAGTGTTGAAGTTGACCCACAGGTCCAGGATTTTGCTCGCAAGGATAATGGCGAACCCGCGTTGGCGGCTTGTGCGGCGGGTGAAGTGCTGCGTTCGAGCACCGTGAATGGAAAAATTATTCTGGTATGTGAAAATGCCAGCGGTTCCCTCACCGAAACTTTGGCTTTAAATGATTTAACCGATGTGACCACCGCCGGCCAAAGCAGCGGTACCACACTTACTTATAGCAATGGGCAATGGCGGGCCATTCCAGGAATTGGTTCGGCAGCTAATCCTTTATATTTAAACCAGCTGGGCGATACCCAAATCTCCAGCCCAGTAAGCGATGAAGTACTACGTTGGGATGGAACCCGCTGGGTGAACAGCGACGACAAGCTCGGTACCCTGACCGATACCAACTGGTGCCGCACGGTGGGCACAGAGATTGTGTGCGACAGGCCACCGCCCTTAACCTGTAGTGCGGGTGAAATTTTAAGCTGGGACGGCACGACCAGTACTTGGCTCTGTACCAATGCTGCCAGCGCGATTGGCGGCGCGATTCGTTTGGATGACCTGGGCGATGTGACCATTACTACCGTGGTAACAGGCCAGGTTGTACGCTTTGATGGAACAGGCTGGGTGAACAGCACCATTGAACGAATTTTGGCCGCCGACACCCAGATTGTGGCCACCGATACCGGCACCGATGGCCTGCTCAGTTTCGCGACCGACGGCACAACGCGGATGGCGATTACCAATCAGGGCCGCGTTGGGATTGGGGTGATGCCGGCTTCACCTTATATGCTCGATGTTTCGGGCAGCATTCGGGCCAGTGGCGATATTTCAGCCACCGATTTCTATGGCCGCAACGGCTTTTTCGGCGGTAACCTTACGGTTGCGGGTAACCTCAATATTTCCGGCAGCCAGAGCATCGACGGCGTACTATTTGCCAACGGCGGAATTGCGATGAGTGGCACGGTTGCCAGCGGTAATGTGAGTGTTACGAACCTTTCTGCCACGGTGGCGGATATCCGCACCCTGCGGGTGACCAATAACCAGACTGTCGGCGGCGGGATCAGCGCCACGGGCAACGTACAGGCCAACCGCTTCATTGGCAGCGGGGCCAGCCTGACGGATATCCCCGCCAGCGCCGTGACGGGCTTGCAGCTCGACCGTATTTCTACCACGGGCGTGAGCAGCGGGCCGAACCTGGCCATGGTGGTGGCCGACCAAGGCACTATTTCCTTTACCCTGGCAGGCAACCCAGGGCGGGCGTATTTGGATAATACTTTGGGCCTGGTCGCGCCTGGGGTGAGCGTGACGGGGGTGGTGAGTGGATCAAGTGGATTTTTTCAAAATGGGTTATCGGTTGGAAACATTGGTACGGGTTCTGTCATATATGGTGGTGGCGGCTGGTTGTTTATGCAGTCAAGGAATAACGGTGTAGCAATACTGAACAACAACAGCAATCCCTTATTTTTTTCGCAAAGCAATACAAGAAGAATTGGGATTAACCAAAATAACCTCCTCGATCCATCAACCTCGGTTGATATTTCAGGAACACTGCGCATTACCTATAGCAACGAGACCTGTGACGCTAACCGCCTGGGGGCTATTCGCTACACGGGCAATGAATTCAGTTTTTGCCGCAGCGCCGTTATAGGCTGGGAAGGCCTTAACGGCATTGTGCAGGGCACCGCCGACCGCATTACCAGCGGCACCACGCAGTTTGTGGTGATTAGCAATACGGGTTTTATTTCCCTTACCCAAGCGGGTACGAATACTGGCTGGTTCGACCCAACCCGTGGCTTGGTGACGTTGGGCGTGAGCGCCACGGGGGGGATTAGCGGCACGAGTGGTTTTTTCAACTCTTTAGTACTTGGTAATCCGGCTAATTTTGGAACTGCGTCGCCATTCAGAATGCGAGCTAACGATGCAACAATGAACCTTATGAACGAGGGTGCGAGCGCCTATTCGGGGGTTAACATGTTCGATAATACTGGTAACCTTACAGGGTCGTTTCAGATTGGTGGCACCGGAACATCTTATGCAAACAGTTTGTTTATTGGGGCCCGCCAGAATGGTGGGACTTTGCGATTTGTGCAAGGCGTTGGAGCCCAGGAAATTGCCCGGTTTAACAGTGCGGGGATGTTTGGCATTAGTACCACCACGCCACAGACGGCACTAGATGTCTCAGGCACCCTCCGTATCGCAAACGGGAATGAAGCCTGTGATGCCAACCGCCTGGGCGCTATTCGTTACACGGGCAACGAGTTCAGTTTCTGCCGTAGCGCCGTAGTGGGCTGGGAAAGCCTGAACGGCATTGTACAGGGCACCGCGGACCGCATTACCAGCGGCACCACGCAGTTTGTGGTTGTCAGCAATACGGGCTTTATTAGCTTGACGCAGGCGGGGACGAACACCGGCTGGTTTGATCCGACGCGGGGGCTGGTGACGTTGGGCGTGAGTACCACAGGACGTGCCGATTTAGGCGGAAATGTTTCCATCACGGGGGTATTTGATGCCGGCGTGGGCGGCGGCCTTGGGGTGCAAAACACCCTGATGAGTTTAATCAATAATGGCGGCAACCAGACCATTTTACGGTTACGGCGGCAGGGTTTGGCATATAATTTTCAATACGATACCTCGCTGGAAGCGAATGGGCAAAATACTACCCTTCGGTCGGGTTCTTACACCCCGTTGTTTCTTACGGCTGGGAGTGGCGAAGTAAATATTGGTGGTAGCCCTACCCCCGATATGATTATTCGTAATTTTAGTAACAACCCACGGGTTGGGATTAATATTGCATTGGTAAATCCTTCGGCCACGCTGCATGTGAGTGGTACGGCGCGACTGACCAGCTGGACGATGATTAATGCCAACGCAACCCCTACTGCACCACTGGAAGTAGCGGGGTTAATCAGTGCCACGAATGTAACCGCCCGTAACTCGGTGCAAGCCGAGGATTTAACCTTGGGCATTACCAGTGGTGCTGGTGGAAATTTGATATTGAATAAAGATACATCAGGGCCGCAAGGGAGATTTCGTTACCGGACAAGTAATGCTGGAATGGGCCACGAGTTCTATAGCTCCGGCGCTGGTTATACTTTTATTACCAATGGCGCGAATGACCCCCGCTTGATGATTGGTGGTGACTGGGGTGTACGGCAAATACCCTCCACCACCCTCCATGTCTCAGGCACCCTGCGTATCGCCAATGGGGGTGAAGCCTGTGACGCCAACCGCCTTGGCGCCATGCGCTACGCTGGAGCCGATTTTGAAGTTTGCCGCAATGGCACGGCGTGGGAAACCCTGACCAGCATTGCCAACAATGCGGCAGGCTTGGCCGACCGCATCACCAGCGGTACTACGCAGTTTGTGGTGATTTCTAACACCGGCTTTATTTCCTTAACTCAGGCTGGCACCAACACGGGCTGGTTCGACCCAACGCGTGGGCTGGTGACTTTGGGCGTGAGTACAACAGGCCCAGTTTCAACAACATTGGTCGGCATAAATAATAATTATATTCGTTTTGATGGTGCAGCCAATCAGGTTCAGTTTTTTACCAACGGAAGCTCTCGGGCAGCCTTTAATAGCAGTGGTAATCTGGCGTTTCAAAATAATTATGGAATAGTTTGGAGTAATAACAGCATCTTAGGTGATGCAGCAGTGAGTACAAGTAATATTCGATTCTCGGTCGCCAATACCGAGCGGCTTAGAATAATAAGTTCTGGTCTGGTAGGAATTGGAACTTCGACCCCAACAACAGCCTTGCAGGTTTCAGGGACAATCCGGATGGCCAGTGGTGGCGAAAATTGTGACGCCAACCGCCTGGGTGCCATTCGCTATGCAGGTGCCGACTTTGAAGTGTGCCGCAACGGCACGGCATGGGAAACCTTAAGTAGCATTGCCAGCGGTGGGAGCCCGAACTGGAATAGTATTGTGGGCATCCCCACCAACGTGGCGAACGTGAGCAACGGCACGACGCTGACGATGCAGACTCTGAGTGCCACAGCGGTGAATGGGCTGAACATCAGCGGCACCAATGGATTCTTCCCGAACCTTTCTGCAGGTGCGATTGCGGCGAACAGTGTGAGCAGTGGGTTGGTCAGCGCCACCAACATTTCTGGCACCTTTGCCCAGCTGCGGAACATCAGCACCACCAACATCAGCGCCACGGGCAATATTCAAGCCAATCGCTTTATTGGTGATGGGAGTGGACTTACTAACCTGAATGTACAAGGCGACCGCATTACCAGCGGCACCACCAGTGTGATTACCAACAACAACACCAGCATTACGTTTACTACGGCAGGTGCCGAGCGAATGGTGATTGGCAGCAATGGGAATGTGGGGATTGGAACGAGTACCCCAGGGTCAAATATTGGTGAGAGATTAAGTGTTCAGGGGGCTGCATATATAACAGGAGATATATTTGCTCCAAGATTTATTGATCAAGATAATTCCAATTATTTTATTGACCCGAATAGCACAACAATTGCGGGTTTGTTTGCAGGGAGAATTGGGATTGGGACGCTTAGCCCAAGCAGTAGCTTACATGTGTTTACTGGCGAAATCCAAACTGCCAGCAGCGGCGCGGCCTGTGCTGCACTGTTGGCAGGGGCCATTCGCTACACGGCAGGCAGCCTGCAGTTCTGTAACAACGCCAATACGTGGGTAACCCTGGGCAGTGCAGGCAGTGCCGACTGGTAT
The DNA here is from genome assembly GCA_027483385.1 of Alphaproteobacteria bacterium. GTDB lineage: Bacteria > Pseudomonadota > Alphaproteobacteria > UBA2136 > UBA6156 > JADCGN01. The sequence goes on from JAIXUT010000160.1 coordinate 21,019, forward strand.
GGCCTCTCCAACATCCCCACCAACATTGCCAACGTGAGCAACGGCACGACCTTGACCATGCAGACGCTCTCAGCGACCGCGGTGAATGGGCTGAACATCTCTGGTACCAATGGCTTCTTCAGCAACCTGAGCGCCAATGCGATTGCGGCGAACAGCATTAGCAGCAGTTTCATCAGTGCTACCAACATCAGCGGCACCTTTGCCCAGCTGCGCAATATCAGCACCACCAATATTAGTGCGACGGGCAACATTCAGGCCACCCGCTTTATTGGCGATGGCAGCCAATTGACGGGTCTGAATGTGCAAGGCGACCGCATTACCAGCGGTACGACCAGCGTTGTGGCTCAGAATAACAACGCGGTCAGTATCACCATTGCAGGGAGCGAAGTCGCCAACTTTAATAGTGGGGGTCTTGCCCTCACCAACCTCAATGCCAGTGGTGCGGTTTCTATTACCCAAACAGCTTATATTTCCGGGAGCATGGGGCTTGGTATGGCGCCTTCAAGCACGCAGACGTTATCGGTGAATGTGAATTCGACAAATTCAGGGATTGCGGTGCACTACCAGGGAGGTGTAGCGCCCGTATTTACCATTGGGGCTGGCTCTGCGGGCGCTGGTGCACTTCGGCTGCCAACAGCTTCAAGCGCATTTTCAATCAACAACAATGCCAACCAGGCCTTTGTAAGATTTTTGAGTGCCAACTCTTCCATGTTGGTTGGTACGGGCGTGACCACAGCCTCCCGTACTCTGCATGTGAACGGGGGCGCCTTGATAACCAGCTGGACGGGGATGAACTTTGGAACAGGTAATAACGTCACGCCTTCCGCTCCGTTGGAAGTGAGTGGCACCATCAGTGCCACGACCTTGAAAACTGGGCCTGGCGAAACCTGTGCCAGCAGCCTGGATGCGGGTGCCATTCGCTACACTGGTGGAGCACTTAGTTTCTGTAATGGCAGTATCTGGGTGACTTTAGGCAGCGCTGGCAGTGCAGATTGGTATGGCCTCACTAACGTCCCCGCCAACATTACCAACGTGAGCAACGGCACAACGCTGACGATGCAAACGCTTTCGGCCACGGCGGTGAATGGGCTTAATATTAGCGGCACCAATGGCTTCTTCCCGAACCTGAGTGCCAATGCGATTGCGGCGAACAGTGTGAGCAGCAGCCTGATTAGTGCGACGAACATTAGCGGGACGTTTGCCCAGCTGCGGAATATCAGCACCACCAATATCAGCGCGACGGGTAACATTCAGGCCACCCGCTTTATTGGCGATGGCAGCCAATTGACCAACTTACCAAGTGCATCGGCCAGCCCGACGAATGTGCCGGCGTTTAGTGTGCACCGGAATGGGAGCAATCAAACGGTTAGTTCTGGAGCATGGACAAAAATAAATTTTACAACCGAAACATTTGACCAAACAAATGACTTTGATACTGGTAATTCACGATTCCAACCAACCTTAAGTGGTCGGTATTTAATTACACTTAATGTTCAATGTTCTTCAGCTACGGATTCTTGTTTTGCCGGAATATTTAAAAATGGAGCGGAATATGCCTCCGCGAGTGGATCTAATTCGAATACAGCAGGTTTTGGTTCGGGAGCTGTAGCGGCAGTTGTAGATTTAAACGGTACGACCGACTTTATTGAAGGACATGTTTATAATCAGAATGGTACAGTCTTAGTGGGAACAATTGCACGGACGCGCATGACCGGTTCGCTCCTTGCCAGCGGCAACGGCCTGATTAGCGGCACCACGCCAGGTGGCGTAAGCGGCTCGATTCAGTTCAACAGTGGTGGTAGTACTTTGGGCGGCGCCACGGGCCTGCTGTGGGATGGCAACACTAATACAGTCAGCCTCACGGGCACGCTTTCGGCCACCAATGTGTACGGCCTGAATATTAGCGGCACCAATGGCTTCTTCCCGAACCTGAGTGGCAATGCGATTGCGGCGAACAGTATTAGTGTGACGCAGATTACCACCACAAACATCCTTTCAACGCGGATTAGCAGCACCAATGTGAGTGCCAGCGTGGGTGACTTCAGTGTGCTGCGGGTGAATGGCGTGCCGGTTGGCAGCGGGGGTTCGGCCAGCCCGACCAATGTGCCAGCCTTTAGTGTGCACCGGAATGGGGCGAATCAGACGGTGACAACAGGTGCTTGGACAATAATAGCATTTACTCACGAAGACTTTGACGTTCTTAATAGTTTTAATACTGGTACAAGCCGTTTTACGCCACAAGTGCCTGGTCGGTATCTTATTACTATTGCGGCTGATTTTGCTGGTACATCTGCTGGCGGGTATGTTGCTATCTACAAAAATGGTAGTCTGTATATTGGAAATAATGCGGATTTTTCTATAAAAGCTAATTTAGCTGCTATTATTGATATGAATGGTTCTACTGATTATATTCAGGCAGCAGTTTTCAATGATGCTGGTACAATTTTATCAGGAGCGGCAACCGCTACCCGTATGACCGGCTCGCTCCTGGCCAGCGGGAATGGGCTGATTAGCGGCACCACGCCAGGTGGCGTAAGCGGCTCGATTCAGTTCAACAACGGCGGCAGCAGCTTAGGCGGCGCGGCTGGCCTGCTGTGGGATGGCAACACCAATACAGTCAGCCTCACGGGCACGCTTTCCGCCACCAATGTGTACGGCCTCAATATCAGCGGCACCAATGGGTTCTTCCCGAACCTGAGTGCGGGTGCGATTGCGGCGAACAGTGTCAGCAGCACGAATATTAGCGCGACCAACATCAGCGTGACGCTGGGGCAGTTCGGGCGCATCAGCGGTACCAACATCAGCGCCAGCACGGGTGACTTTAGCACCTTGCGGATTAATGGGGTGGCGGTGGGCGCAGGGGGTGCGGACTGGTACGGGCTGACCAACATCCCGACCCAAGTACAAAACGTGAGCAACGGCACGACCTTAACGATGCAGACCCTGAGCGCCACGGCGGTGAACGGGCTGAACATCAGCGGGACGAACGGGTTCTTTGGCAACCTGAGTGCGGGTGCCATCGCAGCCAACAGCGTGAGCAGTGGCCTGATTAGCGCGAGCAATATCAGCGGCACGCTGGCCCAACTCAGAAACGTCTCGATCACCAACAACCTGACCGTGAACGGGCTGATCAGCACGAGTACGGGGATCTATGCGGGGCCGTTTGTGCAACTTATCAGTGATACCAGTGTGTGTAATGGCACGACGGCGGGGCGGATCAGCTATAACAGCGGGGCCTTGCTGTACTGCTCTGGCACGAGCTGGACGACCCTGGCCGCCGGCGGCAGCACGGCGTGGGGCAGCTTGACGGGGATCCCGAGCGCGATTACGAGCCTGAGTACGTTGACTGCCACCACGGGCCAGGTGCTGGCGTTTAACGGCACGACCTATACGGGCAGCAGCACGATTAACCTGGCGGGCCTGACCATGACCGGCCAGATTACGGGGACCATAATTACGGCGAACACCTTGAGCGCCACGAATGTGTATGGCCTGAACATCTCTGGCACCAATGGGTTCTTCCCGAACCTGAGTGCGGGGGCGATTGCGGCGAACAGTGTCAGCAGCAGCCTGATCAGCGCGACCAATATTAGCGGTACCTTTGCGCAGCTGCGGAACATCAGTGGTACGGTTGGCGACTTCACCACCTTGCGGGTGAACGGGGTAGATATTGCCAGCGGTCTGGGCCTGACTGACCGAATTGTTAGCGGTAGCACCAGCATCCTGGCCGGTAATAACACCAGCTTAACCTTTACCACCGCCGGCACGCAGCGGATGGTGGTTGGCACGACTGGCAATGTGGGGATTGGCCTTGCCCTGCCGAGTGCGCCGCTGGAAGTGGCAGGGCGTATCAGCGCCAGTGTGGTGCAGGTGGCGCGCGATGCTGGGGCCTGTGCAACCGCTGCCTTGGGCAGCCTGCGGCTCGACCCAGCTACCGGTAAGTTGCAAGTCTGCCGCCAGTAAGGGCTAGGGCGTGGCGGGCCTGCCACGCCGTTTTACTCAAATGCTTGCCTCCTAGGCATGGCCTGCGACAGTCAGGCGCCAGCCGTCTAGGGTAGGGGCATGATTCACTGCCGAGTCGTTCTTGCCGTGGTGGCCCTGTGGGCCGCTGCCGTGCCGCTGCGCGCCCAAAACTTTGCCGATGTGGCCACGGTTTCCGCCACCATGGGCGTGGTCGGTGGGCGGGTGTGTCTGGGCGAAGCCAGCCGTCAGGATATCGGCTGCCCCACCTTTGCGCCCAGCGTCAACGCAGCGGGCCTGTTCACGGCCAGCAGTATTGCCACGGGCGGGCTGACGGTGACGGGGGCCACCAGCCTTTCTACCATCTCGGCGACAATTGGCGACTTCACCACGTTGCGCGTGAATGGCGTGCCAGTGAGTGCGGGCGGCACACCGGGCGGGGTTTCAGGATCGGTTCAATTCAATAGCGGTGGTGCGTTTGCTGGGCGGAGTGATTTGGTAGTAGATAGCGCCGGACGCCTTGGGATTGGCACAGCAACTCCTGGCGAGCGTCTCGAAGTATCTGGCAGCGCCAACTCTACTTTTATAAGGCTTAATAATACGTCATCGATTGGCACAACCCAAATCGAATTCATGCGCAATAATAGTGCTACTTATGTAGGGCCGTTTACAAATTTGGGTTTTGATTTATGGACCTTTGAAAATTTACCAATCCGAATCGGCTCTAATAATATCATGAGAATTTTGGTAAGCCCAACGGGTAATGTGGGAATTGCTACGCTAAATCCTGCATCTAGGTTAACGGTGGCAGGTGGTGAAGTGCAAACCGCCACCAGTGGCGCCGCATGTTCCAGCCTTAATACAGGTGCGCTGCGGTTTACCGGAGGAGACTTTAGTGTTTGCCGTAATGGAAGTGCTTGGGAGACGCTTACCAGTATTGCATCCGATAACACCCGTGTGGCCAAAGCTGGCGATACGATGACGGGTGACTTGGGTATTTCTAAGTCTGAGCCACGCTTGGTGATGAATAAAGCTGCCAGCACCCAGTGGAACATTATTGCCGGGCAAACCAATGGGGCGAATCGTTGGTTTCTTGAGCTTGGTAACAATGCCGAAGATTTTGCGGTGAGTCGTTACAACGCTTCAGGGGTCTTTCAGGATATTCCTTTTTCGATTACAGATTCTGCAGG
>JAIXUT010000096.1 GCA_027483385.1 Alphaproteobacteria bacterium
ACCACGGAAAGGGCAGCAATGACTCCGTCGCAGCCCGCCGCCAAAGCGCGTTCGGCCCGCTGGACATATGGCCCTGTGAGCGCATGCATGCCCAAGTCATCGGCCAGAATCATCCCCTTATGGCCCCAATCTTGCTGCATCAGTTGTAAAATTTTGGCTGAATAGGTGGCGGGGTTTTCGGCATCGAGTGCGGGGAAGCGAATATGCGCGGTCATGATAAAATCGGCGGCAGGCGCCAGTGCGGCAAAGGGGGCGAAATCATGGGCCAAAATGTCGATAGAATCCTGCACGGTGGGCAATTCTTGGTGGCTATCGGCTGTGGCGCGCCCGTGGCCCGGCGCGTGCTTGATGCAACTAAAGCACCCCCCTGCCCGTATCCCTTTAAGGATTGCTCGGCCCAAGTCTATCACCACCTCGGGTGCCGCATGCAACGCGCGGTTGCCAATAATGCCGTGGGTTTCTGGTAACGCCAAATCGAGGCACGGCCCCAGCACCCACGTCGCGCCAACAGCGCGCAACTGCGCGGCCAGCAGCGTGCCGTGCAGTTCGGCCATTTCAAGTGCGGTGGCGGGGTCGATGTCGTACCATTGGCCATACACCTGCGCAGGCGGCAAGTGACCTTGAAAGGTCAGGCGCTGCACGCGTCCGCCTTCTTGGTCTATGGCAATCAGCGGTACTTGGGTCGATGAAAGCTTGGTCAGTTCCGCTGTCAGTTCCTGCACCTGCTGGGCCGACACAATATTGCGGGCAAACAAAATAAAACTGAACGGCCGCTGGGTTTGAATGAAGGCTCTTTCCTCATCATTCAGGGTTGGGCCACGCAGGCCCAACATCAATGGGCTTAAAGGCAGCATTTTTACGTCCTTATTTCCCCACCGGGAAGCATGGCTGCGAGCCCAATTTTTCGCACACCGCCTGCGCGGCCGTGCGGGTGGCGAGGCCCGTAAACTGCACGCGGAAGCGCTGCCCGCCGGGGGCAGGCACCACCCGCACAGTAAGTGGTTTCAGGGCACTAAATTTGGCTTGGAGCTGCTTGGCAGTGCTACGGGCGTCAGCATCGGAACCCACCGCTGCCAGCTGCACCGACCAACTGCCCGCAGGCTTGGTGTCGGCCTTCGGTTCGGCCTTAGGGGCTACTGCTGGGGCCACTGCTTGGGCAACTGCAGGGGCAGGTTTGGGTTTGGCAACTGCCGCCGTTGGCGTCACCGTAACGGTCGGCATTTTCACCACTGGCTGGCTTGGCGCAGCGGCTGAAACTTGGGCGACTGCTTGGGTTGGGGTAGATGCCACAGGGGCAAAGCTGCTGGCAGCGGCGGCGCCAGACAGCGTGGGTTCATTCAGCACAGCCGCTGCAGTGGTGGTAATTTCGGCCACCGGGGCGGCGGCCGTATTTTCGAGCAAATCGAACACCAGTTTATCCTGGTTGGGGAATTCTAAGCCGCCCGGATTTTCGGGGCGGGTTTTCAGCGCTTGTTCGGGGGCGGAAATAAGCGGCGGTTCAATCTGCGCGGCCCGAATTTCATCACGCTTGATGAACGCATACACCGCCATTGCCAAAAAGCCGCAAGCAACAAGCGATACCAGGCTGAGTTTCAGCCATTTGTACAGGAAAGGACTCATAGGACGACCCTAATCTTTTCAATCATGCATTGCCAGTTCCGCGCACCGAGTTGCCATGTTCCTACATGGTCTCTGGTGCTGAAACGCCACACAGCTCCAGTCCATCGGCCAGAATCGCTTTGGCCGCAGCGGCCAGGTGCAACCGCGTGGCCGTGGCGGTGGGCGCGGCCTCATCGAGCCATTTTTCCGCGGCATACCAGCTGTGCACTGTGCTGGCCAACTGCGTGGCGTAGGTGGCCAGGCGGTGGGGTTCCAGCGCGCGTGCGGCTTGCTCGAGCATGCTGGGGTATATTAGCAGCAACCGCGCCACCGCCATGGCGTGGGGTGTCAGGGCCGCCGCATCCAGCGTTTCAAGCGTGGGCTGCGTGGGCACGTCCGGCAACCCCAAGGTCGTGGCCTGCCGCGCCACACTGGCCAGCCGCGCGTGGGCGTACTGGGCGTAAAAGACTGGGTTTTCCAGGGTTTTTTCCACCGCCTTGGCGAGGTCGAAAATCAAGGGCGTGGTAGGCTTCACACCCAGCATGGCAAACCGAAAGGCATCGGGCCCCACTTCGGCCAGGACGTCGCTGAGCAGCACAATGTTTCCGGCCCGTTTGGAAAGTTTTACCGGCTCGCCATTGCGTAGTACCTTCACCATTTCGTAGGCCACCGGGTGGTAGATATCGGGCTGGCCTGTCAGGGCCTCAATGGCTTTGGCCAGCGGCTTGAAGGCGCCGGCCTGGTCGATGCCAATCACCGTCACCAGCATGGTAAAGCCGCGCTGCAGTTTGTCGTAATGGTAGGCAATATCCTGGCCAAAGTAGGTGGGTGCGCCCCGGCGGTTATATACGGCCTGGTCTTCGGGCAGGCCAAAGTCGGTGGCCTTAAACAGCGTCAGTTCAACGGGTTGATAGTTGGCAACATCCTTCCCCTTGGGCGGCGGCAGCGTACCTTCATAAATCAGCCCCTTGGCACGCAGCAAGGCCACCGCGTCCCGCATGCGGGTGGTTTCGGTATGCATCGTGTGTTCGGAAAAGTACTGATCGAAGGTAATGCCAAGCGTGGCGATATCGGCCTTGATTAAATTCAAGCAAGCCTCCACCGCAAAGGCACGCAGTTCCGCAACCAGAGTTTCTTCGTCGCGCAACGCCAGCCATTTTGCGCCATCGCGAGCCTTCAATTGTTCGGCAATCTCTATTAGGTACTCGCCGCCGTAGCCATCGGCAGGGATGCTCCCCTCTTCGCCAAACAGTTCACGGTAGCGGGCGTACAGGCTAAGTACCAGCACCCGAATTTGGTTGCCCGCATCGTTCACCAAATACTCGCGGTGCACACTATAGCCTGCTTTGGTAAGCAGACGTGCAATCGCTTCGCCAAACACTGCATTACGGCCATGCCCGACGTGGATGGGCCCGGTGGGGTTGATGCTGACAAACTCCACCATCGCGCGCTGCCCGTGGCCGAGTGTGAGCTGGCCATAGGCGCTTGGGTTGCGGCGCAGTACGGTAAGTTCCTGCAAAATTGCCTGCGGGTGCAGGGTAAGATTGATAAACCCCGGGCCCGCCACTTCGGCCTTGGCAACCGCCGCATGCGCTGAAATACTTGGCAACAGGGCCTCGGCCACCGCCTTAGGGTTTTGGTTTAAAGGCTTGGCCAATACCATGGCGGCGTTGGTGGCAAAATCGCCATGCGTGGCATCGCGCGGGGCTTCCAAGGTAATGCTTGGCAGCAGGGCTGCATCGGCCTGCGGGAACACCTGTTGCACCACTGCGTGCAGATGGTTGGTAAGAATGGTGTGAAGGGGCAGCATCATTTACACCTTGTAAGGCCCATCGAGCAGCGCCTGCAGGCCAACCAAGCCCGCCTGCAGTTCAGCCTCACGGCTGCGCTTTTCAGCCACTTCATCGGCAGGCGCACGGGCGGTAAAGCCCGGGTTGTTCATTAACCCCTGCAGGCGTGTCAGTTCGGTCTGTTGCTTCTCCACTTCCTTGCCCAGTCGGGCGCGTTCGGCGGCAAAATCGACTAGCCCTTGCAATGGCAATATAATTTCGGCGCCTGCCGCTTGCAGCATAGCCTCCCCCTGTCCTGCCGCTTGAGTACGAGGGGTAAGGGTTTCGACACCGACGATAGTGTTAAGTACCGCAGCGTTAGTTTGTAACACGCTTAATAATTCGGGGGCCGCATTGCGGATGAAAATTTCCAACTTACTCTTAGGCGGTAATTTGTACTGCGTGCGGGCTTGGCGCAATAAGGTGAGGACTTCTACTAACAAAGTTGTATGTCCATATGCTTCGTAATCAATCGGCCAAATATGAACATCTGGCCAAGGTTGTAACATCAAGAAATGACCTTGTGGTGCAGCTGTATGTTTTTGCCAAAGCTCTTCTGTGATAAAGGGCATAAATGGGTGTAGCAGTCCAAGAACATAGGTAAATGCCCACCCCATACAGGCCCTCGTTTCCTCGGCCACCTCATCACCCTGCGCTAACATTGGCTTAGTTAATTCAAGGTACCAATCGCAAAAAGTACCCCAAGTAAAATGGTAAGCGTGGTGTGTAGCCTGATTAAATTCCCAAGCGTCAAGATGCATGTCTACTGCAATAGTCGCCTTCTTCAGCTTGCCAACAATCCAATGATTAATAGGATGTTTAAGAATACGCAAATGAAATTCCTTGGCCACCTCAGCGTTGTAGCTCACGCCGTTCATTTGCAGCAACCGGGCAGCGTTCCAAAGTTTGGTACAGAAGTTGCGGTTCTGCTCCACCTTCGCTTCGCTAAAGCGCATATCCTCGCTGCTCGCAATACTCGCCATGGTAAAACGTAGCGCGTCGGTGCCGTACTTTTCCATCAGCTCCAGCGGGTTCAGCACATTGCCCTTGCTCTTGCTCATCTTCTGGCCCTTTTCGTCCAGAATCAGCCCGTGGGTATAGATGGTTTTGAACGGCGCCTGCCCCATCAGCTGCGTGCCCATCATCAGCATTTTCATAATCCAGAACGGCAGAATATCCCGCCCACTGTTTATCGCGCTGTTGGGGTAGAACTGCGCCAAACGGGCGGTGGTGGCGTTGGGCCAGCCTTGGGTCGCAAAGGGCCACATGGCGCTGCTAAACCAGGTATCGAGAATATCTTCATCTTGGCGCCACCCTTCTCCAAACTCGGGGCCAGGTGCGGCTTCCTGAATTTTAACCTCAAACCCCGCCTCGCCTTCAACCCCCTTAAACCACGCGGGGATACGGTGCCCCCACCACAGCTGGCGCGAGATACACCAGTCTTCAATATTTTCCAGCCAATGGCGCATCACCTTTTGGTCACGCGCATTGATAAACTGCACCTCGCCTTGGTCAATCGCCTGCAAACACCCCGCAGCCAGCGGCGCACCCTTCGCGTACCATTGCCACGTTAAGTAGGGCTCCAAAATTGTGTCATCGCGCTCGGCATGGCCCACATTGTGGGTGTGAGGTTCTACTTTTATCAGTTGGCCGATGGCCTCAATATCTTCAATAATTTTTTTGCGGGCCTTAAACCTATCCAGCCCTACATAATCGGCAGGGCAGTTGCTGTTCATCGTCCCGTTCGGGTTCATCAGGTTAATGAGCGGAATATTATGCGCTACCTTATGGCGCTGATAGAACGCAAAGTCGTTGAAGTCGTGCGCCGCCGTAATTTTCACCATCCCCGAACCAAAATCGGGGTCGACCATCTCATCGGCAATAATTTTAATCGTGCGGTTGGCCAACGGCACCAGCACAGTGCGGCCCACCAAGTCGGCGGCACGCGGGTCAGCGGGGTGGATGGCAATCGCGCCATCGGCGAGAATCGTTTCGGGCCGTGTGGTGGCAATCTCAATGCCATCATTGCCGTTATAAAGTTGGCCATTCTCAAACTTGTAGCGCACATGCCAGAGGTGGCCTTTGACCTCTTTGTGGGTCACTTCAAGGTCACTCACCGCCGTTTGCATTTTGGGGTCCCAATTCACCAGCCGCTGGCCCCGATAAATCAGGCCCTGCGCGTGCAGCTGAACAAAGGCCGTGTTTACCGCCTTCACATACGCGGCGTCCATGGTGAAGCGTTCGTTGGCCCAGTCGCAGCTAATCCCCAACTTGCGCAGCTGGCTGCTAATCTGGCCGTGGGAATAATCCTTCCAAGCCCACGCCTGTTCCATAAATTTTTCCCGCCCCAAGGCAAACCGCGATAGCGCCTTTTGCCCCTTTTCCTTGGCTTCCTTGGCCCACTGTTTTTCCAGCACCACATGCACGGCAATGCTGGCGTGGTCGGTACCCGGTTGGTACAGCGCCGCCTTGCCCTGCATGCGGGCGCGCCGAATCAGGATATCGGGCAGCGTGTTATCTAAAGCGTGGCCGAGGTGCAGCGTACCCGTCACGTTGGGCGGCGGCATCATGATCGCAAAGGGCTCAGCCGCATCCAAGCGCGTGGTAAAGCAGCCGCCAACTTCCCAGGCTTCGGCCCAGCGGGCTTCCACGGCAGCGGGGCTAAACCTGGTATCGGGGCGCGAATCGGGGTTTGCTTCAGTGGTGGAAAGGCTTTGGGCAAGGGGCGCGGTCATGGGCATGGAGCAGCTTTCGGATAGAAATTCAAGCTAGGCAATCTTGGCTTTGTGCGCAACCCAAAAGCCACACTTTTTGGGCTTTGGCAGCGTAAAAGGGGCGATTAGTTCCGCCCCGTCAGCATTTTACTTAACAGCGTGACATGCTCGGCCAGTTGGGGGTCACGCGGCAGCAGGTTTTCAATCTGCTGGCAGGCGTGCATCACGGTAGTATGGTCGCGGCCGCCAAAGGCGCGGCCAATATCGGGGTAACTCCGCTGGGTTAGCTGCTTGGCCAGATACATTGCCACCTGCCGCGGCCGCGCCACCTCCCGCGTGCGGCGCGGGCTGTGCATATCGCTGAGGCGCATATGAAAATGCGTCGCTACCTTTTGCTGAATATCTTCCACAGTCAAAACCTTGGTGAAGGCCTTAAACAGGTCGCGCAGTTGTTCCCGCGCCAAGGCTTCGGTAATGGGGGCCCCGGTCAGGCGATTATACGCCACCAAACGGTTGAGCGCCCCTTCCAGTTCCCGCACGTTGCTGGCAATGTGGCTGGCCAGCAAATTAAGCACTTGGGCCGGGATTTCCACCTGCATACTTTCGGCCTTGGTGCGTAAAATGGCCAAACGCGTTTCTTCTTCTGGTGCATGTACTTCTACAGTTAAGCCACTGCCCAGGCGGCTTTTCAGGCGCTCTTCCAGCACCAGTTCGTGGGGCGGGCGGTCGGCGGTTAAAATAATCTGCTTCCCCTCGCCCAACAGGTGGTTGAAGGTGTGAAAGAACTCTTCCTGGGTGTTATCCTTGCCCGCAATAAACTGAATATCGTCAATCATCAGCACATCCACGCCGCGAAAGATTTCCTTAAACTTCTGCTGGGTTTTATCCTGCATCGCCTTAATGAATTTATTCAGAAACTGCTCGGCAGAAAGGTACATGGTTTGCGTGTTGGGGTTGGCCAGCAGTACCGCGTGGCCGATGGCCTGCATCAGGTGGGTTTTGCCAAGCCCCA
>JAIXUT010000028.1 GCA_027483385.1 Alphaproteobacteria bacterium
TCCGAAAGTGTAACCGTACGCGAAATTTGCAGGCCTGTATGTGCGTCGTAAGGGCCGGTCAGGGTGAGGCGGCGGACTCCTTCATCACATGAAAAAACGCCTCCGTCCAAAACTGGGTCAGGCGGGCCAGGCCACATTTCGGGCGAATTCCAGCCCTGCGGAGCCACCCATATTTTCTCGCCGCCGTAGTTAAGCCACGTTCCGTTTTTCCCCAAACGCGTTTCATCGGGGGTAAAACCTTGTAACAGCGGATTGACGAAAAAGAACGTGTAACCGTCCATTTCTAACTGCAACAGCCTTCCGCCCAGTTGGGGGGCAATGAAAAGCGTCACCCATTGGTTTTTGAGAGATACTACTTCCCACCCATTATACATCTCTTTCATGACGGTACCAACGTATTGTTATCTGAAATAACTCTTCGCATTTTCAGGTCTGATGTCGGTCAGATCGCCGCGGTAATGCCGCAGTTCTTTGGCTTGAAAAGGGTATTTTTTAATGGCTTCCACATTGAGGTCAATGCCTAAGCCAGGTTTATCCAAAATGTACATTTCACCGCCCCCAAACTGAACCTCCTCCGTTGATATTTCTGCCCGCCACGGCACATCCGAACTCATGGTTTCGAGTAAATAAAAATTGGGAATACAGGCTGCCAACTGCAGCGTCGCGGCATTGGCAATGGGTCCGCTGGGGTTGTGCGGGCAAATGGGTATGTGGTACGCCTCGGCCATGGCCGCTATTTTTTTTAGTTCCATGATCCCGCCCGCATGACTGACATCGGGCTGGATAAAATCTGCCGCTTTCAGTTCAAAGAGGCTTCTGAACTCCCAGCGATTATACAGTCGTTCGCCGGCCGAAACGGGCACATTTACCCGTTTTTTTACTTCAGCCAGCCCTTCCAGATTCTGAGGGGGAATGGGTTCTTCAAACCACAGAATATCAAACTCGCCCAGCGCCTGTCCAATGCGCACAGCAGACGGTATATCAAAACGCCCATGTCCTTCAATGATGATATCGGCGGTATCTTTTACGGCATCATAGACCGCGCCCACACAGGCCATCGCTTCGTTGAGCTGTCTGCGTTCGATCTGCAGATACGAACTGCCGAAAGGGTCCCATTTTAAGGCTTTAAAACCTTGTGCTACGGCCTGTTTGGCTTTTTCGGCAAATTCATCGGGGTTTTTAGCGGGCGCAAACCAGCCGTTGGCATAACAGGGCACTGAGTCACGTACCTTGCCACCCAATAATTGATATACAGGAACGCCCAAATCTTTGCCTTTTATGTCCCAAAGAGCCATCTCCACTGCCGAAAGGGCACTCATCAAAACAGGTCCGCCCCGCCAGTAGGCATCGCGGTATGCACCGTGCCAAAATTCTTCAATGCGGTGCGGGTCCTTACCCACGAGCGCCAGTTCCAGTTCTTTGCAGGCTTGCGCTACGGTATGTTCTTTGTACTCTAGGGTTGCTTCTCCTACCCCGTATAAGCCGTCAACGTCGGTCAGTACTTTGACAAATACCCAATTGGTGCGGTAAGCGTGACAAATATAGGTCTCAATGGCGGTTACTTTCATATGATGGTTCCCTTAGTTGCAAGGGAGAAATTTTTATAGTTCATATTCATTTCCAAGTGTTGCTTCGATTGCCTTTATGCCTTTGGCAACGCACCCGTTTAAAAATAATTGAGGGTCTTCGGTGTTTTCGGCAAACATGCCGTAGTGCATAGGAATCGCCGTTTGGGGCTTCAGTTTTACCGTCAGCTCAATCGCTTCCTGCACATTCATATTGCCCAAACGCCCGTTGATGACAATAAAAACCACTTCGATGGGCAGATTGGCGGAGGCAGTGATCTCTTCAAAAAGCGTATCCGTCAGCAGCGTGTCGCCGCTGTAATAGATACATTTTCCTTCCGCTTCGATCAGGCAGCCCACCGAAAACGGGTCACTGTGATAAGCAGCCACCGTTTTGATGCCGATGGGACCGAAACTTTGGCTGGTTCCCTTGGGCATCGCCGTCAATACATTTTCATCAAAACCCATTTCCTTTGCCTTTTTCATGACGCTTTCGGGGCCTGCAATAGGCACGCTGGGGTAAAGTTTATGGATTTCGGGGAGAGCAATCGGGTCAAAATGGTCAATGTGATTATGGGTAATGAAGATCAAATCAGGAAGTAACTCTTCCATCGGAATCGGGGGAGACATCAGTCTTTTCAGCCCCTGCAACTGTTCCACAATATCGCTGTAAAACGGATCAATGAGCAGACGCTTTCCGCCGATTTCAAACACATATCCGCTTTGTCCAAGCCAGGTAACTTTCATGGTTCGGCGATTTTTAATTGACTGTCTTTCTGAAAATAAAATACATACACGATCAGCACGCTTATTGCTCCCATTACGTACACAACAGACATGGCTGATAAGCTGAACGCAAGCCCCAACGTAGGTTTCAGATAGCCCATCACAAACGGTACAACGGCAGAGGTAACAAAAGCGAACATGGCCGAAAGCCCTACGGCCGTGGAACGATAGGGCGGCTCAACAACTGCAAAAAGCGTGGCATAAATATTGGCTTCGTAAAAACCCCGAAAAAAACCGAAAGCCGCCAAATAAAGGTAGGTTTCGGTTTTATTTTCGGATTGTCCCATCCCGAAAATAAACGGTGCCGCCAGCAGCAACCCAAGCATCTGCACAATAAGCCGATATTTGTTGTGCTTGAGCGCAAATTTGTCCGAAAGAAACCCGCCGGACATAACACCCAAGAAGGCAAAAATGTAATGATAAAACATGGAATCAAATCCCGCATGCGCCACCGTGAGATTAAATTTTTCGTGCAAAAAGGTAGGCATCCAGGTAGTATAACCCACATTTACGAACACCATGGAGAAGAAAGCAAAGCAAAGCAGTAAGGCCGACGGATTGCGAAAAATAGCAATGAATGACTGCTTAATGAACTGTTTCTGTTCCGCCGAATCCAATTTTGGAGTTAAATCGGCAACGGGCTTTACGCGTAGGAAAATAATGAAGGCCAAAAGTACCCCCGCCCCGCCAAAGAGAAAAAAAGTGTTTTTCCAACCAAAAGTTTGGGCAATGTATCCTCCCAAAGCCCCGCTCATAATGACCCCAGCATATACCGATGTTTGGTGTACCGACATGGCAATGGCTCTCGTTTTTTGGTGATAATGACTGATGAGGCCGTTGGCGGCCGGGGCATAAAAGGCTTCGCCTCCTCCTACCGCCAAACTGCGAAGCAAGACCAGGTGAACCAACGAAACACTCAAGCCCGTCAACAGTGTGGCAACACTCCAAAACAAAAGGCTGATGCCGATTATTTTTTTCTTATCAAACAGGTCGCCAACAAAGCCTGCAAAGGGGATACAAATACCGATGGTTAAGACAAACAATGACCCGACCAACCCCAATTGTGCATCAGACAAACCCAAATCTGCTTTAATTAAAGGCAAGGCCACGTTGAAGATCTGCCGGTCAGCCTGATTAAAAAAGAAGGCCAGCCAGAGCCAAACCAACAGTTCCCATTTATAAAATTCTGTTTTTTTCATAGTGGGTTATCGCATATTCATGCCTCCGTTAACGTCCAATACCGAACCAGTGATATAATTGCCGCCTTCCCCAGCCAGGTAAGATACGGCCAAACCGATACTGCGGGGTTTTCCCAAACCCAAAGGGATGGAAGTACTCAGCTTTTCGACCCCTTCAGCGCCGTGCGTTTTAAACAACAGTTCGGTTTCGATGATGCCCGGCGCCACGGCATTGACCGTAATGCCGAGCGGCGCGCCCGTACGGGCCAGGGTTTTGGTCATCCCGAGCATCCCGCTTTTAGTGGCGGCATAATGCACGTGTCCAAATAGCGCGCCCCGCTCCCCCACCACTGAACTGATGTTAATGATGCGTCCATAGCGTTGATGAGCCATAAGTTCCATGGCTTCTTTAGAGCACAGAAAACAGCTCGTCAGATTGGTGTCGATAATGTATTTCCAATCTTCCAACGAGGACTCAAAAATATCTTTCGGTTGTGAGGTACCAGCATTATTGACGAGGATATCCAGCCTGCCGAACTGATTTTTGATGAGGGTAAACATTTTTTTTACTTCGGCTTCGCTGCTTACATCGGCCTCTATCAACATCGTTTGTCGTCCCATTGCTTTGATTTGGGTGGCCAGCGCTTCGCCTTCAAAGTTCATTTTTTTATCATTGATGACGATGTCTGCCCCTTTTTCGGCCAGCACCAGCGCGATACCTTTGCCGATACCGCGTGCCGCACCAGTAATCAGGGCTATTTTGCCTTCCAATTCCAATTTCATAGTATTTATAAATTATCTCTTTGAATAAATGAGTAAAAGGATGGAGTTTGGCTTTAAAGCCTTTTCCCTGTTATCAGTTTCGGGCTCTTCGGCTTCTATAAATTGATATCCGGGAACTTCTATTTGAAAAGTCCTGCTGTCGGTCCTGTGTTGATTCCATACCGCAATGCCCAACCGGTTACCGTTTAAAAAGCCTTTGGCCATAATGTCCTGACCCGTTACCGTAAATCCTTCCTCATCAATAAATTTCCCTGTCCTGAAAAACTCGCCGTGCAGGTTTTCAAACGCAATCAAATCGCGCAGGTATTTAGAGGCAGTCTCCGCCAGAACTTCATTGAGGCTTTTGGGATTGGGCGGAAAATAGGCTTCGTCCTTGTAGCTGTTCTCGTCGGGCAGTTTACCGAATTTTAAATAATTGACATCGG
The DNA here is from genome assembly GCA_027483385.1 of Alphaproteobacteria bacterium. Taxonomy (GTDB): domain Bacteria; phylum Pseudomonadota; class Alphaproteobacteria; order UBA2136; family UBA6156; genus JADCGN01. The sequence continues at coordinate 4,738 of JAIXUT010000028.1, forward strand.
CTTCCCAGCGGGTTTCTAATTCGTGCCGCTGCCCCGTTACGGTGCCGAAATTGGCCTGATACCGCGGCAACATCGGCGAGGAGTGTCGCTGCGTTTTAACCAATTCGGGAAACGTATATTTAAACAGGCCCGGAAACGCATTGGTATCGGGATAGGTGCCGTCACCCCAACCGTGAAAATAATCAACATCCGTAAATACCGCATCGTTTACCCCTTCGGTCATAACCACAAAATCGGGATTTAACTTTTTGAGGGCTGTTCTTATTTCGTGCATCATTTGGATGCGAAACTTCGTTCCCGATTCCTGAGGCAGTGTATGGTCCTGAATTTTGGAGAAGTTCAGCAGGGCACTTTTTACCCCTACCTGATCGTATAATATACCGTCGGCTCCCAGTTCATGGGCCTGCAGTGCCAAATCAAGCATGGTTTTACGCCACACTTTTGAACTGTAAGAGGCTTCCGCAAAAACCACCGGGGTAGCAGAATTGTATTTTCTGATCGAACTCGTATAGGCTGATTTATCTTCCTTCAACGCAATAGTGTTATTGCCTTCGTAGCGATAATATTCGGTGCTGGCATCAATCAAAGTACCGTTGGCATAGACCACGATTTTAAAACCCCTTTTGTGTGCTCGTTCAATGGCCGCTATCAGGGCCGGTCTGCCCCCCATTAAATCATCCGGGATATAATTGGGATACAGATAATCGTGACCGCCGTTGGCCCAACCAAACAAACCGATGGTTTTGAATCCGTTTTTTTCGGCAATATCGCACAGTTGGTCCAACTCATGGTATTTCCACATCACGTAGCCGTTCTGCTGTTTCAAAATGGCCAGCAGCCACCCGCTTTCCTGTTTAACCCAATTGGGTATTTCAGGCATTTTGAATTGTGAATCATACCATGAGCGATACCGTTTGGCAGCTTCTTGCCATTTTCCCTGATACGTTGTTACAACTACCTCAGGGGACTCAAAATCGTTTTTGAAAATCGGGAATGTAACCGAAGAATTGAACGACTTAGCTTCATTTGAATAGCTCACATTAAACTGCTTTTTACTACGGTCCGCATCGTGGCTTGCCACATAAATTCCTGATTTTTCGGTATTTATCGAAAACCACTGCATTGTACCCCTGCCACTTGAGTAATCAAAACTTTTTTTTCCGAAGCTGGCGGGTTCTTCAAAGCGTTGCCCCAAACCACTTGGCAAATACACATTGGCAAGGTTGTTTTTGGTTTTAATATCGGTAAAAATGGGGTACGTTAATTCACGCAGAAGCCATCCGCTGTCAGGATTGGTTAGTAAAGCTGAAAAGCAAAAGGTTTCATTTTTTACATATATTTTAAATACCGCTTTGACGGGTACAACTCTGCTGCCCCCTTTAACCTGATTGTAAGTCAGCGTAATTTCGTTTCCTTTTTGGTTGATTTCCACTTCCCGTGAAGGGTCA
>JAIXUT010000047.1 GCA_027483385.1 Alphaproteobacteria bacterium
GAAAATACCGGAGTGGCTGACGCTTTTTTAAGCCTGCGGCTCAGGTTTTTGATCTCGTATTCGAGATAGTCAGCATTGCCCAGTTCATACTGGATCATCAGGCGCAGCATACAATACAGCCACTGCCCATAGTCCGGGGAATCTGACCAGCCTCTATTTAGTCGGGTATTGATAAGTTTAAGTGCATTTTGGTAGAGTTTTTTATGAAAATACACGCGGGCTGCCAGCAGGTTCAGCTCCGTTTTGAGGGTGGCGGGCAGCGCCTGAACTGCAGGATCCAAATAATGTTTCGTTACCTTTTCAGCCAGCATAAAGGCTTCTTCGTGACGGTTCTCCCCCAGGTACTGTTGCAGTTCATAGCTGTCCGACAGGGCGTTCCCCAACTCAGTAAGCGTTTTATTCTGCCGTGCAAAATCGCGCAGTTTTTGGATGAAAAAGGTCATTTGCCCAAATTGATCACACCAACGCAGATCGGCCAAAATACCGTCGAGTACGTATAGGTAATGAATGGGGGCTTCTTCCCAAAGCGCGGACTGCTGGTCATACAGGGCAATTAATTCGTAAAATACCGAAAGGCTGCTTTCGGGATCGCCAGTCATCAGAAAGTATTGTGACTGAAAATGCAGATGGAGTTTTTGGGCTTCAAATGATTCATAATGCCGGCTGTTGAGCAATTGATATTCTTCCAGTAACAAATCATTGAGCTGCTGAATCTCTGTCGGGTTTTGCGTTAATCCCCGTTGTCGATACCGACACGAAAGGGTCTCAAACAAATACGCATGACGGGCGAAATTTTGCTCATGTTCCAGCACTTGCAGCATGGTATTTTGCTGTTCTACCAGTGTTTGCTCGTTCATGTCATCGAACTGTGAACGGGAGTGAAGCTGTAATTCGAGCCGTAGGGCAGGCATCCAATACGAGAATTTTTCGTGTTGCAGAGCCAGCGCCTTGAGTTTAGCCAATTGCTCATGCGCCGCCGTGAAAAAGCCTTTATCGTGCAGAATACGGGCATCCTGCAATAAACTCATCAACTTGCCTTCCACATTTTTCTCTGATTCATAGAGGCGCAGGGCTTTCATTAATGTTCGATAGAGGTACTTACGGGCGGGCTCGGCCGATTTTTCACCGTAGGCATCCATTACCTGCTTTTCATTAAAAACAGCCTGCGATTCCAGCAATTGATAAAGCCGATAAAAATCTTTTCGGTCAGAGGAAGCCAGTAAGGTAAAGTATCTTTTTTCGGATTTTGACAGGGAATGAATCAGCGAATGAAGCGTTGAAAGAAGCATAATTGCCGTAGAAAAATCTATAATTGATTAATTAATTAGCTAATATATAAACAGTTAATAAACTATTTGTGCAAATAGGAATAACCGAAACTAAAAATAATGGAATCAACAGTATCACTTTATCTGTAGATATTTGAATTATTATTAAGCATTACCTTAAAAGACAGTGAACATGCAGCAACGAATACTGGTCATTGGTTCTTCCAATACTGACATGGTCGTAAAAGCCGACAAACTGCCGGCACCGGGCGAAACCGTCATCGGAGGCGTGTTTCTGATGAATCCCGGCGGGAAAGGAGCCAATCAGGCCGTCGCAGCAGCGCGTTTGGGCGCGGATGTCACCTTTGTGGCGAAAGTGGGCAACGATATCTTTGGAAAACAGGCCATTCAGGGGTTTCGGCAGGATAAAATTCGGACTGAATTTGTGTATTCAGACCCTAAAAATCCTTCAGGCGTAGCCTTAATCGGGGTAGACGAGCACGGTGAAAACAGCATTATGGTAGCGCCCGGGGCCAATGCTCATTTGCGTCCGCATGAAGTGATCCGGGCACTGGAAGCCGTTCCGGAAGCCGGGTTACTCCTGCTGCAATTGGAAATTCCGCTCGAAACCGTGTCTGCCGCCATTGAACAGGGCGCCCGGCGGGGACTAAACATCGTGTTGAATCCGGCCCCCGCACAACCGCTTCCCGACGAGATCTATTCCTATCTGTTTGCCATCACGCCCAACGAAACGGAGACCAAACTTCTTACGGGCATTACCGTGGAGGCACACGACCTTGATTCTCTGCGTAAAGCGGCCGAATGGTTTTTGGCCAAAGGCCTTAAAAATGTGATCATCACGCTCGGTGCCAAAGGGGCATTTTTGTACAATGCCGACGGTGGTCAGCTCATTGCCGCTCCGCCCGTTACCGCTACCGATACCACTGCCGCCGGGGATGTGTTCAACGGTGCCCTGGTCGTGGCCCTGTCAGAAACCAGGACCCTGCCTGATGCGGTGACCTTTGCCTGTAAAGCGGCCTCCGTTTCGGTCACCCGTATGGGAGCGCAGGCATCGGTACCCACGCGCAAAGAAGTAGACTCTTTATCCTTAATGATTCCTATAACTCCTCACTGATATGTTGTTTACCTTAAAAAAGAGTTTTTTTCAAATCTTTACAACGGGCCTTTTACTGGGCAGCGTGATTCAAACGAACGCTCAAAAAGTGACCCTCCCCAAAGCGGTGTTGCAGGATAAACTCAAAGGCGGCTGGGCGGGTCAATTGATCGGATGTACGTTTGGCGGGCCGACCGAGTTTAAATACAACGGCACCATGATCAATGATTATCAGCCGATTCCGTGGTTTGACGGCTGCATCAAGCAGACCATGACCAACATTCCGGGCCTGTACGATGACATTTATATGGACCTGACGTTTGTGGATGTCTTTGAAAAAGAAGGACTCGACGCTCCTGTGGCTTCCCACGCTAAAGCCTATGCCAATGCGGACTATTTCCTATGGCATGCCAACCAAATAGGGCGTTATAATATCCTGAACGGCATCCTGCCGCCGCAGTCGGGACATTGGCTCAATAATCCGCAGGCTGATGCCATTGATTATCAGATAGAGGCGGACTTTGCGGGATTGATGTCGCCCGGAATGCCCAATACGGCTTCGGAAATTTCGGATAAGATCGGGCACATCATGAACTACGGCGACGGCTGGTACGGCGGCGTGTACATGGGCGCAATGTATTCATTGGCGTATGTGTCAAAAGACGTGAACTACGTCGTAACCGAAGCTCTCAAGACCATTCCGCAGCAGAGCGATTTTTACCGTTGCATGGCCGACGTGATTCGCTGGCATAAACAATACCCCAACGATTGGAAACAAACCTGGTTTGAAGTTCAAAAGAAATGGTCATCGGACCGCACCTGCCCGGAGGGAATCTTCGCTACCTTCAACATCGATGCCACCGTCAATGCCGCCTATGTCATCATCGGGTTATTGTACGGGCAGGGTGATTTCAGTAAGACGTTAGAGATCAGCACCCGTTGCGGGCAGGATTCCGACTGCAATCCGGCATCGGCGGGTGGGATTTTGGGGACCATGTTGGGCTACGAGGGCATTCCGGCGTATTGGAAAATGGGGTTGAAAGAAGCCGAAGACATTGATTTTAAATACACGACGATGTCGCTGAATGATACTTATGCCATCAGCATGAAGCATGCTCTTCAGGTGATAGAACGTAACGGCGGTAAGGTAGAAGCCGATAAGGTCACCATAATCACCCAAACGCCCAAACCGGTGCGTTTGGAAGTCAGTCACCCGGGGCATTTTCCCGTTGAAAAGCGGAGTATTGACAAGGTGCTGAGCACTGAATTGGAAATCCCTTTTTCAGGCATTGGTTACGTTTTCAACGGTTCGGCCAATCGTAAAAATGATAAAGGAAGCGACTATGTGTTTAACGTAGAGGTGATATTGGATAATCAAACGATTGAGACCGTTAAACTGCCCACGGCGTTTAAAGAGCGGCGCTTTAATCTGTTTTGGAAGTACCAATTGCCCAAAGGGCAACACAAAGTGCGCTTTAAGCTCCTGTATCCCAGCCCTGACCATACATTACACCTAAGTTACGGGATTGTGTTTGATGACCAAGCCATTCCCAATGCCTGGAAAAAGTAAAATCTCTCTCTGCTTCGGAAAACCCACTACTCCCTAAACCTCTAAAACCAACCTTTCCATGTTTATTCTTGAAACGTATTCGGCAGCCGTTATTTTTTGTCTGATCACGATGCTTTGCTGGGGATCGTGGGCCAATACCCAAAAGCTCGCCTCATCGGGCTGGCGGTTTGAGTTATTTTACTGGGACTATACCATCGGGATTCTGTTGTTTTCCCTGCTGTTGGCTTTCATTTTGGGCAGCAACGGTGAGCAGGGGCGCCCATTTCTAGCCGATTATGCCCAAGCTGACGCCGCCAACATACAGTCAGCACTGATTGGAGGGGTGGTTTTTAATATTGCCAATATCCTGCTGGTGGCAGCCATTTCCATTGCGGGTATGTCGGTCGCGTTTCCGGTAGGGATCGGGCTGGCGCTGGTCATCGGAGTCGTGGTCAATTACATTGATGCACCCGCCGGCAACGTGATTTTGCTGTTTGGCGGTGTAGCGTTGGTCACGGCCGCTATTTTACTGAATGCCAACGCCTACCGCAAAATGAGCGGTACCGCGGCGGGGGTTTCTGCCAAAGGGCTGCTGCTGAGTGTGATCGCGGGCGTGTTGATGGGCTTTTTTTATAAATACGTGGCCAATTCGATGACCACCGATTTTGCCGTTCCCGAAGCGGGAAAATTAACCCCCTATACGGCATTGGTCTTTTTTGCCGTCGGCATTTTTCTGAGCAACTTTGTCTTCAATACCGTGCTGATGTATCGGCCGTTTGTGGGGCAACCCACGTCGTTTGCGGCGTATTTCAACGGGAGCGCCCGCGACCACCTGATGGGAATCCTGGGTGGCATGATCTGGAATGTGGGTATGTCGTTCAGCATTTTAGCCGCCGAAAAGGCCAGCCCCGCCATCTCCTACGGTCTTGGACAGGGCGCTACGATCGTGGCCGCTTTGTGGGGAATCTATATTTGGAAAGAATTCAAAAATGCGCCGAAGGGTACCTCCGCGTTGCTGAACATGATGCTGCTGTGTTATATTATCGGGCTGGGGTTGATTATCTTTGCAAGGTGATTTTTTCTTCCGTCCCCATTCCTCAAAGGGAAGTTATCGGCTTCATTTCCGTACAGGCAGGTGGCAGATGGTCGGTGGTTAACAAGCTTGTTTGTTAAAATTAACCTTGAAAATATAAATCTGGTTTTATATTTTCAAGGTTAATTTTTATTTTTGGCCATGATTCAGCGAAAAATTACCCAACAGATTATGACCGACCTCAGCTATTTTCCGGCGGTCGGTATCATTGGGCCGCGTCAGGTGGGCAAAACGACCCTGGCGCGTTGGCTCCAACATCAGCTCACAAAACCCTGTTTATATTTAGATCTGGAAGACGAAAGTGACCGTTCAAAGCTCCAATCAGCAGGTTTTTATTTAGAAGCTCATGTCGATAAATGCGTTATCATTGATGAAATCCAACATATGCCCCAACTGTTTGGGCAGCTTCGTTCCCTGATTGACCGCCAACGGGAGCCTGCTCGCTTTATACTTTTGGGTTCGGCTTCGCCGAGTATCCTTAAAAATTCTTCAGAAACCTTAGCGGGAAGAATTGCCTATTCCGAATTAACCCCTTTTTCGGCGGAAGAAGTGGTTGACCGGACGTCTCTGCAAACTCACTGGCAGCGAGGAGGATTCCCCAATGCACTTTTTGCGCCTACTGACCTGCTCATGCGTCGATGGACGGACAATTTTATTGAAACGTTTCTTCAGCGTGATTTACAATCGCTGGGGTACGAAATTCCGCAAACCCTCATGCGCACGTTATTAACAATGCTTACCCAAGTCAATGGAAATATCCTGAATGTGGCTGAGCTATCCCGTTCTATCGGTATTTCTCAACCTACGGTCAGTAAATATCTTGATATTTTGGAAGGGAGTTTTTTGATAACGCGCCTGCAACCCTACTTTGTCAATATCGGTAAGCGGTTGGTCAAATCCCCTAAACTTTATGTACGTGATTCGGGAGTTTTGCATCGTTTGGCCAAAATCAATTCGTACGAAGACCTGTTGGGGAATCTTTCCGCAGGCGGGTCGTGGGAAGGATATGTCATCGAACAGATTCGCCGTACTGTCGGGCCGGATTATCAATTTTTCTACTATCGTACGCAGGTAGGGGCCGAAATAGATTTAGTGCTCATTACCCCTTCGGGAAAGAAGATCGGAATAGAAATCAAATTGACGAATGCCCCGACACTGTCGCGGGGATTTTATGAAAGTCGGCGCGATTTATCACTTACTCAAAGTTACGTTGTGGTACCGGAAAGCGAATTTTACCAAAAAGAAGAGACCGTTTGGGTAACGGGCCTGATGTATTTTCTCAAAGAAATTTTGCCAAAGTTCAATGAGTAGTCTTTCCAAAATACCTGTTATTTCGGGAAATTTTTAAACAGCCTACTGCCCCTTCCAATGACATCGTATATTGACAAAATAAACCGCTACATCATGTCCCTTGATGAGGACACTTTGACCGGATTGCAACGTATATCTTCGGAAAAAACCTATAAAAAAGGTGAGTTGCTTTTGAGACAAAGTGAAATCTGCGGCAAAAGC
>JAIXUT010000151.1 GCA_027483385.1 Alphaproteobacteria bacterium
AGACTATCAATCCATCGGTTACGCCCTGCTGCACACCACTTGGGCCACCAAAATTACCCATTCCACCATCATTGTTGAGGCAGTTTTATGGTTCGTCGTTTTTGAAAGCTGGCATTGGAGTATTCCTTTTATTGCCTTATTCTTAATTCTGATTCAGTCGGTATTGATTGGCGACAAAAGATTTGGACTTTTCTTCCTACTAATGGGGGTTGCGACCTATGGAAGTGCAATGTATGTCATTCAATTTCTGGGCATTGCCAACGCCGTTTTGCTCGCCAAAGTAGTCTTGATGTTGGGCGGCCTGATGCGAATGTTGAGCCACTCGGCAGAACTCGTTCCACCGCTTTTGATTAACCAGACGGACCAGTTTGAAAAACTAACGGCTAAAAATATCAATTTGAGGGTTTTGCTTGCTTCGCCCATTGGCTACATTGGCGAGTTTGGCAGTAGCTTGCCCAATCGTATTTTACCCATTCAGGTGAATTACATTTACCAAACTGTTTTTGGAGTCAAACCCGAAACGACATTGCCTTGGACAGACGTTGAAACATCTGCCCAAAAAGTATTGCTTGGGGGTTATACGAAGTTAAATTCATTGCGAAGTTACTACGATAGCGTGGTAAAAAGTGAGTAAACAAATGGTAGTGCTTTTGGGTCTTGACGTCCAAAGTCTTTGTCACATTTTTCTCAAACATACATTTACCAAAAAATGAAACAAATATTACTCAGCCTTTCACTCCTTATTTTATTAATTATCAGTAGTTTGTCTTATTCGACAATGGGTCAGACCACGCCCAAACATGATGGCAGCTTAACCAATTTGAAGGTAAACGAACAGCGAATTTTAAGTCGCATTAATGAATTGGCAAAGATTGGTCGAGACGAAAAAGGCCGTGGCTACCGAGTAGCTTATAGCCAAGGTGATGTAGAAGGCAGGGCTTGGTTTATGGGTCTGATGAAAAATGCGGGGCTTGAAGTAAGCATTGACGCAGGAGGAAACATCATTGGCAAACGCAAAGGAAAAGATCCATCACTCAAACCCATTGCTTTTGGTTCGCACATTGACATGGTGCCCGACGGGGGCAATTACGACGGAACGTTGGGCTCAATAACCGCCCTCGAAGTCATTGAAGTTCTGAACGAAAACAAAATCACCACCGACCACCCCCTCGAAGTGCTGATTTTTCAGAATGAAGAAGGAGGCTTGGTTGGAAGCAGGGCCATGACTGGAAATCTACCCAAAGAGATTTTGTCCCAAAAGAGTACCAGTGGCTTAACCTTCGGAGAAGGTATCAAAGCGCTGGGAGGGAATCCCGATAAATTGAGTGAAGCCATTCGAAAAAAAGGGGATCTGGCCGCTTTTCTTGAAATCCACATTGAGCAGAGCAAAGTTTTAGAAACCCGTAAGATTGATGTGGCGATCGTAGAAGGGATAGTCGGCATTAGTGATTGGGACATTACCGTTACAGGAATGGCCAACCATGCTGGAAGTACGCCTATGAACGACCGACAAGATGCTCTCATTGCGGCTTCCAAGTTGGTTCTGGCCGTCAACGAAGTGGTCAATAGCTATGAAGGTGCGCAAGTAGGCAGTGTGGGAAAAATGTCTGTGCTGCCGGGGGCGCCTAATGTCATCCCCGGGAAAGTCACCATGAGCCTGCAAATGCGGGATTTATCCCAAGAGAAAGTCATGAAAATGTTTGCCGACATTGAAAAACGTGCCAGTCAAATTGCCAAAGAAACCCGTACCGAAATCGTATTTGAGCACCTCAGAAGTTCAATGTCAACCATAGCCAGCCAGGAAATTCAGGAGAAGATGATGGAGACGGCAAAATCCTTGGGGCTTTCCTACATCAAAATGCAAAGCGGAGCAGGCCATGACACGCAGGAAATGGGAAAATTAGGGCCCGTCGGTCTCCTTTTTATTCCCAGCAAAGACGGCATCAGCCACAATCCCATAGAGTATTCCTCTCCCTCCGAAATGGCAAAAGGAGCCAATGTAATACTGCACACGGTGATGTTGTTGGATGGAAATATCCAAAAGCCCTAAAAATAGAGTGCTGTCGGAACTGGGTGCCCCTGCCTTTCCGCCCGACAGTATTTTATGAATATTTTGCATTCGTCATCGTACCTTGCTAAACCCCTACAAATATGACTACCTCCAAAGAAATAACCCGCCGTAACTTCATTGGAATCAGTACCCAAGGAGCCGTTGGCCTTAGTTTGATGCCCCTCATTGCTTCTTCTTGTTCGGATGCCAACGCTGCCAAAACGGTCCATGGAGCTTGTTGTTTAGACTGCCCCGACTCGTGCAGTTGGCAGGTGACCGTTGCCAACAACCAAATCACCGATTTTAAAGCTCCTGTCGAGCATCCTTTTACGGCGGGAAAACTCTGCGACAAAATGGCCAATTATCCCACCGACGTCACCTACTCTCCCAACCGATTGCTTCATCCTTTGAAAAGAATTGGTAAAAAAGGTGAAGGAAAGTTTGAGGAAATAACGTGGGAAAAAGCGATTGCGGAAATCAACGCCCAACTGCAAATAATCATCAAAGAAAAGGGCGGAGAGGCAATTCTGCCGTTTAGTTACGGAGGCAACGAAGGCAAAGTACAAATCGGCGCGGGGGATAATTTCTTTTCCTATATCGGGGCTACTCAATTGGAACGAAGCATCTGCGGTGGAGCCGTGGAAGCAGGCATCATGGCGACCAACGGCCAAACCACGGGCGTATTACCCGAAGACATCATTCATGGCCGATACCTTGTTTTGTGGGGCACAAACCCCGTTCATTCCAATCAGCATTTATGGACGATTATTGAAAAAGCCCGCGCAAAAGGTGCAAAGTTGGTGGTCATTGACCCGTTTCAATCGCAAACTGCCATGCAGGCCGATTGGCACATTCAACCGCTGCCAGGCACCGATACCGCATTGGCATTGGGGCTGATTTACGTTATTTTAAACGAAAAACTGCAAGACCAAGAATATATTGATAAGTACACCACAGGAATTGCTGAATTGACCAAGCACGTAGAACAGTATTCACCCCAAGCCGTGGCT
>JAIXUT010000186.1 GCA_027483385.1 Alphaproteobacteria bacterium
CAGCAGCCCCAGCAGCCCCCCATTTATAAACTTGATTGCCGCCGTCAGGGGGTGAAGCAGCCCCACCGTGCGGGCCACCAAGGGCCCCAAGTGCAGGGCCAGTTGTTCGGGGTAGCGGGTTCCGAGCGCTTTGGGGAACGCTTCACCAAATAGCAAAATCATCCCCGCCAGCACCACGGTGGCCAGCGCCAGCCCCAAGGGGCCAAAATGTTCGTTCAATACCCCGGCCGTGAGGGCCGAACTGGCCACGGGCACCAAGGTGAGAATAATCAGAATCGTTGCCAGCAGTTGCTCGGGGTGTTTCAGCAGCTCCAGCACTTGGGCGGCGCGGCTGTCGCCCGCACGGGCCTTTTGGTACAGCCGCGCCTTGCTGGCCGAAAGCATCGCGGTTTCCGCCGCACAAAATACCGCCGCGACCGCAAGCAGGGTCAGGATAACAATCAGGGTTAAGAGAAGCATGGGGGGAGCTTTGGTTAGGCAATTTTGACGGATGCGCTTTTAACTGCGGGCGCGGTGCGGCGGTTAATATGACGCATGGAAGGCGGGATTAAATCGTGCGTATCGAGCCATTCGAGCGCCACGTCCTTCACACGCTCGCGTAACCAGCCGCCGCAGCGGCTGTAGGTGGCAAATTGGGCAGGCAGTTCGGGCACCGTTAGGCTTGCCAGCAGTGTTCCCAACACGGCCTGGTCGGAAGCACCTAACAGGCGTAATTCGGGCGATTGCTTTAACCCTGCCACAAAACTTGCGGGCAGGGGCTCCAGGTAAAAGCAATGCGTGGTGGGGGCTTGGGGCTGGCTGGCCGTAAGGCTGCCATCGGTGGTATTGAGCCACTGGGGCACAGGGCCACACAGGGCGGCAATGATGTCGTCAATATCGAATTGATGCTGAAACAGTTGGGGAATGGCCAAGGGGTCGGTTGGGTGAAAGAGGGGCATGCGTGGCACCTTAGCGGGTGCGTAAGGGCTTCGCAAGAATATTGCCGCCCCGCGGTTGCGGATGCGGCAGGCTTTGGGTAAAGCTGGGGAAGCTTAACAGAAAGTGAGCCCGATGCTACCCAGTGCTTTTGCCCGTACCCAAGCCCTGCCGCGCCAGCCCAAATTGCCACGGCCAATTCTTGTGGCCGCAGGAGTGGTTGGTGGCCTGGTGCTCATTTTTGCAGCAGTTGCCTTCACGATGGGGGTGACGCCCGCCGTGCAACCCGCCGTGCAACCCGTGGCCGTGGCAGTAACGCTGCAGTAAGGGTGCACACATGGTGGTTTTAGCCTATTTCTGGAAAGCGCTGGCGCTGGCGATTTTTGCCTCGTTCATGCTTTCGTATTTGGGGCTCGCGCAAGAACGCACAACTCAGGAAATGACGAACGATGCCTTGAGCTGGCCGAGCGATTGGACCACCCAAGATTTCAGTTTTTCCATGCTCGAACCCGCCGCTGGCACCACGCCCACCCAAGCGGCCACGCCAACCACAGCAGGGCTGGCGGCGCAAACCTTCCGGGTTGAGGATTTCCCCCGCGTCACGGTGGCGCCAAGCAACACCCAGCCCACCGCCCTGCCAGCGGCCACTGGGGCTGGCCTGTTAAGCCCTTCTGTCGCGGGCTTTCGGCCAATCAGTCAGGCCTTTGGTGGTAGCCCCCGAGGTGTGGCAGCAAATTTAGGGATTGTGGTGAACGAGCAGCCCGTTTCTGGCGCCCAAAGTGGGCTGGCTGGTTTGGCTGCCTATGGCCCCTTAAGTGGCGCCACGCCCGAAACCCTGTGGCTGCGGGCCCCGCAAACCGAACAACAACGCCGCCTGCAAGCGGCCACCGCCTTGCCACTCAAAAGCCCCGCCCTGCAAAGCGCTTGGCGCCAAATATTGCTGGCCAATGCGGCCGCGCCGCAGGCCGAAGCCACGGCGCCAAACTGGTTGGCCATCCGCGCAGAAGCCCTTGAAGCCCTGGGCCAACACGAAGCCGCCTGGGGCTTATGGCGCGAAGCTGGCCGCTTGGTGAACGATCCCACGACCCCTGGCAACCTTCAGCAGGGCTGGGCGCGGGCCAGCTTGCTGGCGGGGCAAACCGAAGGCGCCTGTACCCTCATTCGGGCACAGGCGGCACAAGGAATGGTAAGCGATTTTTTTTTTTTTTCAGCCGCAGTATGTGCGGCCAGCCAAGGCAGCGGGGCCGCCGACAGTGCCAATATGGCCGCGCTGGGGCTGGCAATTCAGCTACTTCCCGCCAGCACGTTGCAGGCCGACCAAGCCTTGGTGGCGGCCTTGGGTGCGGTGCGCGATAACACTCCGCCACGGCTGGGCGGCTGGCCAGTCGGCAGTCTGGCGGGTGCTACTTTGGCACTGGTGCCGCAGCTGCTTTCCAGCTCCCAGGTGAGCAAGCTGCCCGATGTTGCCCAACGCCGTATTTTAGCAACTCCGGCCTTAAGCCCCGAACTCAAACGGGCAGCCGCGTTGGCCTTAAGTGCCAACCCCAACCAGCCTGCCGATGCCGAGCGCTGGCTTGCACTGGCCAGCAGCCCAACCTTACCGGCACCCGTGGCCAGCTGGCCCGATGCCGCCACGCTGGCTTGGGCCAAGGCCTATGTGCAAAGCAGCGTGAACGACCCCAGCGCCACCTTGCCACCAAACGCGGCTGCCCAAGTGGTGGGGGCGGCCTTGCGGTTACAGAATCTGCCCATGGCGCAGGCGTGGTGGGGGCCCTACCGCGCCCAGACCGACCTTTCGGCCAACGCCATACAAGCCCGCGACCATGCGTATCTGGCCCTGCTGTTAAGCCAAGGTGCGGCTGTCTCTGGTACGCTGGCCAGCACGCTCAGCCATCTGGCCACTCAGGGCCCCTTTAATGCCCGCACGTTGGCTGTAGTGGCCGGGATGGGCCACCCGGTTGCGCCGGAACTTTGGGCCGCCAGTCAATCGGCTCCCGTCGTGACGGATACTTTAAACCTTGCTTGGCAGAATTTAATTATGGAAGCCGCCCGCCAACCCGATAGTGTGGCAGTGCTGGCAATGATTACGGAAGCCTTGCATGGCCAAAATGCAGCCTCGGCCCCACCTGCGGTATTGCAAAGTGCCTTGGCCGCTTTACGGGCCGTTGGGTTGCCGCAAGTGGCCCTGCAGTTGGCCGCCGAAGCCTTAACTTTGTCGCCTACGGCAGGCCCACGGGTCCTGAAAATGACCGAGCCGCCAACCGAACCAAAAACCGAAGCCTTGCCACCCGCCGCCGCACCCCGTGGCATGGGCCCAGCGCCCACCATCACGCCAACGGTTGCGCGGCCACAGGTGCCGGTGGTGCAGGCTCCGCGGGTGGGCAGCCCCACCGCGCCGCTGCTGCCAAAACCCAAAGTCTAAGTATATGGCGGCCGCACCAGCCCCCAAACGTGCACTGCAATTATGGGCTGAATATTTACAGGTGGCGCGCGGTTTAAGCCCGCATACAGTCAGCAATTATCTGCGCGATGCCACCATGCTGATGGCGGGCCAGCAAGCCATTCCTACCAAGCGCCAAGCCATTGAAGCCCATTTTACCAACCTCAAAACGGCCAGCCCACGTAGCAATGCCCGCAGGCTTTCCGCGCTCCGCCAATTTTATGGTTACGCGCTGCAAAAGGGGTGGATTGAAAACAACCCCACCCAAGATATCCCCGCCCCCAAACTGCCCCAAAGCCTGCCCAAAGCCCTGACAACGACCCAAGTTGAACAATTGCTCGCGGCCCCGTTGGGGCACAGCCCAGCCGAAGTCCGTCTGCGGCTGATTTTATTCTTGCTTTACGCCAGCGGGATGCGGGTTTCGGAAATGGCAGGCTTAACCCTGCACGATGTCCAACAGGCCGAAGGGCCCTGGCTGCTGGTCACGGGTAAAGGCAGCAAAACCCGCCCCGTGCCATTGGGGCCCATTGGCCAGGAAATGCTGGCGACCTATTTGCGCGAGGCCCGCAGCCGCCTGCGCGGGGCCCAGGGCCCTTGGTTGCTGGCAGGCCCCAGTGGCAAACGGCCATTAACCCGCAACCGAATTTTTCAGTTGGTGCAGGAAGCTGGCCAGCGGGTAGGGGTTAAAGTTGCGCCCCACCATCTGCGCCATACCTTTGCCACGCATTTGCTCGAAGGCAATGCCGACTTGCGCAGCGTGCAGCTCATGCTCGGCCACGCAAGCCTCAATACCACGCAAATATATACCAAACTTAATACCCAGCGGCTGAAAAGTGCGCTGGATAATCACCACCCCTTGAATCAGGCTGGGTTTGGCAAGCCGCGTAAGCCGTGCTAGAACCAGCCTCATGAACGGCCCTACAGAGCAGCATCGCCACTTTCTGGAATTCGAAAAACCCGTGCTGGAACTGGCCGCTCGCGTGGCCGAACTGAAAGCCAGTCTGGCTGAAGGCACCCCCACTGCCGAGAAGCACCTGGCGCGCGAAATTGAACGGCTGGAAGTGCATCAGGCCCGGGTGAACCGGTTGCTGTACCGCAACCTTTCGCCCTACCAAAAAGTGCAGGTGGCGCGGCACCCCCAGCGGCCCCAAGGGCCCGATTACATTGCCGCACTGATAACCGATTTCATGCCGCTGGAAGGCGACCGCCGCTACGGTGCCGACGCAGCCTTGATAGGCGGGATTGGGCGTCTGAAAATGCGCGATGGGGGCCACACCTCGTGCGTGGTGCTGGCCACCGATAAAGGCCGCGATACCACCAGCCGTGTGGCCAAAAACTTTGGCATGCCCAAGCCCGAAGGCTACCGCAAGGCCCAGCGCCTGATGCAGCTGGCGGGCCGCCTGGGGCTGCCCGTTATAACGCTGGTCGATACCCCCGGCGCCTACCCAGGCATTGATGCCGAGGAACGCGGCCAGGCCGAAGCCATTGCGGGCTGCCTGGAAGTACTAATGCAGCTGCCCGTGCCCGTGATTAGCATCATTACGGGCGAAGGCGGCAGTGGTGGCGCTTTGGCGCTGGCGGCTGCCGATAGCGTGCAGCTGCTGGAACACAGCGTGTACAGCGTGATTTCACCCGAAGGCTGCGCTGCGATTTTATGGAAGGAAGCGACCAAGGAAACCATCCCGCAAGCCGCCGAAGCCCTGAAGCTGACCGCGCAGGACCTGTTGGCGTTGAAGCTGATTGACGGGGTTATTCCTGAACCCGTGGGCGGAGCGCACACCAACGCGGGCCTGATGATGAAACGTGTTGGCAACGCCCTGCAAACGGCCTTGGCGCAGCTGCAGGCGGCCAAGCCTACCGATATGGCCGCGGCCCGCCGCGCACGCTTTTTGGCCTTGACTTAATGGCTTAATCCCGCCAAGAACTTGATGGTGAGTTGCGAGAATTCGCTCGCCTGAGGTGATTTTTTTATTTCTCCGCAGCGCGAGCACCGCAAACGTACAATTCTGTACGTGCGGAGCGGAGCGCAAGGAAAATGAAAAAAGCGACCAGGCGAGTAGAATTCCGATGATAGAAACCCCGAAACAACACGATTTTGACTGGGAAGGCGGCGAAGACGCCTTCCCCGACCACACCAAATCTTTGGTCGAAGATAGTCGCACCGAAGCGCGGATTGTGGCCGTGCAGTGGGCCGCCAGCAGCCTGTTGGTGGGCGAACCAATGGCGTTGGAAGCCGAAACGTTTGCCGCCCAGGCCAAACGCCGCAAGGCCGATAAAAAGGTGTTTGAAGTGTTGGCCACCGAACTGGCGCCGCACGAAGCCCGCTACAGCGCCATGGTGCAAGCTCATTTTAAGGACAACTGGCCCTGGGCCCGCACCAACGTGGTGCTGCGGGCCGTGCTGCTGGTGGCCGCGGCCGAACTGACCGCCAACCCCAAATTGGGCACAGGTGCGGTTTTAAATGAATATATGAACATTGCCAAAGGCTTCCTGCCCGCCGAGGAAGTGGCCTTTACCCGCGCGACACTGGAAAAACTGGTGGCGGTTATCCGCCCAGCCTAAAGACAAAAAAAGAGGCCCCCCAAACGGGAGGCCGTACGCAACGCAGAATGAATGTGCTGTTCAGGATGCTGCGGATTTTCCATGGTGCCGCCGCATCGACCTTGAAAATCCCAGGTTGAGCGTTCCAGGGTCTGGATTCTCGCCCCAGTTCGGTGCGGGAAGATTTCCACCAAACCCAGTGCGGGTGGCGGGGTGAGGAGAATTGGTGGCTGATGGTTTTTCGGCAGAGTCACGGTAGTTTCCACGAATTTGCCAAACAAGAAAGAGAATAGCGAGGCAAATGATGAAGCTGATCATTGTTATTTCCTCCATCCCGCACAAAGGGGCTGAATATAAAAACGGGTGCGGGTTCACATACCCCACACCCGTTTGCTGAAGCTGTCAAGTACCTAGCTGGTGGTGTAAACGTCCGGGTTGGCCCAAGGGGCGAGGGCACATTTCAGCGCCATGGCAAAACCTTCATCGCGCTTCACGTTGTCGTTGGTCAGCAGCCCCACCACGCCTTTGGCGTAGTCGTAGGGCATGCCGCTGGCCACCACATGGGGCCGTAGTTCGCCGCCCGCCAGCATGGCCTGGCCCCAGGCACGGGGCAGGGGGGTGCCAGCGGTAGGCACGGTATATTCGCGTTCGCCATCTGTTACAGCCACAAAGCCCATCATCACCCACTGGCCATTCAGCTTCATCACACCGCCTTCTAAGCCTACGCCCAAGGTGCAGTTGGTGGCGGCGCCCGAAGCCAGGGCCGCGCGGGCGCGATTCAGTGCGCCTTGCATAGTTTGTTCTAGCCCAATGGGCTGGTCGGGCACGCCGCTTTGCACGGTGGCGCCATCCACTTCGGCGGTGGGCCAGTAGGCTTTGACGCCCGCCAGCACGGCCTTCAGTTTGGCTTCGTTGGTGCTGCCCACCATGATTTTTTGTGGCGAAGTCATCGAGGAGTACTTTCTTTCATCACACCATAACAATAATTCCCTGAAACCAAAAGCCAATGCCTGCGGCTTAAGCGGCCATTCATGTTGGCGGTGGGGGTAAGCGTGACCAATTTGGCGCACCCCTTGGCATGTGCTGCTTGTGGAGGCGCTTAAAGTTGCCCCCAAGCCTTGGCGGCGGGGCGGCCTTTCGGTAGCGTGAATTTAATAGGAAGGCGCACGGCTCCCGCGCCATCCGCTGCAAGATAAAGGGGACACGATGTCGCTTAACATTTCTCTGGCCAAAGAGGCCATTCACCAGCCAAAAATCATGGTCATTGGCGTCGGCGGTGGCGGCGGCAATGCCGTGTCGAACATGATCAAGGCGGGTCTTTCGGGCGCGACCTTTGCGGTGGCAAATACCGATTTACAAGCCCTGCAGGCCCATCCGGCCGAAGTTAAAATTCAGCTGGGCAAGGGCTTAACCGAAGGCCTGGGCGCGGGTGCGAACCCCGAAATTGGCGCAGGTGCCGCCGAAGAAAGCTACGCCGAGATTTGCGACGCGATTCGCGGCAGCCACATGGTGTTCATTACGGCCGGCATGGGCGGTGGTACGGGCACTGGCGCAGCCCCCGTGGTGGCCCGTGCGGCAAAAGAGCAGGGCATTCTAACAGTTGCAGTAGTCACCAAGCCCTTTGGCTTTGAAGGCGCGCGCCGCACCAAGCAGGGCGAGCACGGCATCGCCGAGCTGCACGAAATGGCCGACACCGTGATTGTCATTCCCAACCAAAACCTGTTCCGCATCGCCACCGAGCGTACCACGCTGCAGGATGCCTTTAAGCTGGCCGACAATGTGCTGTACCAAGGGGTGCGCGGCGTGACCGACCTGATGCTGGTGCCGGGCATCATTAATCTCGACTTCAACGACGTCAAAACCGTGATGAGCGAAATGGGCCAGGCGATGATGGGCACGGGCGAAGCCCACGGCGACCGCCGCGCGATTCTGGCCGCCGAAATGGCGATTTCCAGCCCGTTGCTCGATGGTATTTCCATGCAGGGCGCCAAAGGGGTGCTGATTAACATCACGGGCGGGGATGACCTGACGCTGTACGAAGTTGATGAAGCCGCCAACCGGATTCGGGAAGAAGTAGACCCAGACGCTAACATTATTTTTGGTACCGCCTATGACGCGGCCGTGACCGGCAGCATTCGGGTTTCGGTGGTCGCCACCGGCCTCGGTGACAGTGCCAAGCGCAAGCTGCCCCAGATGGTGGATTTAGGCGTGTTGCGCAGTGCCAAGGCCGATGGCGCGAGTATCAGGGAAGAACGAGCCGCCAGCGTGAGCGACTTCAGCCAAGCCGCCAAAGCCAAGCAAGCACGGGAAGAGGAGGCGGATGACGAATATGCCAACCTCGAAATCCCTGCCTTCCTGCGCCGCCAGGCCAATTAAGTGCATTAAAAACCGCCCGAGGGGTTGCCTTGGGGCGGTTTTTTTTGTTTTTTACCTCTGCTAACCCCTTGCCATGGAGAATATGATGGCTCCCCGTTTAGACCCCGAAATTGCCCGTCGTGTGCTGGCCCAATCCATGAACCTAGAGGAAGGCCAACAAGTGCCCCTCAGTATGCTGCGTGAAGCTGTACATCCTGCCCGCTTTGAACCTCGACATCGAGATCATGGCGTTGAAGATGATGCCGCAGAGCGGCGCTTGGCCCTACTACGGGCCGTGAAAAACGAAACGGGGGCCTAGGCCCCCACGTTTTATTATTCCTTATTTTTTTAATAACTTATTTAATTTCCTTAAATTCAATTTTTAAGATTTCGTACGTCCGCTTGCCACTGGGCGCCTGCACCACGGCTTCCTCGCCCACCACCTTACCTAATAGCGCGCGGCCCAAGGGTGCGGTGCAGGAAAGTCGCCCAGCTTCGAGGTCGGCTTCATCGGCGCCGACCAACGCGTAGGTGGTTTCCTTGTCGGTGTCGGTATCGACAATCGTCACGGTCGCGCCCAAGACGGCCTTTTCGCCCTTGAGCTTTAAAGGGTCAATCAGGTCGGCGCGGGAAAGAGCGCTTTCCAGCACGGCGATGCGGCCTTCGTTAAAGGCTTGTTGTTCCTTGGCGGCGTGATATTCGGCGTTTTCGCTCAAGTCGCCGTGGCTGCGACCTTCATCGATGGCGGCAATAATCGCCGGCCGCACCACATGCAGCAGGTGCTTCAGCTCGGCGCTTAAGCGTGCATGGCCGTAGGTGGTCATTGGTACTCGTTCCATTGTGCTCTCCCCAAAAAAATTGCGCCCTAGCGGGCATGTATAAAACTAAACTAGATTTGTCAGTTTTTGTCAAACTTTCTTGCTTAAATCCTAAAATTGTATATAATAATATATGCAACTTAGCTTTTAAAACGCCTAGCTCTAAGGAGGTTACAGTGAAGGCGAATCCAAAACTTCTTCGTCAGGTCAATGCATATGTAGATTGGGCCCAGGGAATTTCTCATTGGCATAACCTGAGGAAAATGATGGGCGTGGAATCTCGAGAAGAGCTTTTGAGGCTTTTTGCTGAAGCAGAAGATGTACTACCACTGGTGCAAAAATTATCCCAAGCGGTGGGTTACACACAGGCTATCGATAACATGCCGTTTGCCTACGGTTTTACCGACCCATCTGATGTATGTGGCCGTCAGATTGAGAGAAAAGCAGGTGCTATCTGAACGCGATTGAAGCCCCGCCCGCATCTGCGGTCGGGGCTTCGCCTTTTAGGTAGGCCGTGCTAAGAATAGCACTGTGAAGTACCCAACCACCATCATCGAGCAAATTAAAATGCGCGTGCCGCTGCTGGAAGAGGTGCGCAAGGTGGTGCCGAAAGTGACGAAAAAAGGCAAATACTGGTGGGCCTGCTGCCCGTTCCATGGCGAAAAGTCGGCCAGCTTTCATGTGCGCGAAGACCAAGGCAGCTACTACTGCTTTGGCTGCGGGGCAGGGGGCGACGTACTAAAGTTTGTGCAGGAAACCCAAGGCGGCACCTTTGGCGACGTGGTGGAACGGCTGGCCCAGCAGGCTGGCGTTCGGCTGCCCGAACGCGAGGCACCCAACCCCGCACGTCAAGCCCTGTGGGAAAGTGGCAAGCACGCGTTGGAACGTGCCAAGGTGTTTTATCAGCGAAACCTAGGCAGCACGGCCAAGGAATACCTGAAAAAACGCCAGCTTTCCGAGGCCACTATCGCCGAGTTTGGGTTGGGTTACAGCCCCGAAAGCTTTTCCGCCACCCGCGATGCGCTGTTAACGGAAGGATTTACCGCCGAAGTATTGCGCGAAGTGGGGCTGGTCGCAGTCTCCGAACAGGGCCAGTCGCAGCAATCGCGCGATTACGACCGCTTTCGGGGCCGCCTGATGTTCCCGATTGAAAACCTGAAAGGCGAAGTGGTGGGCTTTGGCGGCCGCGTGCTGGCCAAGGATGACAAGGGCCCCAAATACCTTAACAGCCCCGAAACGCCCTGGTTTAACAAGGGTGGGTTGCTGTATAACCTGCACCGCGCCAAGCCGCACTTTAAAACGGGGCTGCCCGTGCTGGTAGAAGGGTATATGGATGTGATTGCGCTCTGGCAGGCGGGCTTTAAAACCGCGGTGGCGCCGTTGGGTACCGCGGTAGGCACCGACCAACTGGCCTTGCTTTGGCAACAGCACCCCAGCCCGCTGGTGTGTTTGGATGGCGACAACGCCGGCCGCACCGCTGCTACCCGTACGGCGCTGAAAGCCTTGCCGGTGCTGGAGCCAGGCAAAACGCTGCAGTTTGCCTTCCTACCCGACGGTGAAGACCCCGACAGCCTGGTGCAGAAGAATGGGTTAGGCGCCTTCCGTACCGTATTGGCCAACCCCAAACCGCTGGAAGCGGTGCTGTGGGAG
>JAIXUT010000114.1 GCA_027483385.1 Alphaproteobacteria bacterium
CCCTTATGCCAATAACAACAGTGGTAAAGGAAACTCCCTAATTTTGTGGGGAGCTCACGCCGACGGTTCTACGCCGCCACCTTATAAATATGCGTATCAGAATGATCCAGTTATGCAGTTTTTGGGACGTTTGGACGCGGCTACTCAAAATGGTTCAGAGCAAATCTATTTACCTTTGTTGAAAGGTGCCAATCCAACGTGGCGCACGGGAGCCAATGGTGCTAAAATAGCCGTATACGACGATAGCCAAGTCAACGTACCAGGCATTTCTCCAGGCCCCGCTACGGTAGTAGCTTATGGCGCTGCTTTTGCTGATGCCAATCGGGGGAAGGTAATGTACGAAGCAGGGCACTCGCACAACAAAGGCTCGGCCGAAGACGTAGCCGCCCAGCGTGCCTTTATGAACTTTAGCCTGTGGGCGTCGCAAGATAAAGCGCTCTCCGTAACCGTGGGTGGTATTACTTCACCCATGACCGTGAATACGGCTTATCCACTTACTACAAACGTGACGGCGAATATTCCATCGGGCCCTTATACCTACGCTTGGACGGCTTCTTGTCCTGGTATGTTTAGTCCTTCGGCGACGGCTCCCAATCCAACTTTTACCCCGTCGGCATCCGCGGCTAACTGTGTCATTTCGGTCAAAGTAACTGATGCTTGCGGACGTACCAGTTCGGAGTCAACTCCTGTGGTTGTTCAGTTGGGGCCACAACCCCCCGTTTGCGTTAATGACAATATTGTAGTAGAAGCGCAGTGTGCGGAGTCGGTGAGTATTGTCCCTTTGACCAATGACTCTGACCCCATCAACTCGGCTCTGTCGTTTATGCTCCTCAATGGCAATACGCCTGTTTCGAGCGTAACAACCGCTGACGGTACTTTCACCAAGACCAATGCGAGCACGGTGGTTTTTACCCCCATAGACAATTTTGTTGGTACGGCTACTGTTTCGTATCGCCTCACCAACGCATTGGGATTGAGTTCTGACTGTAGCATTTCGGTGACTTTCGGTACCCCCGATGCTAACGGCTGTTTGCCAGGGCAAGCCCCTGGCTTAGCGGGTACGGATTCTACCCTAGCTGTTACGCTTGCTACAAGCATCTCTAACCCTGCCAATGCCCTGAGCGACCCCGACTATGACGCCGCTGATAATACAACCTACGCAGTTATAGATAATAATAGCGACGTTTTAACGCTCGATTTAGGAAGCATCAAATCCAACACCCTAGTCACACCTACGGACTCAGTACGGGTTTATTTTGCCACCGACAACGACGGTAACTCTACGACCATTCAAATAGAGTTTAGCACTGATGACGTTACTTATACTACGGCAGGAACGGCTTCTACCGACTTGCTTGATGGAACAGAAATCGCCTTTGTTGTACCAACAGGAGGTGTGCGTTATATAAGACTTAAACGAACTGCGGGAGAGAAGCTACGCATAGACGCGGCATTGTATGAGTTTTATAGTTGTTTGTCAGTGTTACCCATTGCAACCAGCGACGCCATCAGTTTAGTAGAGGACGAAAGCAAAACCTTCGATCCCACCGACAACGATAATTTATTTGGCACTTTTGCTTCTATTAGAGTGATAACTCAACCCACCAATGGAAAGGCGGTGGTAAACGTGGATGGAACGATTACGTACCAACCTAACACCAATTTTGCGGGTACGGATAGCTTTACCTACAAAGTATGCAATACGGACGGCTACTGTGGTACAGGAACCATCTCGGCTACTATTACCGACGACGGGTGTATTCCTGATGTTGTCGGAGGTATTCCCCAGTATCGGCCCATTGACTTAACTTCTCCAGTTACTACAACCCTTACCAGTAGCACAGTGGGGGTAACCGTCAAGGATTCGTGGATAAAGCAAGATGGTGCCGATGCAAATAAAAACTACGGAAACGCTACTACGCTTGAAGTTGGAAAAAAACCTGCCAAAGCTCGTCGCGGCTTGTTCCAATTCAATTGGACGACTGCCGTAATCCCCGCAGGAGCAATCATCCAGTCAGCTCAACTTTCAGTGTTTAAAAAAGGAGGGGACGGTGAAACTATTTCGACGAGTATTAACGAGGTAACTGAAGCTTGGACGGAGGGTGCGGGAGGCTCCAACGACGTAACTTGGAACAACCGCACTACCGCTACGCCTTGGGGAACTGCGGGAGGGGTTTTCAACCCCACGCCAGTCGCTACCATCAGCGTACTCAAACCTAACGTCTACTACAATTGGACATTGACCAATTTGGTGCAAAAGTGGAACGATACCCCCGCCAGTAACTTTGGGGTATTGATGAAACAAACGATAGAGACGACCCTTGACAAGCGCCATCAATATTCAAGCGACGAAGATAAAGCACCACAGCGTCCTAAATTGATTGTCACGTATGCAACGCGCTTGAATTGTCAGGATGTGCCAAATCGGAAGCCTTTGGCTGCCTTTGATTACGAGACTACCGATTCGCAAACGCCTAAAACCATCGACGTACTGGCCAACGACAGCGACCCCGACAACAACCTCAACAACGCTTCATTGGCAATTGTAGGAAGTGTTACGGGTGGTACAGCCGTGATACAATCAGGCCAGATCCTGTTTACGCCAACGACCTCTTTCAACGGAGAAGCTTCGTTTAAATATCTTGTCAGTGACAACGGCTCACCTGCGCTTACCGATACGGCTTTTGTTTACGTGACCGTCACAAACGCGCCACCCAAGGCCATTAACGACGTAGCTACGGTATTGTCAAATACCAATTCTATCAACGATGGTCACACCATCAACGTTTCAACCAACGATGTACACTTAGACGGACCAAATCCACTTACAACCACCGTTAGTGTACCTCCTACCAACGGTACCGCAACGGTAAGTGGTGGCAATATCATTTATACGCCAAACGCCAACTTTACGGGCACGGATGTATTGACGTATCAAATTTGTGAGACAGTCAATGCGGCGAGTTGTAATCCTACGCCCGTTTGTGCTACGGCTACGCTAACAATTACGGTACAAAATCGCCCGCCAGTTCCTACCCCAGACATCACAACCGCCAACCCTTGTCAGCCCGTAACTATCAAAGTTTTAAGCAATGACAGCGACCCTGAAAATGGTAGTTTGACGGTGACGATTATTGCTCCCTTTCCTACCAAAGGAACGTATTCGGTGCAAGGTGGTGACATTATTTATACGGCCAATCCAGGAGAAACGGGTTCGGATGTGATTAACTATCAGATTTGTGACGACGGAGTAACGCCTTTGTGCGCTGCCAGTACCGCAACAGTTAACATCAACAACCCACCCGTCAACCCTAACGCACCGATTGCTGTCAACGACGCGGAGTCATTGTATCAAGGGCAAACGGTTTACATCGCAGCATTAAATAACGATTCAGAACCCGATGGACAACCGCTTGTTATCAGCAGTGTGTCTGGTGTTACCAACGGTACAGCAACCATTGTAGGTAATTTGATTGAATTTGTACCCAATCCAGGATTTTTTGGTCAAGTTACTTTTCAATATACTGTTTGTGACGTATTTGTATCGCCAGTTCCCCCGGGATGTTTAGATATAACGCCTAAATGCGCTACTGCCAACATCACGGTAGATGTTTTGCGCCAGCCTATTCCGGTGGCCTTCCCAGATAATACTACAACAACTGTAAATGTGCCCATAACCATCAATGTAACGAGCAACGATGACTTTGGCCTCGATGGCCCTAGTACAATTAACGCGATTACTATTACAGGTCCTACCTCCAATGGTGGTACAGTAACGGTGGTAAATGGTGGCACGGGTACGCAAGCTGACGATCAGATTTTCTATACACCAGCCAATAATTTCACAGGAATAGAAACCTTTAAATATACGATTTGCGACGCCAATGGAGATTGTTCTGAAGCACTCGTAACCGTGATTGTTTCAGGAGTTCCTTCGATTAAATTAATCAAGAGCATCACCTCAATCACAGACAATGCTCCAGCGGGCTTGGGCGCGGGTGACGTGATTAACTATACTTTCACAGTAACTAATACGGGGACCACAGCCCTAACAGCCGTGGGTGTAACAGACGCGAAAGTGTTAAACATCAACTGTTTGGCGACGAGTTTGGCACCTGGCGTGAGTAC
>JAIXUT010000206.1 GCA_027483385.1 Alphaproteobacteria bacterium
ATCGCTGATGGTCAACGGGCTTGTTCGGATTTTTGTAGGATGTTCCCGATAGACGTTCGCAGTCGGGCGTGAGCGTAAGGGTGTCAAGCGTGTTTAGCAGCAGCATTAATTGCTCAAAAGGACGGAGTTCATTTATTTTTTCTAGCCTATCGGTGAGTGAATTAGGCCCCGAAAATCGAATCCGTACCCCATGCGTGGCTTCTCGCAGCAATTCAGCAATGTGCATCAATTCGGGTGATGTGATGAAAATTTCGCCCAGAATAGATTCTTTAAAAAAGAATGAATACGCCATGACTTGACGCTGCGAATCTGGTTGAAAATAGTCCACATCGTTGAGCATCACATGCGGCACATTGGCCCCCAACAGTACTAAATCATAAGGTTGAAAACGGTCAATGCGGTCACCAACCACCAATGTTCCAGTGCCTTCCTTAATCAATGTCAACTGAAATTCGGGGTGAAAATGAAGACGCTGGTAAAAGTGTTTATCGTGATCTACCTGCACCCGAAACGAGCGGTCATCAACGGTGGGGACGCGAAAAAGCAGTGCTTTCATTTTTCGAATGAGTAAGTAACAACTACGGGAAGGTGATCGGAGGTGGTAGGCTCGTACAAGACGTGATAATCAAGCACCTTAAACGGGCTTTCTTTGTGCGTCCAAAAGTAATCAATTCGCTTACCGTTGCCCGGGTACGTGGCCCCTTCGGTGTTTGCGCCCGCGTCGTTCCAGTATTTGGTCATTGCTTCAAGGGTATGCTCATCGGCGGTGGCGTTAAAATCCCCGCCTACAATCACTGGATATAGACTATTCTGTAAATTTTCGTTAATGACCGCCGCTTGCAGGCCTCGATTCAGCGGCGACCGATGGTCGAGGTGTGTAGTGCAAAACCGAACGTATTTGTTCACGCCGAGATCCACTAAAGCGCACATCAGCAAGCGCGGCTCAGTGGAATCTGGATTGGGGAGCTTGAGCCGCTGAACTGCCTCTATCGGACGGGTCGACAAGATGCCAAGGCCGTATTTTCCGCCCTGTAAATCAATGGTTTTACCAAAGGCCTGCTCATAGCCCGTCAACAGCGATAAGATTCGCATTTGGTTCAACTTCCCCGAGCGCGTGGCTCCGCTGTCAATTTCTTGCAAAGCAACAAAGTCGGGCTTGTGCTTTTTGATTAAATCTGCCACGCGGGTCAGGTTGGTTTTGCCCAAGTTATTTTCGCCGTGGTGAATGTTGAAGGTCATCACTTTCAACTTGATTGGGGCAGGTTTTGACTTCTGTCCATAGGTAGAAATCCCAGCATAACACCCCAGAAATAACAATAAAAAATAGTTAAAAACGCGCACAGTCCAACGGAGTTAAGGGAAACAATCGCAAACAAAGATAATTGAATCATCAATTCAAATCTGAGAAATGCCCCATTCATTCTCTTTTGAGGTCTGTAAAAAAAAGAGACTGCCTTCATAGACAGCCTCTTTCGGTATCACTACTAACACTAAACAAATAAACTACGGACAATATCGAATCTATGAGGAACGATAGGCCGTTTCGTACACTGATTTTACGTGTGGCCCTAAGAAAATCCGGGCATAAATCCGGATGATGGCCAGTCCGTCAATGATAAAACTCAAAGAAACCGACAATGCCAAAATAGCCTGATTCTCGTGGATATGACTGAAAATCAAATCCTCCCCAATAAAAGTTGGTGTAATGGGAAAACCCGAAACCCCCAAACATGCCATTAGGAAAATAAAAGCCAGCTTGGGGTGTTTGGACGAATGCCCGTGGAATTGGTCTAGGTCAATGTTACCTTCAATGGATTTCAGTTTTGTAAGACAGAAATAGCCTAAAACTCCCGACGCAATAATGCCACTGAGGTACAAGATTGTCTGGTCGTTTTTTTTTTTTTTTTTTAACGAAACCGCCAGCGCAATCCAAAAGTGGTTCATGATGACCAATATCCAACTCATCGGCGCTTTTCGGCGTTCTGTAAAGGATTTCAATACCATCAACAGCCCAATCAGCGAAAAGAAAATAGGCAGATAAGCGTGGATATTCGTGGGAATCAGTTCTTCATTGTAAAGACAAACCAATCCAATGACGTAGGTAGGAATAAAGAAAATCAGCAGCCGATTGACGGTCAGGAAATTCATTTTATTACCCGCCCATTTTAATGGATTCCATAAATAACGGTACATCAACGAATCTAGGTTCCACTCCTTAATGCTCAATAGATAGAGCGTATATTCTAGTTTTTTGGGGAAGAAATGTTCGATAGAACGGGCACGAGGAGAGAAGTTGTAGAATTGTTCGCGAATCAAATAACTTACCACCGACGGTGAAACCAGCAGCTGATACGTTCTCAAGAAAGCGTTTCCGGCAAAGTGAAACATCGCCAGTATTTCCAAACCTGCTGCCACTTCAATAAAAATCAACCCAATTTGCGCAATAGATGCGTACGCAATTTGACTTTTTACTGACGATTGAACCCGGGCAATTCCCGTCGTAATCACCGCTGTAAGTAGCCCCAATACCGCAATCAGAATCCGGACCGAGAGCTGGTGCTCCCAAAAAGGATAGGTTCTCAATAACAAAAACACGCCCAAATGTA
>JAIXUT010000097.1 GCA_027483385.1 Alphaproteobacteria bacterium
ACCGCATCGGGATTGAAAAGCGACAGAAAATTGAACAAATGCCCGACACTGTAGATGGGTGCCCCATCCAGATAATACAGGTTTTGATCGTTGGCTCCTCCCCGTACGTTGATGCCCGATGAAAGTTCGCTGCCGGCCGCCACCCCGGAAAAAATACTGATGGCTTTCAACAGGTCTTTCTCCCCTCCCACACTCGGCAGATTGCTGAGCAGGGTAGGCGTAAGGGTCACAAGATTGGGCTGAAGGGTGGGTTGATAACTCGCCCTAACCTCCACTTCCTGCAACGTTTGGGGCTTCAAATAGAGCCTTAAGACGGTATCTTTGGTGATGTATACCTGTTGGGCCTCGTAGCCAACCAATGAAATTTGGAGGGCAACGGGCAGTTTGTTCGGAATAACATTAAAGTACCCGTACCGATTGGTGGTCGTAAAGAGCTTACGGGTACTGTCGACAATCGTTACGGAGGTCAGGGGCTCATTCGTCCCTGCCTCCATAACGACTCCTTTGACCACTATCTTTTGAGAATAGGCTTCATTGAGTAAGCCCCCTCCCACCAAAACACCCACCATCCATTTCCAAAAACGCATAGACTCAAAAAATAGTTAATTGTACTGTTAAGGAAAGCACAAGCGGTGCGGCAAATCTCCGCAAAAGATTTTTGCCGCGCCTCAACCCTAGGGTGGAGATTGAGCCGGTTTTAATGGAAATTTTTGAGAATGTCAGATGTTAAAATAGTGTGCAGTGCTCTGTTACTGTTATGAAAAATATCACCGCTTTATCTCCGCTCTTTTACTCCAAACAATCTTACGCCTAACGAACCCCCAAGGGTATTTCCTTGAAAAAGGTATTGGGTTTTATTTCCCATGATTTCAAATGTTCTTTGTTCATAAGGGCTGAGTGCTTTTGTATAAAAAGCCTCTATTCTGACGCGCCTGTATTGGTACCCCAAACGCGCATTGATACCCCATTCTGCCGCCGGGGCTTCACTTGCACTCAGCACCTTTTTGGTAAGCAATACATTCACCTCGGGACCTACACTTATAAAAGCCCTTTTATGCTTAGCTCCTAACCTACCGCTGACTCCTGCGTAGTTATAAGAATTATAACCGTATGGATCATTCGTGATGGGGCTGTCATACTTATTTTCTCTTTGCTGAAAATACAGATCGGTATCTATAAACAACCAACGATTTATCGGAAGTGTAGCCCATCCTCCTATCTGAAAACCGTTTGAAGCGCTTATGCCTCGAAGCTGCCCATTATAACTGCGCGGGTTGTTGATAATCTTGGTACTCATCCGGTTGGCCCCGGCTTTCAGGCCAAACGAAAATCCATCGGTTACCTGAGCATAATTGACTGTGCCGGAAAACGATAAGATAACAAATACACAAATCGAACTGAATGTTGTTTTCATGGAATCCTTGTTTTATGTTGACTGTAATGGTAATGACACGGCAAGCGGAGCCCTTGGTGATGTTATTGCAACACCGTTCGTTTCGCATTATAGGCTCCCCAAATGCCGAGTCCATTTTTAATGTTTGAATACACAGGGGTAGGCTCGGCAAAAGGATTATTCAGCGCACCTGATGCATCCAAAAGACGATTTTGATACGCCATAATGGACGATTTCAAATACCGATCATAACCGGCACTTGCCGCGAATGAATAGGTAAATACTTGGTCATCTTTTTTAATTTGATTGACAATCGTATAACGAATCACTGGATTGGGGTCAAACGTTGTGGACACAGGATCCACTCTGGCAGGGTCTCCAAAACTGTATTTACCGGAAAGGCCATCAAAAAAAGAGTTAAAGCGATCTAAATATTGACTGTTGCTTAATAATCCTAAGTTAGCAGTACTAATATACTCATAGAAAATATCAGGTGTTACCTCACCAGTAGGTGATCCAGGCTTTACTCCTCTTACTTTTCTGGTGCTGTAAATACCAAACCAAATAGGCGTTTGGGTGAAGGCATAATTGGTAATTCGCAACTCAAAATCAGGGGAGGAATTGGGGTTGTTTGGATTTGAAGCAAATTTTGAACTGATTACCCGTGGTGCCTGAGGGATAGTGTCTTCCGCGTATATTTCGTCAAATCCCGGCACATTGACCCTAATGGCGTATCTCTTTCCGGCTACCGGTCGTTTATTAAAGGAATACACGCCTTTGGGCGCATTGGACACTTTCCCGAGCACTACCCCATCTTCCAGAAACGACACCTCCGCATTGATAATTCCCTGATAAACTGCCGCAGTATCGGGTCGTAATGAATACGTCAACCTGACGCTCAAAACACTGTCGGGGTTGGGAGACCCTACCGCCACTACCTGTGTTTTGAAAACATTGTCAGGCAAATCCACCGTTTTAACACATCCCTGCAAAAATAACAGCACAATAATAATCGCCCCCGCTTTGCTCATCTCAAAAATTGCGTTCATACGTAAAGGAAGGAATAATGGGAAAAAGGCTGAATTGTTTGAGTTGATTTTTATCGTAATACAGGTAGAAAGGATTGTTTCTACTGTACACATTGTACACTCCCAGCGTCCAGACACGATTGCCGTTTTTCATGGGTTTGACCGACCGGTAACTGACATCCAAACGATGATAAGCAGGTGCCCGAAAGGTATTTCTATCACTGAGTAAACCCAATTCATTGAAATAAGAATAGTACTCATCGGGTCTGTACGGCCCTAAAAATCCCACCGTTTTTACTAGACGGGAAGGGGAAATTCCGTAGAATTTGGCCGTAGAAATTTGTAATGGAATGCCGGAATTATAAAA
>JAIXUT010000082.1 GCA_027483385.1 Alphaproteobacteria bacterium
ACGTGGCTGGGCCGCTGATTGGGCTGACTGTCCCCACATTATTATTGATTGGAAACAAATCTTTTGGTATTTCATCCTCACTGCGTCACATTTGCGCCGCCTGTTTTCCCGCCAATATTTCCTTTTTTAAGTATGATTGGAAAAAAGAAATCTGGAATTTGGTCTTCGTACTCGGCGTATTTTTTGGAGGAATAATTGCCACCAACTTTATGGAAAACCCCAACGCTTTCCAACTTTCAGCCAACACAATGGCTGATTTGCGGGCGTTAGGAATTCAGGATTTTTCGGGATTGATGCCCGCCGACTTGTTTAGCATGGAAGCACTCTTCTCCCTGAAAGGATTCATTTTCTTTGTTTTAGGTGGTTTTATGGTTGGTTTTGGCACACGCTATGCGGGTGGATGTACTTCGGGTCACGCAATCATGGGGTTGTCAAATCTCCAGATTCCGTCTCTCATCGCAACCTGCTGTTTTATGATTGGCGGTTTTACCATGACTCACCTGCTAATGCCCTTTATTTTCAAATTATTTTAATTGAAACCCAACACATTAAAGCATACAACAATGAGTTTTCAACAAGTTTCTCCTCCCATTGAGCAAGATGAACAGCCCTTCGCCTGTGAAGCTCCCAATGACATGGCACAACCCGAAAGTTGGGTCAGTAATATTAAATACCTGATTGTCGGGGTTCTTTTTGGGATTGTTTTTGTCAAAGCCGAAATCATTTCTTGGTTCCGTATTCAGGAAATGTTCCGCTTGCAAAGTTTCCACATGTACGGCGTTATTGGTAGCGCCGTAGTGGTTGGAATGATTTCAGTATTTTTGATTAAAAAATTCAATATCAAGACATTATCTGGCGAAACTATTCAGTTTCACCCCAAGAAATTCCAGCGAGGACAAATCTACGGTGGCCTTATTTTTGGTTTAGGCTGGGCCATTACGGGCGCTTGCCCTGGGCCTCTATTTGCTCAAATCGGCAGTGGTTATATGGCCGTGATTGTCACGTTATTGAGCGCCGTGGCAGGAACCTGGGCCTATGGGTATTTTAGGGATAAATTACCTAATTAAGCCCTAAAAAAATACCGCAAAAAAAGACAGCGAGTCTACGCCAAAATGTGCGCTAGACTCGCTGTCTTTTTTCAATATTAATTAATGAAAAATTACTCTGCTTTCATCACTTTCAACGTCAGACTTTTACCATTTGACTGAACGTTGAGCAAGTACGAGCCTGCCGCCAATTGAGGAACCGAGAGTGTTTGACGATGGGCGTTACTACCGCTCACAAATCGGCTCGATACAGCCACACTTCCCTGCACATTCAGCAATTGCCACTCAACCGTTTTACCAGCCATTCCTTTCACCAAAAGGGTCAATTCTCTTCCAATCACAGGGTTGGGCGCAATCGCCGCCCACATATTAGCATCAGAAGAATCATCTGGGTCAAAGGTTTCTGCTCCTACTCTACCGTTGCAGTTTTTGGCCAAAACAACTGCTGAGCCGTTCATGTTAGCGTCACAACCCGTGGCGGCGTTGATGGCGTCAACTGTGTACGTACCAGCAAGT
Source organism: Alphaproteobacteria bacterium (assembly GCA_027483385.1). GTDB lineage: Bacteria > Pseudomonadota > Alphaproteobacteria > UBA2136 > UBA6156 > JADCGN01. The sequence continues at coordinate 1,563 of JAIXUT010000082.1, forward strand.
TGCAACCCAAAACTAATAGCGCTACCAGTTCCTGCCACCAGAATTCCCGTACTTACATTATTTTTCTTGAGCAAGTAATTGACCCCTGATTCAGAATCCTCCATACCCACTTCTACCCCAGCACTACCCACGCAGTAATTTCCACCACCCGACACCTTAAATTTATCGGGGCGACTGTTGGTGTAAATAATGGCCTCTCCCGTCATTGCCGATGTACAGCCAGTCGTTGAAGTCGCAGAAACCGTATAAGCACCCTGCTCGGTCTGCGTAAATGTCAAAGAGCTACCTGTGCCCGCTACTGCGCTGCCCACTGGCGAGCCATTGCGGAGGAGTTGATAATTTACGTTGGTTTGCGAACCGCTCAGTGTAATAGTGAATGATGGCACAACTCCATTTCCATTGTTTCCGCTGCATTTTCCACCACCGCCCGAAACGTTAAACACTGAAGGTACAAGCGGAGCAGCATTAACCACAACGGGGTTGCTTGCATAGGTTGTAGAGCAAGATGTATTGGCTTTGGAGCGCACTACAAGGGTATAATTTCCCGAAGACAAACCGCTAAAAGTATTTGATTCCTGCCAACCTATATTATTCAAATTGTACTCCAACGTACCTGTACCCGTGGCGGTAATTACAACACTGCCCGTAGCGGTCAAACAAGTAGGTTGGGTTACTACTACGTTAGTGATTGTGGGCGGAGTGCACAAATTCAGTCCGACCAAAACAGGGTCGTGGTCGGAAGCCCGGTAAGGCTCAGTGCTGTACAATGAAGCAACAAGACCTGCTGTTTTAAATTCTGTGTTATAGTCTAAAACGGTGGGCTCGTCTGCATTGATGTGCCATTTTTCGGTCCCCGTTACCTGTGAGGCCAAGGCAGAACTTCCAAGGGCGTGGTCAAGCGAACCAAGTTGTCCGTCAAAGACGTATGAATACGAAGTCAAAGGAAGAAGATTTCCGAAACCCGCATTGGCAAAAGCAGTTAGTGGGTCTTCTTTGGCGTACGCATTCAAGTCACCCAGAATAAGATAATCAGGGTCGGTTGCGCCCGTAGGATTTGTCGATAACCACGCGGCTACATCCTGTGCCTGACGTGTACGTGTTCCGTTGGAGAAGCCTTGTCCGTCGCCAGAATCGGCATCTCCTGCACCGCCTGAACTGCTACCCTTTGATTTAAAATGGTTTACTACAGTCGTAAACACTTCCCCCGTTGAAACCTGCTGGAATGTTTGCGCCAACGACCGTCTTCCTACTACCGTGAACGAACCCGTACCAAAATCAAGAGGAATGGCTTTAGAATCGCCAACTGGGCTGACCGTAGCAGGTTTATAAATCATTGCAACGGTTATTTCGTCAGTAGAAATGTTGCCTGAATTGATAAAA
>JAIXUT010000018.1 GCA_027483385.1 Alphaproteobacteria bacterium
ACCCCTACTTCGGGTTCCCAGATTTCGGTCATTTCGGGCTTCATGGGCATAGGAGAAACCGCCGGAGGGGTACCACCAGGGGTTTGTGCAAATCCAGCTGCGGCACAAGCCAGTAAAGAAAGGGTTATGAACGTTTTCTTCATCGTTGTTTTATGATTATTGAAAATTTAATTACAAAAAATACTTCTTACAGTACGAAAGAATCTGGAAGGTGTTTTTTAACGTACCAAAACCATTAATCGCACACAAAGATGCTTAAATAATTGGGAGAGGTAGAGGTGATTTGTTTGAGATTTAAGTTAACATCCTGCGGAAGAATCTTATCCAAACGCTTATGAAGCTGATTAGCTGCCTCTTTTTCAACGAGTTCATACCTAATCTGGCTCCCATTTATTTTAAGCTCTTTTTTTCGAGCAGCCGTCAACGCCGTCATCTTGACGCTATAATCTTTGTAGGTTTGTAGCTCATCAATAAGGTGCTGGGCGAGCGGCTTGGCCCCTGTTTCGTAAAACAATTCAATGTTCCAGGGCGCCCGTGGCTTTACTATTTTGCTCACCAATGAGGCTTTTTTGACGGGTTTCTTGGCAGCATTGGGGGCGGGGTCAGTGGTGGGATTTAGAATGGCAGCGACGCCCGAAACCAACCCCAAGACAAGTGTCAACCCCATGAACATTCTAATAGAGCGCAGCATCTCGGCCCGTGGCTTAGCCCGACTGCTCTCGCGACTCAGCAGGTAAAATGACAAAATAAAAGCAATGGTACTTAATCCAGAAATACCATATTTAAGAAACTCCGCTAATTCACTTACCTGAAATTGGGCAATCATCATTTGAATAATTGAAAGGGCATCATAAAACAGACTTTACAAACCCTACCATCCACTGCGCCATCAAAGTACTGTGCAAAGGCAAGGCTAAACTTTCGAGTCCTTTGGCCGTTTTTTCGGCACCTATTCGCTCCACCCGCGAGCGCATAAGGGCCTCTTCGTAAGGTAGCGGAAACTCGGGATGCGCCTGCACGCCCAGCATTCGCCCTCCTACACGAAACATGGCTACGGGGCAATCATCTGCCGAGGCCAGTATCGTGCTATTGGGTGGCAATTGATGCACTTGGTCCTGACACATCATCAGCAGATGCAGGCTTTCCTGGGGCGGATTCATCCAAGCGGTTCTTTCTTTATTTAACATCTTAAATTCGTGAATTCCTACGCACCAACCCACCGCCGATTTTTGTACCTTTCCGCCCAAGGCTTCGGCCAGCATCTGGTGTCCGAAACATACCCCTAAAAAGATTTTTTGTTGGGCATACATCTGACGAAAAAACGCTTTTAAGTCATAAATCCAGGGCTCATCGTCATAGACCGAAAATTTAGAACCCGTACATAGATAAACGTCGCATTCGTGAACAGACCCTGGAAAATGGCCGTTGGCTACGTCATAAAATACAAATTCCCATTCGGGAGCCAACGGCACGAACAACGCGGGAAACATGTCGCGGTAGTCGCCCGCAATGTGCCGAAATTCATCCCGCACATGGTCACATTCTAACAGGCCAATTTTTATTTTTGTCACAGATTATTGATTTATTTATCCTGCTGAAAGCATCTAAAAAGTGGGTTTACACTTACAATAGACCCTTTCAGCAGAATAAGGCAGGCTTTTTTGTTTTTAATATGCGTTTGTTTATGCTTAGCTTTTTCCAAAAGCTTAGTACCCCTCCACTCTCAAATGAAACGATTTCGGTCTGGTCAGGGCTTCATAGCCCAACGCCGATAAAGTACAGCCACGACCAGAGTCTTTCACGCCCGTCCAGGCAAGCTCGGGGTCGAGGTAATCGCAGCGGTTCATAAACCACGTTCCCGTTTCAATTTGGTTCCCAATGTGTAATGCAGCATCGGTATCACTCGTCCAAACCGACGCCGTCAGGCCGTAGTCGCTATCGTTCATGAGTCGAATGGCTTCTTCGTCGCTACTTACTTTCATGATTCCAACGGCTGGCCCAAAGGTCTCTTCGTTCATAATACGCATAGAATGATTGACGTTGACCAACAATTGCGGTGCTAAATAAGGCGTTCCAACTTGGTTCAATGGAAAGCCCGAAGGGTCAATCAATGCGTCTGCGCCCTGACTGACGGCCTCGCGTATTTGACCACGTACAAACTCGGCCGCCGAGGTACGCACCATCGGGCCAAGATGCACACCCGCTTCCAACGGATTGCCCAAAACGTACTGATTAACAAGGGCTACCGCACCCTGCACAAATTCATCATATACTTTTTCGTGAACATAAATACGCTCAATACCACAGCAAGATTGTCCTGAATTGAAGAGCGCCCCATCGACCAAATTCTCCACCGCAAAAGCCAAAGGAGCATCTGCACGCACGTAGGCGGGGTCTTTCCCTCCCAGCTCCAAACCAGTGGCAATAAAACGCTCCGCTGCCGCCCGCTGTACCGCATGACCACCCGAAACAGAACCCGTAAAGGCCACAAAGTCTACGCGAGGGTCGGCAATCATTCGGGCCACATAATCGTGGGTGGTATGAAGATATTGAAAAACACCTTCGGGCAGCCCAGCCGCTTTAAACGCCGCCGCATAACGCTCGGCACAAAGTGGCGTTTGTTGCGCGTGTTTGAGTATCACGGTATTACCCGCCAATAATGCAGGAATAACCACATTGACCGACGTTAAGTAGGGATAATTCCAAGGAGCCACCACAAACACCGTTCCGAGGGCTTCGCGGCGGATAAAACGCTGAAAACCTTCTTTTTCTGAAACAGGCACATCCGACAAGGCACCAATGGCGGCTTGTATCATATAGCGTGCACGCTCTTGAAAACCACGACGGATTTCGTTGGGAGTGTACCCAATCGGGCGTCCCATTTGCCATGTTAGCTCCTCGCCAATGGCATCGGCATGGGTTAAAAAATAATCTAAGGCCCTTTCGCAAATGGTAATTCGTTCGCGTAGCGGAACGTTTTTCCACATTTTTTGAGCCGCTTTGGCATTCGCCAAAATACTTTCAATCTGAGTGGCAGTACTATATTCGCGCTCCACATACACGGAGCCATCAACGGGAGAAATGACTTGAAATGTTTTCATTTGTTCGGTAAAAAGTAGGGCCGAAAATTACGGCTAATTTTTAAA
>JAIXUT010000120.1 GCA_027483385.1 Alphaproteobacteria bacterium
AGGGCCGCAGCGTCATCGCCCGCTGAAGCCACCCGCAGGCCGCTGCTGAGGCGGTTGGCGCCGGTGGTGAGTGCCTCGTTGCGGACTTTAATGGCGCTTTGGGCCACTTGGGCGGCACTGTTGGCGATGATTGAGACGGGCATGATGCGGGCTTTCTTCGCCTGGCATAATGCAGGAGCTATGCCAGTTTTCGCGGGTGTAGAGGGGTATTCGCCTTTTTCCTTTTGCCTTTTTCCCTTTTCCGCTATGGTTGGGGCATGCGCATCCGGACCCTCACGGCCGATAAAATGACCGATGCCTTGCGGCTGATTCGTGAGCAGCTTGGCCCCGAGGCCTTGATTTTAGAAACCCGCAAAGTGCAGCGCAACGGGCGCGAAACGCTGGAAATTACCGCCGCCGTGAACGAGGCCGAGCCCGCCCCGCCAGCCCGTATGCCACAGCCTGCTGCGCCCGTGAATACTGCGGAAAAAACCTTACCATCGTTGCTGAACAGTACGCTGCAAGCCCATGGAGTTCCTGAAGATTTGGGGCAAACGCTGGCCACGGCTTTGCCCGGGCTGAAGGCCGCGGGCTTTACCGAAAGCGAAGCACTGGCGATGCTGCTGGGCAAGCAGCTACGTTTTTTAAGTGCCGCTGAAGCCCTGCCCACAGGCACCGCGCACGTATTTGTGGGTCCGCACGGGGCAGGGAAAACCACGCTGGTGGCCAAACTGGCGTGGCAAGCCAAGCAGCGGGGGCAGCGGTTGGGGTTGTTAAGTTTGGATGACCAAAAGGTGGGTGGCTTTGAACCACTGGCGATTGCCGCCGAAATTTTTGGGACCCATGCCTACCTGATTGCTGGGCCCGATGACCTGCGTACCGCTGCCGCCAGCTTGGCCAAGCACGGCACGCGGGAAGGGCTGTTGTTGGATACGGCTGGGCTTAACCCGTTCGCGCCACGGGCGGTGGCGTTGCTGCAGCAACGGTTACAGGGGTTGGGGCTGCCATTGCAGGTGCATCTGGTGGTGCCTGCCAACTTAAACGCCGCCGATATGGCGATGCTGCCCGTGGCCTGCCAACCGCTGGCGCCCCAAAGCCTGATTTTTACCAAACTGGATTGCACCACCCGCTACGGCGCCCTGGTGGCGACCGCCGCCGCCAGCGGCCTGCCGCTGGGGCTGGCCACCCATGCCGCAGATATGGCCACGCCGCCATTGGTGCTCAATGCCAGCTGGCTGGCCGAAGCCTTGTTGGAATTGCCTAAACAGCCGTGGGAGTATGCTTCATGAACTCGCACGCGCCCAAACTCTATACCATCGCCAGCGGCAAGGGCGGGGTAGGCAAGACCAGCCTTACCTTGAATTTGGCCGCCACGCTGGCCAAGCAGGGCAAGCGCGTGCTGGTGGTGGATGTCGATACTGGCCTTGCCAACGCCGATGTGCAGCTGAACCTGAAGCCCACCTACGACCTGGCCCATGCCTTAAGTGGTGAAAAACACCTGCGCGAAATTATTTCCCCAACACCCTACGGCTTTGGCCTGATTGCGGGCCGCAGTGGCCACCTGGGGCTGGCGAGCCTGAACCTCCCCACCCTAACCCAGTGGCTGAATGAATTGCGCGAACTGGGCCGCGATTATGACGTGATTTTGCTCGATGCTGCCGCCGGGATTGCGCCCCCCACCTTGCTGATGGCGGCGCAAAGCACGGCCACGCTGCTCATCACCACGCCCGACCCAAGCAGCCTGACCGATGCCTATGCCTTGTTAAAATTGTTGTGGCTGCAGCATGGTGCGGCCAATGCGCGGCTGGTGGTGAATCTGGCCACGGCGCGGGAGGCGGCGCAGGTGCACACCCGGCTTAATACCGCGGCTGCCGCCTTTTTACATCTGCCACCCGTGCCTTTGCTGGGGCAAATTCCGGCCTGTAAATACTTCGCGCAGGCCGTGAAGAACCATGAACTGGCAGTGGCGGCGTTTCCGGCAAGTGCAGCGCTGGTTGCGTTGGCAGCAGTCGCGAAGCAATTATAGGAATTTATTTTAATCTAAGTATTTTATTTTAAACATAAAAAAACTGCCAGTGGCAGCATCAGCAAGCAATTCATCGCCCAGTTCTAAAACTGGAGCGGGAGAAGGGATTTGAACCCTCGACCCTCACCATGGCAAGGTGATGCTCTACCCCTGAGCTACTCCCGCGCTCGCAGTAAGGGGTATTTACGGTCTGCGGTTAGGTTTGTCAACGCCCCGCTACGAATATACCGATACATGCTGCAGCTAGATCTCAGCGCGTCGTAATTCACTAATTTGATGTGCGATTTCGGTGGTATTTTCCTGCATACCTTGCAAATTCACCGATATATCACTGGTCGCGTTTTGCTGCTCATTCATTGCCGCATTGATGCTGCCAAGTATTTGATCAATTTCGCTCAACGTATCGGTGGCCATTTCTAGTGCCTGGACGGTACCCGTTGCAGCTTCCTGAATCACCTTGATTTGTGAGGTAATATCTTGGGTGGCATTGCCAGCTGCCGAGGCTAGTTTTTTAACTTCATCGGCCACTACGGCAAACCCACGGCCTGCATCGCCCGCGCGAGCGGCTTCAATACTTGCATTGAGAGCCAACAGATTGGTTTGCTCGGCAATATCCCGAATCATCACGACAATTTCGCCTATGCGTTTGCTCGCTTCCGTCAGCTGATTGGCCTGAGTTCGCTGTTGCATGGCACGCTGTACAGCATGCCGAGTCGTGGAGGAAGTCTGTTCCACTTTTTGGCTGAGCGTGCTGGCTGTGGAGGAAAGTTCGTTGGCAGCCCCGGCAATGGTGGTGGCCATCGTGTTAAGTTCGACGGTTCGCCCTGTCACCCCTTCCGTTAATTGTTGAAGCCGAAGTGTAAATTGCTGTTTAACCACCTGGGCCCGCTGGGTACTTTCATTCTCCAAACGCATTTTATCGGCACCTGCCTGGCGTAATACTTCAATGCCGCCGGCCAGACGCCCCAGTTCATCCTTGCCCTGCATGGCCGCCATATTCTGGGCGTAGTCTCCTTGGCTAATGGCCGCCACGCTCGCAATAATTTTGCTTAGCCGCGCGACTACGCGGGCGGGCAGGTAGTAGGCAATCAATACTCCTTGAAGCAAAGTAAAAATCATCCCGGCCATCCAGGCCCAAAATACCTTGCGTTGATCGCTAATGGCGGCATTCAGGGCTTCAGACCGTGCCGTGGACGCTTTGGCAACAAGCTCTTCAGCCAGTGCAAGCGCAGCCGTACTGGTTGCAAAATAAGTGTTGAAGTCGGTGGGGTAAGGCGTCCCTGCCGCAGAAGATTCAATAATTTTTTGGCGCAAAGATATATATTGATTAAAATAGGTCTCATCCAGTTTGACAATCTGTTGTTCAATTTCTGGAGGGATATTGGCTGAAGCCTTAAATTTTTGCAGAAATTTCATGGCCTGATTGGCTTCGCTTTGCATGCGTTCCATAAAAGCGAGATCATTTTCGCTCAGCGGAGCCCCCTTGGCCAGCGCGATGGCCATGATGGTACGATCCCGGCCACCCATTTCACGGATGCGCCAGCCTTCTTGAAGAATATTGCTCAGGGCATCAACCAGGGGGGGGGCTTTGGCATTGGGGGTTGTCAGGACTGTACGTAAAGCATTTATATAGCTAATTAAAAATGGAATATCGCGCGGCCATTCGCTGAGAAGTTCTGTCTGTCTCTGATTTTGCGGTAGCTGCAGAGCCTGGTCGGCACGCGTGCGCAGATTATCAATTTGGGCACGTGTTTCCTTCAAAGGCTTAATTAAAAGATTGTTTAACTTATTATCTTGACGAGTCTCTGCAGCAACAATCAATTCATCGAAGGCGGAATTACTTTTTTGTCGTTGGGTATCAATCATTGCCCGGTATTGCGGGGCGATTGGGTCGGGCAGATTAAGCGTGACCTGTACCACACTGCGTTCTAAAGAAAGATCTATAGTGCCGATATTGAGGAGCTTACGCAGACTATAATCGCTTTGAAGGCGCTCCAGATTCTTTTCAGCCTCCCAGGCATCGTAGAGACGTGTTGCCATAAGGCCTAACATCAGAAAAATAATGGCCAAAATTTGCAAAGTCAGAATACGCAGCGACATAAACCATTCCAGTTTTTTTTACAGGAAAATAAAAATTCAGTAAAAAGTCAATCATTCTTATGACGCTCTGTCGTATTGGTGTGGCCTCATTACTTCTCTCAAAGTTAGCTCGAACCAACCAACAAGTTGGCGGGCTTGCCACACCCCCCCGTGGCCGTTTGGGCACGGGGGGTGAAGCGGCGCCAAAATTAAGCTACGTTAAGCCAAAGCAAAGGGCTTTGATTGCGCGCATGGCTGGCCAGACCGACATTGTAGATTTGATGATTGCCGACCGCGTGATCGGGCTTGGCGATTTGCACAATCTGCCAGTGGCGGTGCAGAAAGACCCAGATGCCCTGATTGAAGCGCTGGGCAAAGCGGGCAAGCTTTCGCCCAACCAGCAGGCTCGTTACAAGGCCGTGGCCTACGATTTCCCGATTAAAAACGACGACGACATGGCCCGCACCACGCCGCACCAGGTGGAGGGTATCGACCGCGCCTTTTTGCAGTTTTACACGGCCTGCCCGATTGAACTGGGTCGTAACGCGGTGCTGTGGGCGGCGGCAGATTTGCCCAACAAGCGTCTGCAAAGCGAAATTTTGCTGCGTAACCGCAAGAACGCGCACCAGTTTGTTTGGGCCAGCGCCAAGGCGATTGAAAGCGCGATTGAACGCATGAACAAGCGCGAAGGGCATAGCTTAAAATTTTTGGTCGAAAACGCCTACGCCCAACTGAATGCGGGCAACGATGACGCGATTATTAACCTGGTGGATGAAATTATCCGCACCGCCTATAAAAATGGTGCGAGCGACCTGCACATCGAAATCTTGAACCGCAAGCCCACCGTGATGGCGCGGATCGATAACGAGCTGGAAGAACTGGTGGCCTTGCCAATGGAAGTGTACGACCGCGTGGTGGGCCGCTTGCGCCACTTGGCGGGTGTGAGTGCGGAAAACTTTAAAAAGCCGCTGTACGGCCGAATGACGTTTGAACTGAGCAACCGTCAGAACGTGGATATTCGCTACACCACCCAGCCAATTACGCTGGAAAATACCGCCAAAATTGCCATGCGCTTTCTGCGCCCGTTTGAAGGCCACATGGAAAGTTTTGGCTATCAGGCAGAAAGCATCGAGAAAATTGATAATTTAATGAAATTTGAAGAAGGCGTGGTGATTTTTGCCGGGCCAACTGGCCAAGGTAAGAGCACCGCCTGCCGCCTGATGATTCGGCGTGGGCAACGGCCCGGGCAAAACGTGATTGCTTACGAAAAGCAGATTGAAGAACGGATGGAGAATGTCATCCAGACCG
>JAIXUT010000105.1 GCA_027483385.1 Alphaproteobacteria bacterium
AACACGATGCAAATAAGTAAAAGCAGCCACCCACTAAGCGCAATTTTCGCCGCCGGCGACGTGGCCGACAGCCTCTACCGCCAAGCTGTCACGGCCGCAGGCTTGGGCTGCATGGTAGCACTGGATGTAAACCGTTGGTTGGAGGGGCAAGGGCATTAATTTATTTTAAACACACCAGGCTGCTAAAAAAAGAGGCAGTTCATCACACAAATTCAAAGTATTAACGGAAGCAGCTATACTTAGCAGACCTTGCAGTCAAGTGCCAAACCTTACAGATTTAAATTAGCACGCCGGTGGTGAAACCGGTAAACACAGCGAACTGTTAATTCGCCATGGCTGACTAGGCCTTTGCGGGTTCAAATCCCGTCCGGCGCGCCACTCTGATTTTTCAGAGCCGACATTTTGTCGTTAAATGCAATTTATGATTTTAAGAAAATTCGTCAATTAGTTTTTTTACTTTTAAAATCATAGAGAGTTATTTTTAAGAAAATGATTTTATTGAATTTGTATATAAATGAACATAATTCATTATGCATATAATTTTTGCATTTGCTAAATTTGGGGTGTGACTTTTATGGAGCGGGATACGGGAATCGAACCCGTGTCTAAAGCTTGGGAAGCTTTCGTGCTACCATTGAACCAATCCCGCTCATGGTCTTCTTCTAGCAAGGGTTCACGGGCTGGGCAAGAGGGAATCGAAGCGCAGCGTAGAACGGCGCCCACAGGGTGCCAATTGAACACGGTCTGAAGCTTGGGACCCGCACGGCGGCCGCAGGCCAACCGCGCAGCGGTCATCCTTAGCCTCTTGTTGGTACCGAAGTTCAAAAGCTTGGACGCGAAGGACCCAAGCGGGGTGTGGCCGATGGCAGCAAATGGCTTCGGTTAATTTGCGCACTGGATCCTTCGCCGAGGCCCGCACCGACTTCGGCCCCATGGGTGCGCTCAGGATGACCGCTTGCGGCGGCAGTGCGCGGTACCCCTATTTCAGCTTCACCGCAATGCTGAGTTCGCGCAGTTGCTTGTCATCCACCACGCTGGGGGCGCCCATCAGCAGGTCTTCGCCGCGTTGGGTCATCGGGAAGGCCACCACCTCGCGCACCATAGTGCTTTCGGCCAGCAGCATCACCACGCGTTCCAGCCCCGCCGCGCAGCCGCCGTGGGGTGGGGCGCCCAAGTGAAACGCCTTCCACATGCCGCGGAATTTATCCTTCACCATGTCGGCAGGCAGGCCCGCAATTTCGAACGCCTTCAGCATCGCTTCGGGCAGGTGGTTGCGTATGCCGCCGCTAATCAGCTCGTAGCCGTTACAGACCAAATCGTACTGCGTGGCTTTAATGGTGAGGGGGTCTTGGGTATTCAGCGCTTCCAACCCTCCCTGCGGCATGGAAAACGGGTTGTGCGAAAAATCGTAACCCTTGCCATCGTCGCGGGGCTCGAACATCGGGAAATCCACAATCCAGGCGAACTTGTAAATATTCTGTTCGTTCAGGCCGCAGTCGGCACCCAAGCGCACGCGCAGGGGGTTGAGAATTTTGTGAATCGCGGGTTCTTTGCCTGCCACCATAAACACCACGTCGCCTTCAGCACATCCACAACGTCCGAATAATTCAAATGGTTGAGCGCCATCTAAAAATTTATATAGCGGGCCTATAAATTTGCCATCTTTACGTGTGATGTAGCCAGGAGCTGCAGGCGCACCAAGTGATTCCTGGGCCCATTTTCCTATCGTATCAAACCAGCTGCGAGGCATGTTTCCTGCCCCCTTCACCCCAATCGCCCGCACTACACCGCCGCTGGCGACAATATTTTTGAACACCTGAAACTCGGTATTGGCCCAGATGTCGCTCACATCCACAATCTCCAGCGGGCAGCGCAGGTCGGGTTTGTCGGAAGAATACTTCAGCAGCGCGTCATCGTAGGCAATGCGCACCCACGGCGCAGGGGTAATGGCCTGCGGCGCGGCCTTGCGCCCGTTGCCGTTCCAGTTGGCAAACTCCTCAAACACGCCGCCCAGTACGCTTTCGGCGACACGGAAAACATCATCCTGCTCGACAAAGCTCATTTCTAAGTCCAGCTGGTAAAAGTCGGTCGGGCAGCGGTCGGCGCGGGCGTCTTCATCGCGGAAACAGGGGGCGATTTGGAAGTATTTATCGAACCCGCTGACCATGAACAGCTGCTTGAACTGTTGCGGTGCCTGCGGCAGCGCGTAAAACTTGCCCGGGTGCAGGCGGCTGGGCACCAAAAAGTCGCGCGCGCCTTCGGGGCTGCTGGCCGTGAGAATGGGCGTTTGGTATTCCCGGAACCCTAACCCCCACATGCGCTTACGGATGCTGGCAATCACGTCGCTGCGGAGCTGAATGGTGCTGGCCACATCGTCGCGGCGCAAATCCAGAAAGCGGTAGGCCAGCCGCAGGTCTTCGGGCACGCTGTCGTCTTCCAGCGCGTAGGGCAGGGGTTGCGCCAACCCCAAAACTTCAAAGCGCTGCACTTCAATTTCAATCGCGCCCGTGGCCAGTTTGGGGTTGGTCAGGCCTTCGCCGCGGGCCAGCACGGTGCCTTTTACCTGAATCACGCTTTCAAGCCCCGTATGCGTAATGGCATCGATGCCCGCAGTGCCAAGCAAGGTGGGCTTGAACACAATCTGCACCAGCCCGCTGGCGTCGCGGAGGTCGATAAACACCACCCCGCCGTGGTCGCGCCGCCGAAACACCCAGCCCGCCAGCTTGACGGGCTGGCCCACGTCGGCCACGCGTAAATCGGCGCAGCGGTGGCTGCGGTAGCGCGGGTTCAGCGTTGTGGAGGTGGGCAGGGGGGCCACAGACATCGGGTAATTCCTTATGTTTACCGCAGCTTTTTGCGGGAAGGGGCTTGACCTGTCAAGGCAAAGGCGGCTTTTTACCTGTATCATGGCACTCTTTGCACGGAATCAAAACATGGCAACCCGCGTGGGGATGGCGCTGGTGGTGCTGGCGCTGGCACTTGGGGTGTATGCCGCAACCAAGTATTTTGGCGCGTTGGGGCAAACGCCTTACGGCACCATCACGCCCCAGATGACCCTGGCCGACCTGCCCTTTACCCCCGCCCCAAGTATTAGCCCCACCGGCCCCAAAAACCACCGCACCCAGTTGGCACCGCCACCGCCCTTGCCGATTGAAGGCCGCCCGGATGGCATTGCGCCCAACACCTTTAATCCGTTATCGGAAGCCGAAATTGCCGAACTTGGCAGAACTGGCAGCCCCACCGTGGCCGACCCAACCGGCGTGCGCCAACGCCAATTTTTAGCCCAAATTGGCTTTAGCTTTACCACCGAAGGCTTCTTTGCCGCCGCCCGGCAGGGCAATATGCGGGCCATCAATGCTTTTTTAAACACTGGGATGCCTGTCGGTACCCGCAACAGCTTTGGCAGTACGGCCTTGCATGCGGCGGTGGAAAGCGGGCAGCTGGCAGCCGCGCAATTGTTGCTGCGGCGTGGTGCCGAGCTTGACGCCACCGCCAGCACCTTGCAAACGCCATTGCACCGCGCCGCCGCCGCCAACAATTTGCCCATGGTGCAGATGCTGCTGCAAGCTGGCGCCCAAGCCAATGCGGCCACGCTGGAAGGCTGGACGCCCCTGTTTGCTGCCGCTGAAAACAATAACCGCGCGATGACCGAAACACTGCTGAACAATGGCGCCTTGGTGAATGTGCAAGACCGGTTTGGCAACAGCGCACTTACTATGGCGGTACGGAGCAATTTCCTACCGCTGGCGCGGCTGCTGCTGCAAAACAATGCCAATCCGAATTTGCGCGATATTGCTGGCCGCACCGTAATGCATAGTGCGGCTTCTGGCAGTTTTTACGACATGACCAAGTTGCTGCTGGAAAACGGCGGCCAGGCCGATGTGCGCGACCGCCAGGGGCTGCTGCCGATGGATATTGCCTTGGCGAAAAACGACCTGGCCATCGCCAACCTGTTGCTGGCCTACGGCGCCAAACGTAAGCCCCTGATGGGTACGGGCGAGCGCGGTATCGGCCCGCGCTAACCAAGCTGAATGGTTTAACCGCCTCTCGTGCAGGCGCTGGCGTTGCCGTTGGCCCGTTTATTTGCGATAGTGCCAAGTATGTTGCTTGCTGTTGGTCTTGTCACCCCGCCACCCAAGGTAAACGCCGCTGTGCCAACCGTGGCAGCAGCAGTGGCCACCCTGAATGCCCAGCCCTATGGCCTGCTTCTTACCACGCCCGACCTGTTGCCCGAGCTTTTAAGTGCGATGAAAGCCAATCGGCACAGCGTGGCGGTGGCCGTGGTGGGGCCTGCAGAGCCAGCCGTGGGGGCCAAATGCATTCGGCTCGGCGCGGTGGAATATTTAACTGAACCTGCCGCCCCACGCCTGATTGAGGCCCTCACCAAAAAATTCGTACCCCAAGTAGCCAAGCAGGGCCCAATTGTCGGCGACCCCCTGATGCTTACATTGCTAAATGAAGCCCATACCTACGCACAAAGTAACGCCACTGTATTGCTGCGGGGCGAAAGCGGCGCGGGCAAGGAAGTGCTGGCTCGGTTTATTCATGAACACTCCCCCCGCAAAAGCGGCCCATTTGTGGCGGTAAATTGCGCGGCGATTCCGGAAAATTTGCTCGAAAGCGAACTGTTTGGCCATGCCAAAGGTGCCTTTACGGGTGCGTTAAGCGAACGCAAGGGCAAGTTTGCCCAGGCCGATGGCGGCACGTTGCTGCTCGATGAAATTTCGGAAATGGATTTGGCCCTGCAGGCAAAATTGCTGCGGGCCATTCAGGAACGCGTGATTGACCCTGTGGGTGCCGATAAGCCCGTGCATGTGGATATCCGCCTCATCGCCACCACCAACCGCGCGCTGGAAGATTACGTGGCGCAGGGCAAGTTTCGGGAAGACCTGTATTTCAGGTTAAGCGTGGTGATGCTGCCACTGCCGCCGTTGCGCGAACGCACGGGCGATATTGCGCCATTGGCGGCGCATTTTCTGGCACAGCATGCGGCCAGCAACGGTTTTAAAACCACGCCCAGCCTGCACCCTGAAGCCTTAGAAAAACTGCAAGGCTGTTACTGGAAGGGCAACGTGCGCGAACTGGAAAACACCCTGCACCGCGCGTTGCTGCTGGCGGGGCCCAAAGCTACCGAAATTACCGAAGGCCAATTAATTCTCTCGCCCATGAGCCTGGCGCACATGAGCCCCGCCGACAACAACGCCAATGCCCAGGCCAGCATTGCCCCAGCTGCCTCGCCCTACGCGGCGGTGGCGGCCGCCTACGGCAGCGCAGGCGCAATTGCCAGTAGCAACCCGTTCATTCCCAAGCGGCTGGCTGAACTAGAAAAAGAAGCCTTGCTGCAAACGCTGGCCTACACGGGCGGCAACCAGCAGTATGCGGCCGATGTGCTGGGGATTTCAGTGACGATTTTAACGGAAAAACTGCACGCCGCCGGCCTGGCTTAAGGCCAAAAAAAGCCCCCAGTGTTGGGGGGCTTTTTTTAGTGTAAGCGTTACTGCTTAACGCCCATTTCACTTAACACACCTTGTACCTGCCCCTTCATTTCACTGAAGGCGGTTTGCACTTCGGTTGCCGCGCCATTCACTTGGTCGGCGGCCACGCCGGTATCGTTGGCGGCTTGCTCGATACCGTTCATGTTCTCATCCACCATCTGCACCCGGTTGGCGGCGTCACGCACGTTGTTGGCAATAGTTTTGGCCACACCGCTTTGTTCTTCCACCGCCGCACTCACGGTGGTGGCGTTATCGCGGATGCGGTGAATCGCTTCCACCACCGCCTGCAGAGCCACCACGCTTTGCTCACTCACGTCCTGAATGCCGCGAATCTGCTCCCGAATTTCAACCGTCGCGTTGCTGGTGTTGCTGGCCAACTTCTTCACTTCATCGGCCACCACCGCAAAACCGCGGCCTGCATCACCGGCCCGCGCTGCTTCAATTGCCGCATTCAGGGCCAACAGGTTGGTTTGCTCGGCCAGGTCGTTAATCAGGCCTACCACTTCGGTAATCTTCTTGCTGGCAGCGCCCAAGCCTCGCACCACATCGTCGGTACGCTGGGCCTTGGCCACGGCGTCATCAATCAGAATATTCGTTTCGCCAATGCTGCGCGAAATATCGTTGATACTCACGTTTAGTTCATCAATTGCACTGGAAACGCTGGTCACGTAACCACTGGCTTCGGCGCTGTTTTTACGCACCACCACACTTTGCGCGCTGGTTTCTTCGCTGGCGGCAATCATCCCGCTGACGGCTTCCCCAACCTGCCCCGTGCTACGGGCAACTTTTTCGGCACTTACATTAAAGTTTTGCGCCAAAGTTTGGACCGGCTTGGTGAGAACATTTGCCAACCACCACCCAATTGTTGTGGTGGCAAAAGCCGTGAATGCTAATAAAGCTAAGCCAATATAAATTTGGTGTAAAATTTCCTGCAAAAACTCAGCACGCTCGATGCGAACATTAATCACCCATGGCAATGTTTCAGCGGCGTTTAGCTTGCCGAGGTCTTGCCCATGTGTACTTTCACGCGCCACCAAAACCTGTTTTAATGAACCAAATGTAACTCCACCTGATGAGCCAACATATTCCACAATTTTTGATTCACGATTTTTAATAACCTCGCCAATCATCGGAATTAATTCAGCAGCGACTGGCTCACCAATATTTTTATTAATCACAAATGGTTTGGTCAGGAATACGCCTTGGTCATTGGTCAGATACGCGTCGGCGGTATCACTGAATTCGGTGATGCTGGTCATGAGATTGGAAATCTTATTGAGCGGGATTTGAAATGCCAGGGCACCAATGGTTTGCCCACCTACCACAATTGGCGCAGCCACAAAGGCCGCAGGGTCGTTATAGCTTGGCAAATAATTATTAAAATCCGACATATAAGAAACTTCAGGATTATTCGTAGCCAAAGCCTTGCGCACGATTTCACTAAAGTTGGTGTTGGCCAATGGGCCCGTTTTTACGTTACTGGCAAAATCAATTTCCTTGAAGTTGGTGTAAACAACGTCGCCAGTGGCGGCATCAATAATAAAGACATCGTAAAAGCCAAATTCATCCACGAAATCCCGAAAAAAGGGCTGAAATTCGGCATGTACCCGACTGTAGGCTGAGCCGTCAGTCGCGGCATCCAGCAGCTGCTTGCTGCCCACCGGGTTGGGGTTGGTGGCAATATAAAGGCTTTGCAATGCTAAAGCTTTGGCATTGGTCGGCATCCAACTACTTTCCTGACCTGCCGAAGTTCCAGCTGTTTTTTCTTGCTGCAATTTATAACGAGCATTCATGGCAGTGGTATCGATACTGACTGTGCTTGGGTCAAAATCGTTGTAGGCAATAATAAATTTTTGCGCAGCTTGAATCACTGTCGGGTTAATCGCCATCGTGCGGGTTTGGCGGTGCACGATTTGGAAATATTCTTGCACGCTATCAACCATTGAAGACTTTATGCTCGTCATTGAATTTTCAATTTGAGCTTGGGAAGCTAAATACGTTTTGTAGTAACTGATACCTGCGGTGATGACTGATGGAATCATCCCCATAAACACCAGGCTAAAAATAATTTTTTGGCGAAAGTTAAGAGTCAGCATAATTAAGGCCTTTTGGCTGTTATTTTGTCGAATCATAGCAAGTTTATGGTTGCTGCCAAGCCATACGCTTATTGCCTGTGCAGAGATATGTAAAGCAACTTGGCTGGGTGTGCTATAGGCGCCACAAAGGCCAGAGATTTAGTCCCAACAACTTGGGAAAAAAAGTTTTAACGCCGACCGCCACGCTGGCGGGCTTTTTTGGCCTGTTCGGGGCTGTAGTCGCGTGGAATCGTAAGTTCCATCGCGGGCTTCAGGCGGTTGGGGTTTTTGCCAATGGTGCTGCGGTTGGCGCTGTAAATCAGCGGCCAGAGAGCGGCTTCGTTGTAAATCTCGGGCTTGGCGGCAATCCCGCCCAGGGTATCGCCGCGTTGTACATTATAACGGGTGGACTGGTTACTGTCGGTCGGCAAGTTTGGGCTGCCTTCAGGGCTCACCACCACGGGGACGCTGAATTTGGGCGTGGTTTCAACCAGTGTTTCCCCGCCAGCGGCCAGCGGTTCGGCACGGTCGCGCGGGGCTTCGTAGTTGTAGTCGCCGGGGCGGCTGGTCAGGCGTGGTTGGCCAGTTCCGCGCCAGTCGTTGGTGGGTTCTCCCACTTGGGTGCTGCGGCCAAGGTTGCCGTTGTCGGTCATGAACTCGCCCGGTTCGCCAATCAAAATATTGCTGTCGCGCGCGTCCCGAATATTTTCCAGCGCCCGATTGCCCATCATCCCGGCGTCGGCCATCATGCCGCTGCCCGCAGGCCGCATCACTTTGCTGGCGCTGCCAATCATGTAATCCTGGGCCGCCAGGTTGGGGTTGCTGTAAAAATTGCTCCATTGCGCATGGTCGGCTTCACCGTAAGCGGGTTGCACCACATAGGCGGGGCGGCTGGCACGGGCGCCACCACTGGGGTTAGGCCGCTGGTCTTCGCGAAAGGTAAAGATACGGTCCATCCAGCCAATGGTTTGCGCCTGGGGAACTTGCGGCGCAGCCACCAGCGCTGCCAACAGCAGCACTGAAGGGGCAAGAAGGGCTTGGCGCAGCAACATCGTGGGCCTAAGCTAACGGCCAGAATGACTTTCCGCCACTGCCGCGCCCGTTTCTTCAGCATTTGCCTTGGGGGGGCCGTGGCACTTTGCGCACAACTGGCCCCCGTGTTTGCCGAAACCAACACAATGCGTAACGTTCTCCTCATTGGCATCAACAGTGCCCCCAAAACTCTAAACCCCCTGCTGGTGGCCGATGCAGGCGGCGCCCGCCTGTTGCAGCTTACCCATCCCGCACTGTTACAGTGGGATGCCAATTTTGCCCCCGTCGGGCTGGTGGCAATAGGCTGCACTGAGCAAACCCCCACGGTATACCAGTGCACTCTGCCAGCGGCTCAGCGCTTTACCAGTGGTGCAGCGCTTACAGCCCAAGCTGTAACTACCTGGCTGCAAACCCTTCAGGCCACTCCGCGCAGCCCATTGGCAGGGAGTTGGCGGGATATCAGTATGACTGCTGTAAGCCCGACCGCGCTTAAATTTACCCTCCCAGCCCCCAGCAACCGTTTTTTGAGTACGTTGGTGGAAACCCCGCTGGCCGACCCTGCCGCCCCCAACCATGGCATGGGCCCGTATGTGGCCAGCCAAGATGCAGCCACAGGTGTGGTGCAGCTCATCCCTTCGCCCAGTACCGCGCTGCCCAGCCTGCAATTCATCCCGTTGGCCGATGCCACGACGCGCATTTTAAAATTGCAAAAATCTGAACTGGATGTAGTGCTGCACGACTTACCCCCCAGTGTGCTGAACTACGTGCAGCAAGAGGCGCCAACCCGCGGCTGGCAATTGCTGGCGGTACCGAGCAGCAGC
The DNA here is from genome assembly GCA_027483385.1 of Alphaproteobacteria bacterium. Taxonomy (GTDB): domain Bacteria; phylum Pseudomonadota; class Alphaproteobacteria; order UBA2136; family UBA6156; genus JADCGN01. The sequence continues at coordinate 9,424 of JAIXUT010000105.1, forward strand.
TACAGTTATTTGGCGCTGAATTTCCGTAATCCGCTGCTGGCCACAAGCAGTGTGCGGGAAGCGCTTTCGCTGGCACTGAATCGGCCACTGCTGCGCAAGGCACTGCTGCAAAACCTCGCCACCCCTGCCACCAGCCTGCTGCCGCCAGGCCACCCCGCGCACTGGCCCGCACCCGAAGACGTGCACGACCCCTTCACCGCCGAAGGGTTGCTGGAAGAGACCACGCTGCCCGATGGCCGCACCCTGCTGCTGGGCCCCGAAAACACCCGCTTCAGCCTGAATTTGCTGACCAGCACTGAAGCCTTTTCCCAGCGCTTGGGCCAGGCGTTACAGGCCGAATGGGCCAAAATTGGCGTTACAGTGAACCTAGAAAGCGCCGAGTGGGCCAGCTTTCATAGCCGGGTGCAGAAGGGGCAATTCGATATGGCGCTCCTCACTTGGACAGGCCTGCAGCAGCCGGAATTTTACCACAAGCTTTTTCACAGCAGCCAAACCCCGCCCAACGGCTTTAACCGTGGTGCGGTGAATGATCGGCAGCTGGATGACTTAACCCAGCAAATGGTAACAGCAGCTACCCCGAGCGATACCCTTAAATTGGCCCAAGCCGTGCAGCAACGGGTGGCCGAGGTACGCCCCTATTTGCCGCTGTGGCGCCGCCACCATGTGCTGGTGATGGGGCAGGGCGTGCGCGGCTGTACGCTGGGACTTGCAGGGGATTATAAAGGATTGACACAGTGCCGAAAAATAACGCATTAGTTGTTTATGCGTGAGGTCATCTTCGATACCGAAACCACCGGCTTCGGCGCCGAAGACCACCGCGTGATCGAGCTCGGCGCCGTCGAGCTGATAAACCGCCTGCCCACCGGCAAAACCTTTCATGCCTACTTAAACCCCGAACGGCCCATCGACCCAGGTGCGATGCGGGTGCATGGCATCACTGATGAACAGGTGAAGGACGCCCCCAAGTTTAAAGATGTTGCCCATGCCTGGCTGGAATTTGTGGGCGATGCCACCCTGGTAGCCCACAACGCAGAATTTGACATGACTTTCATGGCCAAGGAACTGGCCCGCATCGGCCTGCCGCCCCATGATAACCCGGTGATTGATACTCTGGCCCTGGCCAAGCAAAAGTTACCGGGGCAACGCCATAAGCTGGATGCGCTGTGCAGCCATTTTGGCGTGGATAACAGTGCCCGGGTGTTTCATGGTGCTTTGCTCGATGCCCAGCTTCTGGCCGAAGTATACGTGGAATTAACGGGCGGCCTGCAGGCCAGTTTTGGCCTGGAAACAGTGGGGCCAAGCGCTACCCCCGCCGCGCAAAGCACTGTGGTGCTGGCGGCTGTAAGTTCTGCATCGGCGGTGGTGGTTCAGGCCAGTGCCGCCGAGCAGGCTGCACATGCCGAATGGCTGGCGAAATGTATTCCTAACGCTTTGTGGAATAAAGATATATAATTTTTATTATCACTTGCTTGACTTGAGTGATAACAGGCGTTAGGGTTGCGCCATGTCCGATAAATCCACCAACCAAAAACCCACGCCAGCCGCGCTGCCCGAGCTTTCCACCCGTGCCGCCCAGGTGCTGAACGATGTGGTAGAAAACTATGCCCATACCGGTGAAGCGGTGGGCAGCAAGGCGTTGGTGGAAAGTGGGAACTACCAGCTTTCGGGTGCCAGCATTCGCAACGTGATGCAAGACTTGGAAGCCGCAGGCCTACTCATGCACCCGCACACCAGCGCGGGGCGCATCCCCACTGCCCAAGGTTACCGCTTTTACACCCAGCGGCTGGTCCAGGCGGCCACCCCCGAAGTTGCGGTGCAAGAGGCGCTGGCGGCACAAATTAGTCCCACCAAAAGCCTCCGCCAGATTACCCAAGATATCAGCAGTGTGCTCAGTCAGGTGACCAATTGCGCAGCGATTGTTACGGCACCGCAAGCCGCGCACGACCCACTGCAAACGATGGAATTTATCCGCCTGAGTGCCGAGCGAGTGTTGGTGGTGATGGTGACCAAGAATGGTGAAATTGAAAACCGTGTGATTGAAGTCCCTGCCTTCATTGGCGTGGAGGATTTGGAAGCCGCCGCCCGCACCTTAAAGCCCATGATTGTGGGCCAGACGCTCGAGCAAGCCCGCACTGCGCTCATCGCCACGCTGGCCGAGCAAAAAGGCCAAGTGAATGCGATGATCGATAACATGATGGCCGCCGCCCACCAGTGGGGCCAGCCGATTACCGCCGATGGCGCGATGGTGGTGGCGGGCAGCACCAATCTGTTTCAATACCCCGAACTGGTGCGCGACCGCCTGCAAAGCCTCATCAAACTCTTCGAGGAAAAACGCCTGCTGATGGCGTTGGTGGAAGAAGTAAAAAGCAGCAGTGGCGTGAAAATTTTCGTCGGCGCTGATGTACCCGTGCATGGCGCCGAAGACCTGACCCACGACGTGGCGGTGGTGGGCAGCAGCTTTAGTGATACCAGCCGCAAACTGATTGGCAGTCTGGGCGTCATCGGCCCCCTGCGAATGGATTACAAGCGCACTTTGGGCGTGGTGGATTACACCGCCAAATTGCTCAATCAGGCCATGCAAGAACGGACGGAAGAAAGGATTTAATCCATGAGCGAGACTGAAAAAGTTTTAGAACCAATGGCCGCCGAAACGCCACTGCCAGCCGCTGATGGTGCTGGTGAAGATGCCGTCACCGAAGCCCTGCAGGCCGCAGTTTACAGCTGGCAAGAAAAGGCCTACCGCGCCGCCGCCGAGCTGGAAAACTACCGCAAGCGCACCCAGGCCGAGGTGGCCGAGGCACGGCTCTATGCCGCGCAAAGTTTTGCCAAGGATGTGTTGGCTGTGGCCGATAATTTAAGCCGTGCACTCACAGCACCTGAAGCAGATTCAGCCGCCCTGCGTAAGGGTGTGGAGCTGACCGCCAGCCAGTTCACCACCATTCTGGCCCGCCACGGCATTACCAAAACCGAGGTAAAGGCAGGCGAGCCAATGAACCCCGAATTGCATCAGGCCATGACCGAAGTTGCAAGCCCGCACTCCAGCGGCTGTGTGGTGGCCGAACTGCAAGCGGGCTACACCCTGCACGGACGCTTACTGCGCCCAGCTTTGGTGAGTGTAAGTAAGGGGGGTGCCTAATGCCACTCGAAATTGAAGCAAAATTTTTGGTCGCAGATTTCGGCACGGTCCGCACGACTTTGCAGCAGCAAGATTTTATCTGCAGTAAACCCCGCACGCTAATGCAACGACGCACTTTTACACTCAAGGAAAAAGTTGGTTCAACGATACATGAATGGGCTCGCGTTCGTGATGAGGGTAACAAAATAACGATGACCTATAAGCACACCTACAACACACAAAGCGCAATGGGAACAGAAGAGATTGATTTAACTGTAAGTAATTTTAACGATGCGGTTTCTTTTATGAATTCTCTTGGGTTTGAAGATATGCTGACCCAAGAAAATTACCGCGAAGCATGGGAAAAATCGGGTGTTCAAGTAACATTAGATGAATGGCCAGTGATTGGTAAAATTGTTGAAATTGAGGGGTCAACTGAAGTAGAGATTCAAGCAACAAGTCGTGCTTTAGGGTTTGATTATGCCCAAGCAGTTTTTGGTGGCGTTGGCAGCCTTTATTTCGCGAAGTATCGCAAGGATATGGGTTTGGTAAAAGAGTTGACCTTTGCCAATGAAGCTGTAGTTCAAAAGTTTTTAAATCAAACCAACGAGATCCCTGCCTACGCAGGGATGACAAAATAAAGGAGAAAAAACCATGAGCAAAGTAATCGGCATTGACCTCGGCACCACCAACAGCTGCGTGGCTGTAATGGACGGCAAGGAAACCCGCGTGATTGAAAACAACGAAGGCGCGCGCACCACCCCCAGCATCGTGGCGTTTGCGAAAGGTGACGCCAACGGCGAACGCCTGGTCGGCCAGACCGCCAAACGCCAAGGGATTACCAACCCCGAAGGCACGCTGTTTGCCTTTAAGCGCCTGATTGGCCGCCGCTTCGATGATAAAATGGTGGCAAAAGCCAAAGAACATTCGCCCTTTAAAATTGTGAAGGGCCCCAACGGCGACGCTTGGATGGAAGTGGGAGGCAAGCCGCTTTCTCCCGCCGAAATTTCGGCCATGGTGCTGCAGAAAATGAAGGATACCGCCGAAGCGTTTTTGGGTGAAAAAGTTAGCCAGGCCGTCATTACCGTACCTGCGTACTTCAATGATGCCCAACGCCAGGCCACCAAAGATGCCGGAAAAATTGCCGGATTAGAAGTTCTGCGCTTGGTGAATGAACCCACCGCCGCCGCGCTGGCCTATGGCTTGGGTGAAGACATTAAAGGCCATAAAACGGTGGCGGTGTACGATTTGGGCGGCGGCACCTTTGACGTCAGCATTCTTGAAATCGGTGACGGTGTGGTGGAAGTGAAGGCCACCAATGGCGATACCTTCTTGGGCGGCGAAGACTTTGACAGCCGCGTGCTGCAGTGGTTGGCCGATGAATTTAAAAAATCCGACGGCATCGACCTCACCAAGGATAAACTGGCGCTGCAACGCCTGAAAGATGAAGCTGAAAAGGCCAAGAAAGAACTTTCTTCCGCCACCAGCATCGATATTAATCTGCCCTTCATTACGGCCGATAGTTCGGGGCCCAAGCACCTGCAAATTACCCTGACCCGCGCCAAGCTGGAAGCTCTGGTGGAAGACTTGGTGGCCAAGACGCTGGAACCCTGTAAGGCAGCCTTGAAGGATGCAGGCCTGAAGGCGAATCAGATTGACGAAGTGGTGCTGGTGGGTGGGATGACCCGCATGCCCAAAGTGCAGGAACTGGTAAAAAACTTTTTTGGCAAAGAACCCCACAAGGGCGTGAACCCCGATGAAGTGGTCGCCATTGGCGCGGCCATTCAGGGCGGGATTCTGCGCGGGGACGTCAAGGACGTGCTGCTGCTCGATGTGACCCCACTTTCCTTGGGCATCGAAACTCTGGGCGGCGTGTTTACGGCTCTGATTGACCGCAACACCACCATCCCGACCAAAAAGAGCCAAGTATTCAGCACCGCTGCCGACAACCAACCCGCCGTCACCATCAGCGTGTTTCAAGGCGAAAGACCGATGGCGAGCGATAACAAACTGCTGGGCCAGTTTAACCTGGAAGGCATCCCGCCTGCCCCGCGTGGCGTGCCGCAAATCGAAGTGACGTTCGATATCGACGCCAACGGGATTGTGAACGTGAGCGCCAAGGATAAGGGCACGGGCAAGGCCAGCAACGTGGTAATAAAATCCGATGGCGGCCTTTCCGATGAGCAAATCCAGCAAATGGTGAAGGATGCCGAAGCCAACGCCAGCGCCGACAAGGAACGCAAGGAGGCTGTGGAAGCCCGCAACGCGGCGGAATCGCTGGTGCACAGCACTGAAAAGAGCCTGAAAGAGCACGGCGATAAGGTGAGCACGGAGGTACAGGAAAAAATCGAGGCAGAAGTAAAAACCGTGAAGGATTTACTGGCCCGTGCCGATGTCAGCACGGAAGCGTTGGTTCAGCACACCGAAAAACTCGGCGACGCCGCCATGGAACTGGGCAAAGCCATTTACGAAGCCCAGAACAAGGCCGAAGCCGCACCCGCCGATGCTTCAACCCATGAAGATGGCACCATGGATGCCGACTACGAAGCCGAAGGCGGCAAAAAGAACCGAGAAGATGCGGCCTAAGCGCTTGCCGAAAGACCGAAAAGCGCCTAATGGCCCCTTATGAAGCAATTGTTTGCCCTGCTCGTCGCGCTCGTGCCTTTGATGGCGGGTGTAGCGGTGGGGCAAAACAATTTGCTCAGTAACTACGGCGGCGGGTCGGGCAATCGCATCCTTTCGGCCTACGGCGGCAGCGGCGGCGGTGGCGACTACCGCAACGCCCTACGCAACTACGGCGGCGGTGGCAGTTCCTACCCCGATGTGGGCAATGGCTACACCGGCGCCTACGCGGCCAAACGCAGCCACACCCAAGGTGGCGGCGGCAACGCCCACAGTGGCTTTAGCGGGCGCTTTACCGGTAGTTTTAACGCCCAGTGGCTTGGGCTTGGCTGGAACAATGCCCTTGGCAGTGGTGGCAGCCGCTGGCAGCAGGCCAGCAGCACGCCGCCCTGTGGCAATTTCCAGCGCGCCGGAGCCCGTTGCCGCGCTACCACCACGGCGTGGGACCCAACCTTCTCTTCTCAGCGGGGTTGGTAATGGCCAAAGATTTTTATAAAACATTGGGGGTGGATAAAGGCGCCGATGACGCCGCCCTCAAGGCCGCCTATCGCAAACAGGCGATGGCCTACCATCCCGACCGTAACCCCGGCAATGCCACTGCCGAAGCCAAGTTTAAAGAAATTAATGAAGCCTACGACGTGCTGCGCGACCCCCAAAAACGCGCCGCCTACGACCGCTTCGGCCCCACCGCCTTCGAAAATGGTGGCCGTGGCCCCACGCCAGGCGCCAACCCGTTTGCGGGCGGCTTTGGGCAAAATCAGGGCCAACAGCAGGGCTTTGAAGGCAATTTTGAGGAACTGTTCGAAGACCTGATGGGCGGCCTGTTTGGTCAAGGCTTTAGTGGCCAAGGCCCCCAAACCAAACGCAGCCGCGCCGCGCGCGGGGCCGACCTCCGCTACAACCTGGAAGTAACCTTGGCGCAGGTCATGGGTGGTACCAAGGCCAAAATTACCTACCCCAGTACCCAAAGCTGCGGCACGTGTAATGGCAGTGGTGCCAAAAAAGGGACCAAGCCCGTCACGTGCGGCACCTGCAACGGGCAGGGGACGGTGTTCATGCGCCAAGGCTTTTTCCAGATGAGCCGCAGCTGCCCCGACTGCCAAGGCACGGGCCAAATAATTAAAGAAAAATGCCCCGATTGCGCCGGTGCAGGCCGCACCCGCACCACCCGAAACCTCGATGTCACCATTCCCGTCGGCGTAGATGATGGCACCCGCCTGCGGTTGGCGGGCGAAGGAGAGGCGGGCACGGGCGGTGCCCCCAATGGCGACCTGTTTGTGTTCATTACCGTGGCCACGCACCCACTGTTCAAGCGCGACGGCCTGAACTTGGAAGTGACGGTGCCAGTCAGCATGCTCGATGCCGCGCTGGGTACCGAAGTAGAATTGCCGCTGCCGAACGGCGAAAAAACCACCCTTAAAATTCCTGCTGGTACTCAACCCAGCGAAGCCGTGAAGCTGCACGGCCTGGGCCTGCCAGCCTTGGGCCGGCCGCGTGACTGCGGCGACCTGGTGGCCCGCGTGCAGGTGGAAATCCCAACTGGCCTGAGTAAGGCGCAAAAAGAGCAACTGCAGGCCCTGAAGGCCGATTTCAAGCCAGGCCGGGCCCAGGAAGGTTTTGCCAGCCGCCTGCGCAAGCTGTTTGGCTAGCAGCTGAAAATCTTTGCCGTGGCCCTGTTGTGGCTGTACATTTTCGCCTAACCTTGAGTCATGATTCCCCTCACCGATAACCACCCGACCCACCATCGGCCCTACCTTACCTATGCGTTCATGGCTGCCTGTATCGGGTTTTTTGGCTTACAGGTCATCAGCCCCCTGGGTTTTGAGACCATTGTAGAAATGTACGGCCTGATTCCAGGCTACACCGTAGGCGATGCCGTTGACCCCGATGCGCTTAATGCGGGCTGGTGGGGGGTGCTTAGCAGTATGTTTCTGCACGGCAGTGTGACGCACTTGGCAGGAAACATGCTGTTTTTATTTGTCTTTGGCGATAACATTGAAAACGCGCTGGTACGCAGTGCCGAACCGTTGGGTGGCCGCCTGCGTTACTTGCTATTTTACGGGCTGGGTGGTGCGGTGGCGGCATTGGGGCATGCATGGCTGGAACCTGCCAGCCTCATCCCGATGATTGGCGCCAGTGGGGCGATTTCCGCCGTACTGGGGGGCTACTTGGTGCTCTATCCACGCCAGCCCATTACGGTGGCGTTGCCCTATGTGGGGATTACCGAATTGCCTGCATACGTGGTGCTGGGCAGCTGGTTTGGTTATCAGTTGCTGTATGGCATCGCCACCGATCCTGCCGACGCAGGCGTGGCCTTTTGGGCGCATATTTTTGGCTTTGTGGCCGGGGTAATACTAATTCTACCGCTGGGTGGCCGCAAGCGGCCAGCTTTATGGCGTTAATGAGTTAACGCGGACGAGCGATTGCCGAAGTGGGGGCTGATGAGGCTGGCCCCGCGCAAAAACTTTCAACGTAGCCAAGGGCTTGGCGTAGTTCAGCGCGGTTGGCGGTAAACAGTGGTAGGCCTTCCGCGCGCAGCGGGGCCAGATTGGGCCACACCCCTTGCGCGGCCTGCACCTGCGCCAATGCCGCCGCCAGCGTGAGCGGCACCAGGTTTTGCGTATTCCGCTGCGCCATACTTACTGCGGCAATATCGTTCACCATGCTCAGGGCCCGCACACAAATGGCCGCCTGAGTGGCGGGCATGCCGTTGCCTGGTGGATTGGCTGGTGGCACTTGGGCTGGCGGCGAGGGTGGAGCGCTTGGGCTTGGCACCGCCGCGGGTAGGGTAATTTGCAGTGGAAAGCTGCTATCGCTCACGGCAGTGAGGAGTGGCGGCATGGCAGCCCGGGTGGGGGAAACCGATAGAATGGTGGGGGAAGTTAGCGCCACTGCGGGTATCCCCCGCGGCCCGGCGGGGGCTTGACTAGGAGTCAGGATAATTTCACTGCTCCCTTGCTGAAAGCGCACGGGTGCGAGCAACAATGGGGCTACCAGCAAGGCCCAAAGCCAGTGACGCGTCGGGCAGTGGCGCATCGGGGCCACGAACTACTTATTAACGCGAACGCGCAGTTCCTTGCCCGATTTAAAAAACGGCACCCGCTTGCTAGGCACATTGACTGCTGCACCAGTGCGGGGGTTGCGGCCCTTACGGGCGGCGCGGGCGCGTACACTAAAGGCGCCAAAACCGCGCAGTTCAATCCGCCCACCTTCTACCAGGGTGGTCGTAATCTCTTCAAATACAGTATTCACCAACTTTTCCAGGTCGTCGGCGCGCAGGTCGGGGTGCTGATTGGCAAGTTTGGCCACGAGTTCCGATTTGGTCATGATTATTCCCCCGTTATCTCTGTTCTTATAGCTGCCAAGTGCCCGAAATGCAAGGCCTTGGCAAGCCCTCCCGCGGTTTTTTGTTTAACCTTTAGTATTTATCGGGGCAAATTATCTTCCTTGGCTTCACGTCCGATCAAGGTTGGCCAAAAAACCGCACCCCTCGGGTCAAGATGCAGCTTAAGTGTCGGGAATCGGCGCGAAGTGCTTGGCGACGGGCCAAGGCTGGGTTAGGTTTGGGCAACCTGTCAGGCGGGATTTGCGGCTATGCCCACAAGAAGCCATGACTAACAACAAGGCAAAGAACACGCGATGGTTGACAAAAATATGCGAATCCTGGTGGTCGACGACGCCCTCACCATGCGGCGAATCGTCATCAACCTCTTGCGCCAGCTGGGCTTTACCAACATGAATGAGGCCGATGACGGCACCACAGCTTGGGAAAAGTTACAAAGTGAAACCTTCGATTTAATCATTTCCGATTGGAATATGCCCAAAATGACCGGCATCGATTTGCTGCGCAAAGTGCGGGCCGATGCCAAATATGGCCGCACACCTTTCATTATGGTCACGGCCGAGGGCAAGCGCGAGAACGTAATTACCGCAGTGCAGGCCGGGGTAAGCAATTATATTGTCAAGCCCTTTAACGCCGCGACCTTGAAGGAAAAGCTGGTGAAGGTTGTTGGTGATTTTTAGTTTTCGAAAAATTAAGGCGAACAGCAGAAAGCGCGCGGCATGACAAATAAAATCAGTTTAATGGAGCGCATCGCGCTGTTGGAACAAACCCAGCAAGGCCAGATGATTCCCGCCGAGGAAGTCTGGAAGCTTCTTGATAGCGTCAAGGAAATGTTCGGCGAAAAGACCGACGGCGTGCATGGCCACAGCAGCGAGCTATACCGCGAATTGGGTGAGTTGGCCAAATTTATCAACAGCGCCAAAAAAGAATTGCAGGAAGTCAAGGCCAGCAATATTGCCGACGAGCACTTGCCCAACGCGACCAATCACCTGGACGCAATTGTTCAGATGACCGAGCAGGCTACGGGCCGAATTATGGATGAATGCGACCAAATCGGTAATTTTCATAACGACGTAAAAGAGCGGTTGTTATCGGCCGATCCCGCCATCGATCCGAATATTCTCATGGGGGTAGATGATGCGTTAAACCAAGCGCAAACCAGCGTGACCCATATTTTTGAGGCCTGTAACTTTCAAGATATTACCGTGCAGCGCGTGCAAAAGGTGGTGAAGGCCTTGCAGGAAATTGAACGCCAGGTGCTGCGGATGGTGGTGGTGTTTGGGCTGGTGGAAAACCAGAGCAAGCTCGATGAAGCCACCCGCCAGGAACTGACCGAAGATGTGGCCTTGTTGCAAGGCCCGCAGCTGGCAGGTCAAGGCCTCGAGCAGGACGATATCGACGCTATTCTGGCCAAATTGTTATAGTTAAAAAATATGGCGAACCCAATCCGCGTTCTGGTGGTTGATGACAGCACCTTCATGCGCGGTGCGCTGGTGCGGATGATTGAAAAAGATTCTCGCTTTAAAGTGGTTGATATTGCCGTGAACGGTGAAGAAGGCGTGAAAAAGGCCGCCGAATTAAAGCCTGACGTGATTACCATGGATATCGAAATGCCTGTCATGAACGGTATCGATGCCTTGCAGGCCATCATGCGCACCAACAAAACACCGGTGGTGATGGTCAGCACATTAACCGAAGCAGGCGCCGCAATAACCTTAAAGGCGCTGGAACTTGGCGCGGTGGATTTTATTCCCAAATCGCTCAGCGACAAAGACAAAAACATTTTTAAGGGTGCCGAGGAAATTCATGCCAAGCTGGCCGCCGCCGCAGGGGTGACCAACGGGCGGGCCGATAAAGTGGCAGCGTTGCCCAAAACTTCTGTACCAAGCATTGCGCCCAGCACCATCAGCCGCGTGAATGCCCGGGTGGTACTGATTGGATCCTCTACGGGCGGGCCTAAAGCGCTGCAAGTGCTGCTTTCTCAGCTGCCCAACAATCTGCCCGTGCCGGTGGTGATTGCTCAGCACATGCCGCCCGATTTTACTCTGGCACTGGCCAAACGGCTGGATGAATCTACGCCCCCTGCGGTGGTGGAAGCCAAAGCTGGTGACGTGTTGTTGCCAGGGAAAATCTACATTGCCCCCGGCGGTAAGCATTTGCGCCTGACCCCTACCGGAATCACAATTGACGATGACAAGGGCGAAAGCCCCTACAAGCCGAGCGTGGACGTGTTGGCCGAAAGCGCACGGCTGCTGTTTAACAAGCAAGTGCTGGCCGTAATGCTGACGGGCATGGGCGCCGATGGCGCCAAGGAATATAAAAAGTTGAAGGATTTAGGCGCCTATATCATCGCCCAAGACCAAACCAGCAGCGTGGTGTACGGCATGCCCAAAGCGGTGGCGGAACTTGGCGGTGTGAACGAAGTTCTGGCGCTCGATAAAATTGGCCCACGGGTGCGCAGCTTGTTGGGTGTTTAGCCCAAAAACCCAGCCCATTGGTGCGATGAATGTGGCCAAGGCGGCCCAAGGCTGCGATTATTTTGCAGCCGCGAGAGGCATCGGGCTGACAAATTACTCATATTCACGCTAGAGTTTAACAAAACAAACCCACCAAGGGGTAAGCCTGATGAGCGATATGGATATGGCTGGCGATGAAATGCAGGAAATCCTGCAGGAATTCTTTACCGAGGCCGATGAAAACCTCGATACGCTGGAGCAAGATTTAATTAAGCTGGAAGCCCTGAGCGCCGAAGGCGTGGGTGGTACTGATAAGGAAACTGTCGACCGCATTTTCCGCATGCTGCACACGCTAAAGGGCGGTGCGGGGTTTTTGGGGCTGGAAAAAATTGCCAAGCTGGCCCATGCGGGTGAAAATCTGCTCGATGAAGTGCGCAACGGCAAGGTGCAAATCGATAAACCCGTGATGGACGCCCTGCTGCTGACCATCGATGGCCTCAAGCAGCTGCTGAATTGCCAGAAAAACGGCGAAGACGACAGTGAGGTCGATTTTACCGAACTGCGCGCGAGCCTGGAAGCCTTGGCCAAAGGCGAGGCGCCTGCCACAGCCCCTGCGGCCGCACCTGCGCCCATCGCCACAGTGGCGCCAGCTGCCGCCAAGCCAACGGCTGTGGCTGGCCCAATGGTGAATGAAGAACTGCTGGCCAGCGTGCTGAGTGATACCACCCTCGACCCTTCCCGCGATAAAGAAGCTACCCCGCCAGCAGGGCCCCCAGCAGAGATAATGATTAACGAGGATTTGTTGGCGAGTGTTCTGAATGATGAGACGCTCGACCCCAGCAAGGATAAAGAAGCTTTACCCGCAGGCCCAATGGTGAATGCCGAGTTGCTGGCCAGTGTGCTGAACGATACTACGCTCGACCCCTCCCGCGATAAAGGCGAGGAAGGTGCAATTCCAGCCCAAGCGCCAACAATACCTGCACCAACGCTGAAGCAGCCGCCCGCCACCGACCAACGCAAGGCTGGCGAGGATCGCCGGCAAGCCCCCCGCCGTAACGAGGAAGGCGGTACAGAAACCATTCGGGTGGAAACGGCCCGGCTGGATAAGGTGATGAACCTGGTCGGCGAATTGGTGTTGGCCCGCAATACCCTGATGCGGCAGCTTAACTTGCCCGAAGCCAAAAAGGCGCTGGAAAAACTTGAAAATGCGCCGATGATTTACGGCACGATCGAGCAATTCAGCCGCGTGACCCAAGATATCCAGATGAGCGTGTTAAGCACCCGCATGCAGCCCATTAAAAAAGTCTTTGATAAAATTCCCCGCCAAGTGCGCGAGCTGAAAACCCAGCTGGCCAAGGAAGTGAACCTGATGGTTGAGGGTGAGATGACGGAAGTCGATAAGACGTTAGTCGAAGAACTGGCCGACCCGATGGTGCACATGATTCGCAATGCGCTCGACCACGGTTTGGAAGGCCCCGCCGAGCGCGAAGCGGCTGGCAAACACCCGGAAGGTACCCTGATGGTGCGCGCCTTTTACGAAGGCAATAACGTGGTCATTCAGGTGCAAGAAGATGGCCGTGGTATCGACCCTGAAAAAATCAAAAAAATTGCCCTTAAAAAAGGCGTAATCACCGAAACCGCCGCCGCCGCGATGACCGATGCCGAAGCAATTCGGCTGATTATGGCGCCGGGCTTTTCCACCGCCGAAACCATTACCGATGTGAGTGGCCGTGGGGTGGGGATGGACGTGGTGAACACGAAAATTAACAACCTGCAGGGCAGCATTGAAATCCGTAGCGAGCTGGGCCTTGGTACCTGTTTTAGCATCTATATGCCGCTGACCTTGGCGATTGTGAATGCATTAATTGTGGGGAGTAATGCGGAAGGGTTTGCCATCCCGATTGGGGATATTGCCGAAGTGATTAAATACCGCGGTGAGGGGCTGCACAAGGTAAACGAACAGGATATTATTGAACTGCGCGGCGAGCCGCTGCCGCTTTACTACTTGGCCAAATTAACCCGCGATGGTTACCTCCCCATGGCGCGGCAACTAAAGACGACCGACCAAAACTTTGCCTTAGCACCTTCAGAAAATCTGTCGCTCGACGACCTCGACCGCGTGACCCGGGTTCACGCACCCGAAGGGTTAGGCAAGGCCAACCCCGACAGCGCCTTTGTGGTGGTGGTGCGCGACGGCAGCAACGCGTTGGGGTTGGTTGTCGATGAACTGCTCGGTCAGGAAGAGGTGGTGGTGAAGCCTGTCACCCAGATGTTCGAATTCCATAAGGCCATCAGTGGTGCCACCATCACGGGCGACGGCAAGGTGCACATGATTTTGGACGTGCCAACGATGCTGAAAGATTTATCGGGCAGCATCGCCCGCTAGGTAAAGGCGATGACCACCACCATGAACCTGCTGTCGGCGCGCTCTCCTGCCCGCGCCGATGGCCTGCCGATGTTGCTGGTGGCGGTGAACTTGCTGCTGCTCAGTTTTTTTGTGCTGCTGAATGCGATGTCGGCCCAACCAACCAGCAAGGAAGAAAAGCACGCCGATGACGTGCTGGCCCGCGTGCGCGAGGGCTACGACCAACAGGCCCCAAAACATACCAACCAAGGCAATGCCTTGCCGCAAGCGCCTGTCACCAGCTGGGCCGAAGCCATGACCAGCAAAGTACAGGGCGTGATGACCAACCGCGTGCAACTGCAAACCGAAGTTTTGGAAGCCGATGCCTCCAGGGTGGTGGTGCGGCTGCCCATGGAAGCCTTGTTTGCAGGCCCCGAACTGATTGGCGCTGAGCTGGTGAAATCCCTCATGCTGGCCACGCAAGGCGCAAGGCTGGAATGGCAACTGGCGGGGAACACAGTGGCGGCTGTCTCTCAAGGAGCGGCGCTGGGGGCAATCACGGGTGGTATTGCACTGATGGCAGGCCCACCTGAAATGCGCATCATTCTAACACCTGCACCCACCAGTGCGCCAAGCCTGGGCGGCAGCTTAAGCCCGCTGACGAATGCCCCGGGCGTGCAGGTGCAAGGCCAGTCGCGCCCATGACCCGCGTCCGTTTGCGCACCAGCGCCATGCAGGCCTTGCAGGCCCCACGGCAAAAAATCCCTGAACAAGCCTGGATGCTGACCTTTGCCGACCTCACCAGCCTGTTGTTGTGCTTTTTTGTGCTGTTCTATGCCACCCAAACGATTGATAAACCCCGTTGGCAAACCCTGGTGGGCAGCTTTGCCGCCAGCTTCGCGCCGCGGACCTTGGCAGTAAGTTTAACCCCCAGCGGCCAGGGCAACGCAATGCCAGTGGTCGCCACCCGCCGCAGTGTGGCGTATCTCGATAACATTCTGCGCCAGCGCCTGCAAAACGATACCGCCTGGAATGGGCTGGTGGGTTTTGAAGTGCCAGAAGTGCAGGAATACCAGTATGTCTTGCCAAGCAGCCTCACCAACCCGGCCGACCCTACCACCCGTGCGGCCTGGCAGCGCTTGGGTGCAGTGGTGTTTAACTGGCGCACCCCCGTGGCCGTGCGGGTGGTGGTGCCAGTTGGTGGCAATTGGGGCGCCGCCAGCAGCCGTGCGTGGGCGCTTGCCGAATTGGCACGCAAGGGCGGTGGCCGCGTGACAGCCGAAGTGGTGCGTGGCAACGTAGGCCAAACAGAACAAACCTTATGGATTATGTACGGCGCCAATTAACTCTGCTGCTGGCCACTTGGCTGGTGGGCACAGGTGCGCTTGGGTGGGCCGAAGATTTTGCGGTCACGTTCCCAGCAGGGCCCTTGGCAGTATGGTCGGCAGGTAGCAATCGCACGGTGGCGGTAGGCACCAGTCAACCCGAAATTCAGGCTGCTGCAGGCTGGAAAATCATCCCTTTGACCACAGGCGCGTTGCATGGTGTTGAAATTTTCGGCAAACAACCCGTTCAAGCTACCAAGCAGGGCCAGGGCTGGCGTATCAGCAACGGCAGCCAACGTGTGCCCCAAGGCCATGCGCTGTTGCTGAACGACGGCTGGCAGCTGGGGGGGCAGCCGCTTCGCCGCGTCAGCCTCGAGGCCGCGGGAAGCCGTTGGCAAGTCGGGTTAAGTCAGCAGCCGCTACGCCAAGGGCAGGCGTTGGTGGGGGCCGTGCAGCGGCTTGGTCGGGCCACCACAGCAATTGCCGAGGTAAGCCAACGGAGCCCAGAACCCGTAAATTTTGCGGCACTGGAACCAGCGGCAGGGTTAAGCCCAACTGCCACGCCACAGGTCAGCATCGAAAGCTTGCTGGGGAGTATGTTTGCTCCCATTGGTTTGGTGCCCCTCAGTGGCCCCATTGCCAACGCTTACCAACCTGGCACCCGTGTGGCGCTACCTGCCCTGAAGCTGGAAGCCTTAAGCAATTCCTCTGAAATTCGTCCCTCAGATGATTTAAGCCTAACCACAGTTTCAGCCACCGTGCCTTCCATCGTAACTCTCACCACTGTGGTCACGGGCACCACTGAACCAGCCACCGCAGCCGTTGCCGTAAGCCCCACTGAACTGGAAGAGGTAGCTGAAGTTTCGCCCACCTTGCCGCCGCTGACGCGGGAAGCAAACGCCACGATGCGTAGCGAAGAACTGGTGAATGAGGAAGTCGGCGTGCTGATTCCCCCCCGCGGCCGCGATTATGTGACCGATACCAGCGAAGCCCTGCAAGCCGTGGCCGATGCGCCGGTTGGCAGCAGTGCCGCGCGGGAAGCGCGGCTGGCACTGACAGGGGTGTATCTGGCGTGGCAACGGCCCGAGGAAGCTTTGGCCGTGCTCGCAACATTTCCCGCCCGAACCGATGGCCTGCCCGCCCAAGCCGTGCCTCGCCTCTTGTTCGGCGTTGCCCAATTGGCGCGCGGGCAATTGCCCCAGGAAGGGGTGTTCGACCAACGCGGCACCCTGCTAGGCCATGCCCAGCTGTGGGCCGCTGTGGCTGCCAACGCCCGTGGCGCGCATAGTACCGCTGCGACCGAATGGCCCACGGCCCGCGGCATTATGCCCGAATACCCCGAGTACTTACGCGCACTGGCCCAAGCGGCGCAAATCAATGCACTGGTGATGACCGGGCAATTTGCGGCAGCGCTTCAAGGGATTGAAACCCTTGCGGCAGGTTACGGCAACGCGGGCTTGCCGCCAGCCCTCAAGCGGTTGCAAGGCTTGGCCAAGCTGGGGTTAAACCAGAATGTGGAGGGGCTTGAAGATTTAGCCGCCGCTGCTGAAAATACCACCGATGCCACCACCGCCGCCCAAGCGAAACTAGAATTTATCCGGATTCTGCACCGCCGCAAGGAAATTTCCGACGCCCAACTGCGCGGCTACCTGCGCGATTTGCAGCAAGAATGGCGCGGCAACGATACCGAACGCCAAACGCTGGCGGCGCTGGCCGAACTTTACGCCCAGGCCCGTGAACCCAGCAATGCCCTGCAAACTTGGCAAACCCTCATTCAGGCGTTCCCCAACACCCCCGATATGCCCAACCTCACCAACCGGATGGCGGAGGCGTTTGTCGAGGTCTTCGACCCCGAAGCCGAACGCACCTACGACCCTTTAACCTACCTTGGCTTGTACTACGATTTCCGCGAGCTGCTGCCCAACGATGAACGTGGCGACCTGGTACAGGAACGCATGGCCGAAGCGCTGGTACGCGCCAACCTGTTTGCGCGTGCGGTGCCAATTTTGGAACAACAGCTGCAATACCGCGCGCTGGAAGCGGTGCCGCAGGGGCGCCTGACCTTATTGCTGGCGCAAAGCAAACGGAATTTGGGCCAACCCGAAGAGGCGTTAAAACTGCTCGATAATGGCCGTGCCTTGGCCAGTACCCAAACCTTGCGGCGCGGCTGGGCGCTGGAAGAAGCCCGTACACTCATGTTGCTCAATCGGCCTCAACAGGCGCTGGCGGTCTTGCAGCCCTTGGTGGCCGCCGACCGTCTGGAAGATATTGAAGCCCAGGCCCTTTACGCCCACGCCGCCTGGCAGGGCCAGGATTGGCCCACCGCCACTGCGGGCTTCAACCGCCTGTTGGCCAAGGTACCCGCCAGTGGGTTGGTTAGCAGTACGGCGGCCCAGTTGCACGCGTTCCATCTGGCCTACGCGCTGGCGCAGCAAAAGGATGCCAAAGCCCTGGCCGAACTGAAAGCCCGCTACCAAGAAGCCTGGCCGCAATTGCCCGAACTGGCCGATGATATCAACGCCGTGGCGGCAAGCGCGGGCGTGACGGGCGTCCCCCCCGATGGCGGCCCGCTGCAGCAGCTCACCACCGCCCTCAGTGGCATCAACAGCCTCGATGACCAAATTGCCAACCTTAGGCGCGAGCTACGCCGCACCCGCAACGAGCGCGACGATTACAACCGCCGCATGCAGTATATGGAACTTTTGCCACCGCCGGCTTTGTGACAAATCTATAAAGGCGGGTTAAAGCTCTGTACCAGTGTCCCCACCAGCAGGTGCCAGCCATCAATTAGTACAAAGAAAATGAGTTTAAACGGCAGAGCAATCGTGGCGGGCGGTAGGGTAATCATCCCCATACTGGTTAAAATACTGGCAATCGCAAGGTCGATCACCAGAAACGGCAGGAACAGCAAAAAGCCAATTTCAAACGCACGCCGCAGTTCGCTAATCATGAACGCAGGCACCAGTGCTTGTAACGGCACGCGGATATTTTCGGGCTGCACCTCGGGCCCTGGCAGCACCACGTTGGCGCGGTTGGCAGTGGGCATCAGGCCCAAAAATAATTCCAAGTCTTCGCTGCGCACATTGGCCAGCATGAAGCGCGCAAAGGGCTGGGTGGTACGCTGATACGCCACCGTTTCGTCAATCTGGTTATTCAGGTACGGCTGCAAGCCCTGGTTGTAGGCCGCCTGAAACGTCGGCGCCATGATAAAAGCCGTGAGAAACAACGCCAAGCCCACCATCACGCCGTTGGGCGGGCTGCTCTGCAGGCCAATCGCGTTGCGCAGAAAACTGAACACCACCACGATGCGCGTGAAGCTCGTCACCATCATCAGAATGGAAGGCGCCAGCGAAAGCACGGTAATCAGTGCCACCAGCTGGAACACGCGCTGGCTGCTGAGCACATCGCTACCAATATTCACATTCAGGGGCAAATCCTGCGTCCACCCCAAGCTGGGAGAGAGCAACAAAGCAAAGAGAGCCAGCAGGCGAAGCATGGGCTATTAGCGCAAGAATACCTTGGCTGCGCAAGCCCTACTGGCCACACAAAAGGCGGCGGAGAAAATTCTCCACCGCCTTCTGGCCGTTCGTAATTCGCTCAGCTCTGCGGTTGAATACCGTGAAGCGTCAGCAGTTTATAAACCCCTGCTGCCAAATCAATATCTGGCCAGCCGTAGGTGTCGGGGTCGGTCAGTGCGGGATGGCCTACATTGAAGGCGTGCAGGTTGCCGATTTCATCATCATCCACCTGCACCTTGGCCCTCATGGCTGCGGTGAAAGGAATAGCGAAATAGGCTTGCATCTGTCCCTCCGCTTCGTATGTCTGGTTCTTCACTTGCGGGAAGAACTGGACTGTAAACGCCTCGGGAATCTGTTCGCCGAGTTCAGTGAAGAGGCTGAGGCCTATCTCTTCTTGCCACTGGCGGTCGAGAATCCCATAGATACTCGTATCGGTCTCGTTGGGGTTGCCACCCACGCCTTTGTACTTGCGAAGCTTCTTGTCCCGCGCAAGCCAGATGGTCTTCAAATTTCCAGCTTCGTCAAACTCCACGAGGTAGCTGGTGACGACCACCCGGTAGGCCGGGAACTTGTAGAGGCTGGTCACTTTCTGCCCCAGAATTGTACCAGCCGCTTCGCAGGCCAACTGGTAGCGGGGGTCGCGGCGGTCGAACAGGGCATAAGGTGCAGGCAGCGCCTTCACAATCTGCGGCAGGAATCCACGCAGCATCGCGGCAAGAGATTCGATTGTCATTGGTAAGTCCCCCAGCGCACACCGCGCCATTGAATGAGAAAAAAGAAGGTGGGTCTGAGGCCGTTCTAACGGCCCAATTCGCAAAAGTCAACTTAAAGTATACAAATAGCAGTAAGAATGAAAAAAACTACTTTGGCCTTGTTTTTTTTGGCCGTTTCAGCACCTCCCGTGCCACCACCACGCTCTGGCCGGGGCCGAGCAGCAGCAGGGTGCGGTGGGTCGGCTCGGTCACTTCCACCAGCGTGTGCTGGGCATTTAAGGGCAGGCGCTGCGTCACTTTCAAGGTAGGTTCTGCCCGCGTGGCCCCCAACCCCCAGCGGGTGCCGTAGGTGCGCATCAGCCAGCCAAGGCCGAGGATTAACCCCAATACCAGGGCCAACATGGCAAGGGCGTACAGGCCAGTCCCTAGCGTTAACATGCTACTTTCCCCCACCATAAGCCAGTTTGGCCTGCAATTTTCCGCGCAAATCGGCCAGTTCGCGGCTGGTCGTGGCCTGTTGCTGCTGCAGGGCAACGGTGGCGCTATCCAACGCCGCCAGCAGGCTGGTCAGTTCGGCGGTGCTCAGGCCCTCCGGTGCAACGTGGGCAAGCTGCGCCAGCGCAGAGGCAAAGCTGGGGTCATCAGGCCTTTTTATAACTTCTAGCAGGGTCAGCAACGGGGTCATCGGGCGGCCTTGGCCTGGTTGGTTCGGTAAAGGTAGGCAAAAATTTCCGCCACCACGGCGTAAACTTCCAGCGGGATTTCGGTATCGATTTCCACCTTTTCCAGCACTTCCAGCAGATCGGCATCCTTGTGCAACGGAATCCCGTGCGCCTTGGCCACTTCCATAATGCGCTCGGCCACCGCGCCCGTACCCTTGGCCGTGAGCTTAGGGGCGGCGCCTTTTTCCTTATCGTACTGCAACGCCGCCGCCTTGGCGGGTTTGGGGGGGAGTGGGGTCGGTCGGGTTGGCACGCTCATTGCATTATACTTTCCAACGGTGCAGGGCTTGGCTGGCTCTCTCTCCTCACTCTCAGGCCGGCCCTGCACTGTTATAAATTTATTTTAACGCAACAGAGCATGCTTGCCTATGGCTGAATCCTTTTCTCTTGGTGCACTGCTGGGCAGCTTGGGCCTTGCGGCCCCAATGGCCGATACATCGGCGCCAGCGCCCGAAGCCGCCACCGCTGGCCCATTGCGCAACCTGTTTGGTAACCTGTTGGCCGAAGGTGCCGCGCCCGCAGAGGTAGCTAATACAATCAATCCTGTTACAATGAATGCAAATTTAGAAGCATTTCTTGCCAACCCGCTCGCGTCGTTCGGGGTGCAAGTGCAACCCGAGCTTGCGGGCTTGCCCCTGCAAGTCACGGGCGAAGCCAGTGCGGTACAAATTTTGGCCCAACAGGTCACGATTTTATACCAGCAAATCACGGTGCAGGGTGGTTTTACTTTTGGTGAAGAAGGCCCGGCGGGAGACCTGGCGGAGGCACTGATAAAGCTTGGCTTGCCAGCCGATGAAGCCCAGGCCCTCGCTGCCAAAGTTGAGACCATGCTGGAGCTGGTGCGCCAGCAAGCCATGCTGGAAAAGGAAAAGCTCGCCGCCGAAGCAGGTGGAAGTTTGGTGGCGGTGCTGCTGGCAAGCTTGCTGAACCCCGCGCAGGCCCAAGCCTTGCAGCTGCCGGCCAACCAAACCACCACCATCACCAGCGTGCAGCTACAGGTGGTGCAAACCCAAGTTACCATTAGTGCAGGAAGCTGGCAGGCGGTGCAGGCGCGGGCGCAAAATCTGCCAGCCGCGGCCAGCCTGTTGCAAGCCGAAGCGCCGATACAGGCTCCATTCACGCCTGCTCCGCAGGCTGCACCCGTTACGCCGCAGGTGGTGGCGCAAATTGTACCCGTGGCCTTGCCCACGGCGGGTACTGCTGAACAAGCAGCAATTGCGGCGCCTGCCCCTGTTAACGTCTTGGCAATCCCATTGCCGACCGAGGCCTTGGATAAAGCTACGCCACAACCACAGACCCCGCTCCCCACCGTGCAGGCGGTGGCTGCCCCCAAACCGCTGCAGGGTACGGTGATGTATAAACTGACCGAAGCCCAGGCTGGTGCGCCCGTGTTGCAAGCGCTGGCCGTGATGCCTACCGCTCCGTCGACCGAAGCCATGCTTACGAGCAGCACCGATGCATTGCCCGAGCCCACCGCCGAAGTTACAAGCGCGCCGCAAATTGCCCCCAGCCTCATTGCAACGGCTATGGCGCCTAACGCGCCGCAACCAACCCCAACGTCTACCCCCACGCCGCACCAGGCTGCCGCCACGCTGGAGCGCCTGCATTTGGCCCAAGCCGCACAAGCGGGCCAGCAGCTGCAATTGGCGATTCAGCCCCTGGTGCAGGGCGGTAAGGGCGGTGCGGTGCAACTGATTCTGAACCCCCCCGAACTGGGGCGGATTGAGGTGCATCTGAAGGTCGAAAACGGGCAAATCAGTGGCGTGATTGCCGCCCAAGAGCCTGCTTTGGTGGAACACCTGGTGCGCGAATTGCCAAGCCTGCGCCAAAGCTTTTTGGATGCAGGCCTGAAGATTGCCGACCAAGGCCTAAGTTTGATGCTGAGCAACCAGCAACAGAACCCCGACCAGCAAGCACAAAACCCGTTTGCGGCCATGAACGACGAGCGCCAAGGTCGTACGGGGCCACAATCAGCGGCTTCTGGCACGGTTGGTGCAGATGACTTAACGCAGGCTAACGCCACCACCACCAGCCGTTGGGTTTCCCCCACCCAGCTGGTTGATGTGGCCGCCTAAACAGAAAGCCCAAATACCATGACTACCATCAATGCAACCAACAGTGCCACCAACGCTTCGGGTGCGTTGACGGGCGTTGCCTCGGGCCAGAACGCAGCGCTCAATAGCGTCAACTTCGATACCTTTTTAAAACTGCTGGTGGCGCAACTGAAAAATCAAGACCCCTTAAACCCCATGGAGGGCACAGAATTTACCGCCCAGCTGGCGCAGTACAGCAGTGTGGAGCAACAGATTAACAGTAACAATTACCTGAAACAAATTGTCGCGCAGCGCGATTTTGGCGAGCAAAACCTGGCCACCAGTTACCTGGGTAAAGATGTATTGGGGCCGGGGAACCTGTTTGCCAAAACTGGCGCCACCACCCAGCTTGGCTATGAAGTCGGCGCTGGCGCCTCCAAAGTGACGTTGGAAGTGATTGACAACCAGAACGGTAGCGTGATTCGCACCATGAACGGCGACCCCAAAGAAGGTATCCGGACCCTGGTATGGGACGGCAAAAACGACGCGGGGCAAGTGGTGGCCGACAATGCCTTTACCCTGCGCGTACGCGCCACCGATGGCGAAGGCAAAGTAAAGCCCAGCCAAGGCTATGTCTATGGCCGCGTGAATAGCGTTTTAAATGATGGCAACAACGTGAATTTACAAATGGCTGATGGCCGTAATATCGCCGCCAACAGCGTGATAGGCGTGCGCAATTAATTGGCACGGCTTATGCATTTATTGGTTTAAGATTGTTTGAAGCAAATTAACACCTAACAAAGCCACGAAATAAAGGATACGTACCATGGGTTTATTCAGCGCAATGACAGCCAGCGTCAGCGGCCTCGGCGCCCAAGGGCAGGCGATTTCGGTTATTTCCGATAACCTGGCCAACACCAACACGGTGGGGTATAAATCCTCGCGCAGCCTGTTTAGCCAGCTTGTGACCACCGGCGCTCAGGGCACCACCTATAACAGTGGTGGCGTGAACACCAACGTGCTGCGCGACCAAACCGCTCAGGGCAGCTTTATCACCAGCAGCAGCCGCACCGATTTGGCCATTTCTGGCAACGGCTTCTTCCGTGTGGCTGATAACAAAACCAACACAACCAGTACCGAGTTCTTCTTCACCCGTGCCGGCAGCTTCAGTGAAGACCGCGAAGGATTTTTGGTGAACCCAGATGGCTTTTATCTGCAAGGCTGGCGCACCGATTCGGATGGCGATATTCTCAATATTCAAGAGCCTCAGGCCGTGGAATTGCAAAGTGTGGGCGTCAGTGCCCAGGCGACCAGCCGTCTGTCGCTCGATGCCAACTTAACCAGCACCCGCCAACTTAACACCAACTATACCACCGCAGGCCTTTTAACCCGCCTGGATACTTTGAACGGCATGGTGGCCGACCCAACCCGCTTCGATTACCTTACCGATATTCGGGTCTATGATGCCCAAGGCGGTGCGCGGGATATGACGGTTGGTTTCAGCAAACGCGCCGCCAATGCCTGGGATTACACCATTTTTACCGATGGCGCGAACCTGCAGGGCGGGGCGGCTGGCACCAACACCATGGTGGCCAACGGCGAGCTAAGCTTTACGCAAAATGGCTCGCTTAAGTTTGTGACCCCGAATAACTTTACTGCCACGTGGTCGGGGGGCGTGAGTGTCAGCACGATTGACTTGGATTTTGGCCAATACGTCGGCGGGATGATCGCCAGCCCCCAACCTGCGGCACCAGATTTTTTTGGCAGTGAAGTCTTGAATGTCTCGTTGGAAAATAACGCCCTGACCCCTGGGAACGACTACACCCTGGTTAAGGTTGCCGGTACGGGGACTTACGAACTGCGCAACGGGATTGGCGTCGGTGGTGCCTTGGTCGCCGGTGGGACGGCGGGCGCGCTCACCGCAGCGGGGCGCCAGGAAATTTATTTCCCCACACTCGGTACCCGCATTACGGTATCACCGAACTTCGATATCACCGTGCCGCTGGCCAACACCGCGATGACCTCGTTCCGTGCTTCCGCGCAGCCCCAGTTGCTCGATGGCCTTGGTAACGACGGCATCACCCAGCTGGCCGCCAG
This sequence comes from Alphaproteobacteria bacterium, assembly GCA_027483385.1. Classification (GTDB taxonomy): domain Bacteria; phylum Pseudomonadota; class Alphaproteobacteria; order UBA2136; family UBA6156; genus JADCGN01. The sequence continues at coordinate 33,712 of JAIXUT010000105.1, forward strand.
TTTTAACACCAGCGCGGTGAATCAGAACGGCTTTGGGGCAGGGACACTGAGCGCCATTCAGGTCGATGACAACGGTTTCGTCAACGGCACCTTTACCAACGGCGAAACCAAGCGGCTGTACAAAATCGCGATCGCGGTCTTCCAGAACCCCCGTGGCCTGGAAGCCGTCAGTGGCAGTCTGCTGCGCACCACCGACGCCAGCGGCCAACCGCTGCTGAAGGAAGCGGGTGTGGGTGGTACAGGCCGAATTGTGAGTGGCGCCTTGGAAGGCTCGACCACCGACATTGCCGGCGAGTTCAGTAACATGATTGTGGCCCAACGCGCCTTCCAAGCGAGTTCCAAAGTCATCACCACAGTTGACCAAATGCTGAATGAGCTGCTCCAGCTACGGTAGGCGCTAGGTATGAAAATGGCCCCTCGCGGGGCCATTTTCGTTACGTATGATGGGTTTAATCGTGGCCGATAAAGCCCCCGCTCTGGCGGTTCCAGAGGTCGGCATAGATGCCGCCTCGTGCCAGCAGTTCAGCGTGGGTGCCGTCCTCCACAATCTGCCCTTTGTCCATCACCACCAGTCTATCCATTTGCGCGATGGTGGAAAGGCGGTGGGCAATCGCGATGGTGGTTTTACCCGCCATCAAGGCCGTCATTTCTTCCTGAATCGCCGCCTCAACTTCGCTATCTAAGGCACTGGTGGCCTCATCAAGCAGCAGGATTGGTGCGTTTTCCAGAATCATGCGGGCAATGGCCACCCGTTGCCGTTGACCGCCCGAAAGCTTCACCCCACGCTCACCCACCAATGCGGCATAGCCTTGGTTGCCGTACTTATCCTCGCACTTAAGGATAAAGTCGTGCGCATGGGCGCGTTTGGCTGCCGTAATAACTTCTTCATCCGTGGCATCGGGTTTGCCAAGACGAATGTTATCAGCCACCGAGCGGTGCATCATATGGGCTTCCTGCGTCACCATGCCGATATGCTGGCGCAGGGAAGCTTGCGTGACGTGGCTGATATCCTGCACATCGATGGTGATAGAGCCGCTTTCCAAGTCGTAGAAGCGCAGCAGCAGATTCACCAGCGTGCTTTTGCCCGCCCCGCTCCGCCCCACCAGGCCGACTTTCTGGCCTGCTGGGATGGTGAGATTGAGGTTATGTAGTACACTTTTGCCGTGGGTGGCCTTTTTACCGTAGTGAAACGAGACATTACGGAAAGCCACATCCCCGCCACCGGGCTTCACCACCAAGGCTTGGGCGTTAGGGGTGTCGATGACGGTGTAGGGTTTGGCCAAGGCTTCAATGGCATCTTCGACAGTGGCGATATTTTCCAGAAGGCGCACCGAGGTTTCGGCCACCCACCAGCTGAACGCAATGACTTGTGGCAGCACCGTCATTGCCATCAGGGCTTCAGCCTTGCCGAACCATTCCTGCTGCCACCCATAGAACGTGAGCGCCATGATTGGCACGACTAGCAGAAACGTCAGCCCTGCCATCCCCACCCACATGAGTTGAAAGTTGTGGTGGTTGCGCTGGCTGGCATCGGCAGCCTCTTGGGCTTTTTCCAGCAGGTAGTCGTCTTCATCCTTATCCCGTCCAAAGAGCTTGAGCAGCATGATGTTGGCGAAGCTATCCACCACCAACCCCGAGTTGCGGCTGTGCAGGTCGGTGGCGATTTTGCTGGTTGCCCGCTGAATTGGTATCATCCACTTCAGAAAGCTGACATAGCCAATAAACCACACCACAAACACCACCAGTAGCACGGGGGCTACGCTGAATAGCAGCACCCCCGCGACCACCAACGCCACCGCAAAGCCCCAAAAATGAATAATGGTGGCTTCGCAGATTTCGGTGACGGCATTACCGGTATCCTTCACCTTGCTGGCCAGTCGCCCAGCAAGGTCATCGGTGAAGAAACTAAGGCTTTGGGCCCGTGTGGCAGTGGCCATCTGGAAGCGAACGCGGTCGCGGAAGTGGACAAAGAACATTGGCCACGCCAGGTACCGCGCGCTTCTATCCAGCAAAGGTTGGGCGACGTAGAGCGTGAGCACCATTAGGCATAACAGAGTAAAGAGCTGTTCGGTGGTGACAGTTCCCGTTTGGTTGAAAACCCCCACTGCTTGGGCATAAAACCAAGGGGCAAGTTGCCCAAAGACGACACCTAGGCCGGCCAAGAACATGACAACGGCCATGGGTTTCCAAGCCTGCCTTGCAAAGTGCCACAGAAATGGCACCAGCTTATTGGGCAGTGGCACCAACCCTTGTGGGTGAGGCGCGACCGAAGTGAGTTTATAGTGCTTCATCATAGGTCTCCAATGTATCAGCCCAGCAGCAGCGGGGCCAGAGTAAGGGTTCATGGGTAAGGAGAAATCTCCAACCGAGTGAAACGGGAGCCCAGCGGGCCCGTTTGCTAATTTAGATTAGCGGGCTCGGTGGGAATGGAACGGCACACGCCAAACAGGCCAACCCATGTGGGGTGGCTGGTGGGTGTGATGGCGATATAGTTGCTCATGAAAACAAGTGTAGAATAGTTTTGTATGCATTGCAAGAGGCGGCGTAAAAAATATGCGTGGTGGTGGTTGAGAGGGATTTTTCTGTTAGGCTAGGTCCATGAAAAAATCTTCCACACCTGCTCCGAAAGCCAACCCTCAAACTAAAACGCTAACACGTCAAGAGACCGACAGTATGGGTGCGGTGGCCGTGCCTGCCGACCGCTACTGGGCCGCGCAAACCCAGCGTAGCAAGGAAAATTTTCTGATTGGTGGCGAAGTCAGATTTAGTTTTACGCCCATGTTTATTGCGGGCTACGCGGCGCTCAAGCAGGCCTGTGCGTTGGCCAATGCCGATTTAAAATTGCTCGATGCCAAGTTGGCCAAGGCCATTTCTGCGGCGGCCGATGAGGTGCAGGCGGGTAAACTACAGGGCAACTTCCCGCTCGTGGTTTGGCAAACGGGCAGCGGCACGCAAACGAATATGAACCTGAACGAAGTGCTGGCGGGGCGCGCCAACGAAATGCTGACGGGCCAGCGCGGTGGCAAAGCCCCCGTGCACCCCAACGACCATGTGAACCGCGGCCAAAGCAGCAACGATACCTTCCCCACCGCCATGCATCTGGGTGCGGCATTGGCGCTGCAGACCCAGGTGTTGCCTGCGCTTAAAGTTAGCCGTAAGGCGCTGGAAGCCAAGGCCACCAAGTGGCAGAAGATTCTGAAAATTGGCCGCACCCATTTGCAAGATGCCACCCCGATTACCTTGGGGCAGGAATTCGGTGCCTTCGCCGCCCAACTGGCCTACGCAGAAGCCGAAGTTAAGAAGGCTTTAGAAGCCCTGCTGCCCCTGCCACTGGGCGGCACGGCGGTGGGTACGGGCCTTAATACCCACACCAAAATGCCAGCCCTGGCGGCGAAGTATTTAAGCAAGCGCTTGGGTCTGAAATTCACCATTATGGAGAACAAGTTTTTTGGTTTAAGCGCGCATGAGCCGTTGTTGAATGCGAGCGCGGCGCTGCGGACAGCGGCGGTGGCAAGCTTGAAAATCGCCAACGATATTCGCCTGCTCGGCAGTGGCCCACGCTGTGGCCTGAATGAATTGAACCTTCCCGCCAACGAGCCCGGCAGCAGCATCATGCCGGGCAAAGTGAACCCTACGCAATGCGAGGCGCTTTCCATGGTCTGCTGCCAAATTATTGGCAACGATGCCGCCGTGTGCGCAGGCGCCATGCAGGGGCATTTACAGCTGAATGTGTTCAAGCCGCTCATCATTCATAACGTGCTGCAAAGCGCGCAGCTGTTGGCCGATGCGTTGGTTAGTTTTACCGAAAACTGCGTAGCCGGCCTGGAACCCAACCTGCCGCAGCTAGAGCGCCACTTGGCCAATTCCCTGATGCTGGTGACGGCATTGAACCCGGTGATTGGCTACGACAAAGCCGCCGCCGTGGCCAAAAAAGCCTTGAAGGAAAACCTCACGTTGGAAGAAGCGTGTGTGAAGCTGGGGTACTTGGATGCCAAGACTTTCCGCGCCAAGGTGCGGGCGGAAAATATGCTGCATCCTGATAAATAGAGTATTCGCCATGGAAGCCTCTTTGTTTGTTATAAGAAGATTTAATGTTGTAGATTACTTTGCAATTACTAACCTTTATAAAAATGGTAGTTTATATGGTGGTGAATTTGATGAAGCACGCGATAGTCTTGAGATGATTCAAAAGAGTTTAGAGAGTGATCCTGATTCATTACTAGTGTGTGAGAAAGATGGTATCATTATAGGAACTTGTTCTTTGGTTGATAATGGCCGAGTCGCTTGGTTATTTAGATTTGCCGTATTAGAGGAATATTTAGATGCTGCAAAAGAATTATATCAATACGCAATTAATATTCTCTCTAAGCGTGGACATAAACAGGTCTTGGTTTACTCCGATCCAGAGAACCTAGAACTTTCGAAGAGGTATAATTTTTTAGGTATGACGCAAGGAGGCCTATATCGGTGTTTTTGGGTACAACTTAGTTAAATGAAAACTAATCACCGCTCCAGCCCCAACCGTCGCCCGCGCACAGAGGGCGAGACCATTCGCCTGATTGTGCTGCACGCTACCTATATGGCCGAAGATGAAGATGCGTTGCAACGATTGTGTGACCCCGCAACGCAGGTAAGCTGCCACTATTACCTGGCCCGCGATGGCGCCGTGACCCAGTTGGTGCCAGATGCCGAAGTGGCGTGGCATGCGGGCGTCAGCCGCTGGACTTTCCCTAACGGCGAGACGCTCGAGAACCTAAACCCTTATAGCCTCGGGATTGAAATTGGCAACGCAGGGCCGTTTGGCAAACTCTATCCCAAAGGCCCGCCGAAAGAGTTAGAACAGGCCCCCGATTGGACGCAAGCCGAACCGTTTACCGAAGTGCAGTATTCCGCCTTAGCCACTTTGCTGCAGGGCTTAATGGCGCGCCATAATCTCAAACTGGAAGCCATTGTGGCCCACAGCGCCATCGCTCCTGGCCGCAAGACCGACCCCGGCCCGCATTTTGATTGGGTTAAGCTTCACGCTTTGCTTTTGGCTTAGGTAGTTTTTTAGCTTTTTTTGCGACAGGTTTTTTTGTCATCTTCGGCGTCAGCACCAACGCCTGCGGCCACCAGGGTTGGTCATCCAGCCAATCATAGAAGGTAATCAGGAATTTACTCGTTGTCAGCCACGGTGCAATTTTTAAAACAAGCGGCCCCAAGGTGGTATAAAACGGCATCAATAACGTGCCCAGCCAGGTGGTGGCCAACCAACCCAGCAAGCTGTAAATCGCCCCGACCACAACAGCCGCCAAGGGGGTAAAAATCCCGCCCACCACGAAGGCGAGCAGCAGTGCAATAGCCCCGATAAACGCGCCAATCACGCCGGTTACCAAAGCCACCATCGGCAGCACCAGCGTGGCCATGAGAAAGCCCATAATTGCCAGAACCAGGCCCCCCAGCAGCGCCAGCCCCACCGCCATACCTTGATGCAAACCAAAGACATCCTTGCCCAGTAAAAACAGCGCAAGGTTGGTCAGTACCCCGCCGCACAACAGCCATTCCCAATGGGCTTTAAAAAATTTCAACATGGCTTATTCCACCTCGCCCAACGGCAAATATTTATGCGGCTGACCGTTTAAATTCTCAAGGTCGGGGTGGCCTTCTGGCACATCAAACGTACTTAAGTAATCGCCCGCAGCAAAACCCCCACGGGCAGCCCGCTTGGTGGCCTGCTCCGCCATTAAAGCGTCGGGGCTGATCCCATTCTGTGCCGCCAGCGCCTGCACCACTTCCAACACATCGGCCAGTTCCTTCACCAGTTCAGCGGGGTTTGCCAAAGCCTCACGGACTTCGTCAACTTCTTCCACCAGCTTATGAAAAGTGGCTTGGTAAAGCGCATGGTCTTGTAACTTCTTGGCTTCGCAGCGAAAGCCTTTTGCGTGGGCCTGCGGAATCACCAAATCCCGCACCAATTTATGGCAGGCAAAGCGTGAATATTTCATAGGCTGCAAGCTAGCACAGGATAACAATCAAAAAAAGCGGGGGCCGAAGCCCCCATAGTCCCCTTGCAACGCATCCTGTAAGCCGGGTTCTGTGCTGCCTTACGGCAGTGATCATCATTCCTCTGGAACACAGGTTGCCCCGTGCCCTCAAGCTGCCGACCCGAACCTGTGCTGGACGCACGCCGCGCCACGAGCAGGTTCCTATTTGGCATTGCACCCCTTGGCAGGTCGCCGTACCGCGCGTTGTTGCCAACGGCGTGGTGGGCTCTTACCCCACCGTTTCGCCCTTACCCCGGCCTTCTTGCGAAGGCTGAGGCGGTTTGTTTTCTGTTGCCCTGATGGTCGGCCCGCAAGGGAAGGGGCCGCCCCGCTGTTCACGGGCCAAGTGGCGTGTGGGTGCCCGGACTTTCCTCGATCAATTTTTTCAAATTGACCGCGATGACCCGGATGCCGCCTCGTATTAATGCACAATCATAAATAGCGCAATCAAAGCTTAAAATGCATTGCCCACCTTCCACGGGCTTACCGTGTCTCACCGCGTAAGCATCTTTCCCCAGAGTTATCCACAGATAAATATCAGGCAGGGATTAAAAAAAACCAAAATGGGGTTGCATTGTCCCATTGGTTCCCATAGTATCCCAATGTTGCCCAAATCCATGCAAGCTGTGGGTTCGTTATGCAACACTGAAATCTTTCAGGGGCTTGTTGTGCATGAGGCATGGCAAGGAGAGGGGTTCCAGTTCGGGCGCCACGGGCAACGGCGTCTTGTTCAACAGGGGAGCACACACCGGTACCGATGACTGTTTTCTTGGCCAGCTACCTGAATGGGGTTGACCGCAAGGGGCGGGTTTCGGTGCCGGCGTCGTTTCGCGCCGAGATGGCAGGCCATAGCCGCCAGACAGTCGTGGTTTACCCAGCACCAACCAACAATAATGAGAGAAAGTATCTCCATGCGTGGGCTTATGATGATTTTGTTAAACTGGCGGAACGGATTAACCGGCTCCCCGCGCTCTCGCCCGTCCGCCAGCGGCTGGCACGCACGCTTCTTGCCACTGCTCGGCCTCTAAACTTCGACGACACGGGGCGGATTCAAATTCCGGAAGCCATGCTACAAACCGCCGGCATTACCGAGCACATGCTGTTTGCCGGTGAAGGGGAATATTTTACGATTTGGGAACCAAGCGCCTTCGATGCCCAAACCGCCGCCGACGGTGCCTTCACCGAAGCCGACTTGGCCGAGTTGCATAGTTTGTGGCAAAGCTAGGCAGTTTAGTAAAACTTCGCTAAAGAGTGGTCATGTCTGCCGCTCACATCCCCGTACTGCTGCACGAAGCCATTGCGGCATTGGGCGAGATACATGGTCAGCTCGTGGCCGATGGCACCTTGGGCGGCGGCGGGCACACACGGGCGTTGTTGGCGGCGGGGGCGCAGGTGGTGGCCACCGATTGGGACGCGGCAGCCATTGCGGCGGCGCAGGCTTGGGCGCCTACATACGGGGCCCAGCTTGAACTGTATCACGCGCCCTACAGTGATTTGCCCACAATTTTAGGGGTGCGGCGGCCAATGGGCGTGCTGCTGGATTTAGGCTTTTCATCGGACCAGTTGGATGACCCCGCCCGTGGCCTGAGTTACCAGTTGGCGGGGCCCTTGGATATGCGTCTCAATAGTACGCAGCGCACGACTGCGGCGGAAATTTTAAATTCATGGCGCGAGGAAGCCTTGGCCGACCTGTTTTACTATGGTGCCGAAGAACTCAAAGCCCGCCCGCTGGCCCGGTTGATTGTACAAACCCGCAAAGCCAAGCCCTACACCCTGACTACTGATTTTCTGGCCACGATTGAAGCCATCTATCCGCCGCGTTTGGGCCTGAAGCGGGCGCACCCGGCGGCCCGGTTATTTCAGGCCTTGCGGGTGGCAGTGAACGACGAGCTGACGATACTGGAAGCCGCGCTACGCGGCTGCGCGGCCCAGCTGGCGGTGGGCGGCATTTTGGCGGTCATCACCTTTCAGCCCAACGAAGAACGCTTGGTGAAGAAGGTCTTTCGGGAACTATGCGTGGATACCCTGGACCCAGTGGGGCGCGTGGCGGCTGTGGCCAATTTCAAGCAGGGCAAAAAGTTAATGGCGGGCAAGGCCGAACTGGCCTTGAACCCGCGCGCGCGCTCGGCCATTCTGCGCACATTACAGCGGACCCATGAATGAAAAACGGCCTGATTTTAATTGCTCTGGTTTTAAGCCTGCTGGCCTTTATGGGCATGATGCGGATTAAGACCGAGGTGCAAACCATGGACCGCGAGCGTCTGCGGCTGGTGAATGTGCGCGCCGAACTGCGCGAAACCAAGCGGGTGCTGGAAGCTGAATGGGCGCTGCTGGCCAGCCCCGAACGGTTGCAGCAAATTGCCGACAAGGCCGGCAAGGTGTATTTTAACGGCAGCGCCATGAGCCAGATAAGCTTTGTGCCGCCGCCTGTAAGCCCAACCAATGTAAGCCCCAGCCAGCTGGTCAGCCCAGCGCCCCGGCAAACCACCAGTCCGACAGGGATTTTCTAGCCCAATCCGTTGACAGTGCGGCCAGTTATCAGGCATAAGCCCGCCATGAGTGTTGCCACCCGCTATGCCAAAGCTGCTCTGGCAGTTGCCCAGCAGGATAAAGCCAGTTTCCCGCAGTTTGCCAATGCCGTAGCCACTTTGGCCGAGGCTGTAAAGGCGCCTGATGTGCTGGCGGGCCTGCAAAACCCCCGCCTGACGGCCGCCCAGCGGCAGCAATTGGCCAGCCAAATGCACCAAGCGGTAAAAGCCCCCAAAGCCTTGGCCAATTTGCTGGGCGTGCTGGCGGGTGCGCGGCGTTTGAACATTTTGCCAGCGGTACTGGCGGCGTTGCAGCAGGAAATGGCCGCGCAAGCGGGCATTGTAATGGCCACGGTGCAAACCGCTCAGCCCCTGACCGACACGCAAAAGATTACTTTAAAAGTGCAAATTAAAACCCACCAGCAAGCCCGCGATGTACAGCTGCTGGAAGTGGTGCGGCCCGATCTGGTGGGTGGCTTTCGGGCATTTTTTGGTGGTCTGGTTTGGGATACCAGCATTTTGGGTGGCTTAAACCGCCTTAAAGCCAGTTTGAAACAAATCAGTTAAGCAAAAAGGGAATTCATCATGGCCGAAATCCGCGCGAGTGAAGTAACGAAAATTCTGACCCAGCAAATTGCCGACTTCGGCGCGGGTGCGACCATGGAAGAAGCTGGCACCGTATTGGCGGTCGGCGATGGCGTGGCCCGGGTGCATGGCCTGAGCGGCGTGCAGGCCGGCGAGCTGGTAACCTTTGCCAGCGCCAGCGGCGAAGCCTTAAGCGGCATGGCGCTGAACCTTGATGATGACCACGTAGGTTGCGTGATTTTCGGCGATGACCGTGGCGTGAAGGAAGGCGATGTTGTCAGCCGCACCAAGCAAATTGTAAGCGTGCCAGTGGGCATGGAAATGCTGGGCCGGGTAGTGGATGGCCTCGGGCGCCCGATTGATGGCTTGGGCCCAATCAAGGCCAAGCAGACCAGCAAAGTTGATGTAATCGCGCCCGGGATTGTGGCGCGCAAAAGCGTGCACGAGCCTTTGCAAACGGGCCTGAAAGCGATTGACGCCTTGGTGCCAATTGGCCGTGGCCAGCGCGAATTAATTATTGGGGACCGCCAAACGGGTAAAACAGCGGTGGCGATTGACGCGATCATCAACCAAGCCAGCACCCACGATGGTAGCAAGAATGCCGTGTACTGCGTGTACGTGGCGATTGGCCAAAAGCGCAGCACGGTGGCGCAAGTGGTGGAGCGTCTGCGCAATACGGGTGCCTTGAAGTACACGATTGTGGTGAGTGCGACGGCGAGCGACCCCGCCCCGATGCAGTTTGTGGCACCCTACAGCGGCTGCGCCATGGCCGAATATTTCCGCGACAACGGCATGCATGCGCTGATTGTTTACGATGACCTGAGCAAGCAAGCCGTGGCCTACCGCCAAATGAGCCTGCTGCTGCGCCGCCCGCCAGGCCGCGAAGCCTACCCGGGCGACGTCTTTTACCTGCACAGCCGCCTGCTGGAACGCGCCGCCAAACTTAGCGATGAGATGGGCGCGGGTAGCCTCACGGCCTTGCCGATTATCGAAACCCAGGCTGGTGACGTCAGTGCCTATATTCCAACGAACGTGATTTCAATTACCGATGGCCAGATTTTCCTGGAATCCGACCTGTTTTACGCGGGCATTCGGCCCGCAATTAACGTGGGGCTTTCGGTTTCGCGCGTTGGTGGCGCCGCGCAAACCAAAGCGATGAAAAAGCTGGCCGGTACTATGCGTCTCGATTTGGCCCAATACCGCGAAATGGCGGCCTTTAGCCAGTTTGCGGCCGACTTGGATGTAAGCACGCGTAAACTACTCAGCCGTGGTGAACGCCTGACCGAACTGCTGAAGCAAAAGCAGTACCAGCCCCTGCGCGTTAGCGAACAGTTGGTGGGCGTGTATGCGGGCACCAAGGGGTACTTGGATGACCTGGCCCCCAAGCACGTGACGCTGTTTGAAGCACACTTGCTGGAGCTGGCCCGCAGCAGCTACGCCAAGCTGCTCACCGCCATGGATAAGGGCGTGATAACCGATGAGCTGGAAGCCGAGTTAAAAACCCTGATCGAGCGCGCCAAGGCCACCTTTAATGCCGCCGACCGCACCCTGGCCGCCGCGCAGCGTGGTAACGAAACCAAGCAGGCGGCCAACACCATGGCAGGCGCTATGGGCGTGGCCAAGGGCGCAACGAAAAAAGATGCCGCAAAGGCCGCACCTGCCAAAAAGCCCGTGAAGAAATAGTAAGAGGGTAAGCCCCGATGCCCACCCTTAAAACCCTGCGTCTGCGCATTAAAAGCGTCAAGAACACGCGCCAGATTACCAAAACCATGAAGATGGTGGCGGCGGCGAAAGTGCGCCGAGCGCGGGCGGCCGTGGAAAGCGCACGGCCCTATGCGGCAAAGTTGGGTGAAATTTTAGGGAATATCGCTGGCAACGCCAGTGGCGATGCGCCGCTGCTGCTGCAGGGCCGCGACCGCGTGCAGACGGTGCGCTTGATTGTGTGTGGCAGCGACCGTGGCCTGTGCGGTGGCCTGAA
>JAIXUT010000159.1 GCA_027483385.1 Alphaproteobacteria bacterium
CATTATGAACAATATTGAGAGTGTTCTAATGGGAAACTTCGAGTGGGCTACCTAAACAATTACCATAATTCTTTTACGAATTCGGCTTAATGAGGGCGGTTTTATGCCCAAATAAGATGCGATGTAGTGTTGAGGCACCCGTTCAATCACTTTTGGCCTTTCTTTCATCAGCCTCAAATATCTTTCTTCGGCACTTTGCTGGGTTAGCAACTCGGTTCTGTTTCGTAAGCCCAGAAATGCGTTCTCGGCCATGATTCGGCCAAATTTCTCAAACTTTGGAATGGTGATATATAATTTAAGCAATTCACTTTTGGGAAGCAATATCAGTTCGGTGGGTTCTAAGGCATCAATGTTTTGTTTGGAGGGTTTTTGCAGCAAAAAACTTTCGTAGTCGGTGTACCACCCGTTTTCAAAGAAGAACTGACCGGTGATTTCCTCACCGTCCACATTATGGAAATACCGCAAACACCCTTTTTTGATAAAGTATGCGTATCTGCAAATGTCCCCTTCGGCAATCAGGACTTCTCTTCGTTTCAGTTTTTGCGATTGCAGGCAACCCAAAAAAATATCAAACTCCTCGTTGGTCAGGCCAATTAAGTGTTGTAGATGTGGAAAGAGCGACTGTTGCATACTGGTTTTTTTTGAACTAATATACATTCAAAATACTAAAAACGGGGATATATTGAGTTGTAACCTGAATTTTTAGGTTCCTGCCGATTGGAATTTGTAAAAATCATAAAAAATTTCATTCGTTTTTTTAAAATCTCAACTCAAAACTGGCGTACCGCCCTACTAAAAAAGAGGTGGATTCGCTGAGTTTTTAAAACGGTACCGACGATATGGATCCTTCCACTTCTTCCAATTTCAACGGCGGTGGGCCATTCGGCGGCTCGGACTTCGTATTACAAATTTAGACCTAACCCGCAATAACACCGAACCCGGCTCTAAGTGCCTGCGGATGCCTATTTTTTTGTACACTAAGAATTCCGTGAAATCAAAATTTATCACCACGAAGTATTGTACATCGAAAGACTGAAAGATTATGTGAAAATATACCTGATCGGTCAGCCCGCCAAACCCATCATGACCCGGATGAATGTAAAGGCCATTGAAGCAAAACTCGACCCGAACTGGTTTTGCTGGTGGCATCAATCCTACAAAGTACCGCTCAGCTGGATAATTTCCTTTCAAAAGACCAGAATAGTGCTGGGCAGGTTGGAAATCCTCGTCGGGGGGCGCTATGCCGAGGCGTTTTTGCTGAAATACAGGGGAGAAAAGAAGTCCCGATAAGCTGCTGCCTGCTTACAGCGGAAATAGGTCTTTTTGTAATAAACGTCTTTGGGGTTAAATATCCCGAAACGGAATGATGCCTGTCAGGACAATAATGGTCCGTTTGACTGGTCACTTTGTCCATTTCAGCTTTTAAATCATGAAGTGTTGTGTTAGTTTGTATAGATTTGTTACAGGAAATCTGTTCACTAACCAACATGAAACAAAGACTGCTTCTTTATGCTTTTATTTCCACTCCCATTTTCGCAATCTATGCAGTGAGTCACCCGTTGATTTTTGGCGTGCTTCCGTTTAAAGTACTGCTTCTTCCCTTTTTGGGTATAAATATCAATGTATTTGTTACCTGGCTTATAAATATTTATTTGACGCTAAACTTTTCTCATTTATCTATATGGAGGAAGGTCTCGTTTAGTTATGCCGGTATTATTTTGATGCAAGGAATTATAGGTGGAATACAATATTTTTTTTTCACGGAGAAAGATATTTTTGTACCAAAGGTGGCGGTTAGTTTTCTGGACAATAAATTTCTATATGCTATACTTACTTCTTCGGCAATTAATGTCATTATTATTATTATTTGTCAAGCCACAGAAGCCTCTTATCGCCGCAACCAGGCTGAACTCAAAGCCAAAGAAATCGAACTCCTACACAGCGAAGCGCAGAAAAAACTATTGGTGCAGCAGTTACATCCGCATTTTTTGTTCAATGCCCTTAGTGTCCTCAAATCGTTGATTGGAGAAAACACTGCCCAAGCTGAAGAATATACCGTTAAACTGGCCGATTTTTTGAGATATTCGGTGCAGTCACGCCAAAATGAAGTCGTTATACTGGCTGACGAATTACGTTTTGTAAACGATTTTGTAGCACTCCAAAAAGTGCGGTTTGAAAACAGCTTTATGTATGTGGTAGCCCTTTCTGATGAAGTGTTGAAGCATAACGTTCCCATTTTCGCGCTGCAAACGCTGGTTGAAAATGCCTTCAAGCATAATTATTTTACAGTGCAAAAGCCATTGATTATCAAGATTTCCTGCCATGATAACTCAATTACGATTTGGAACAACAAAATGCCAGTCAAAACCGCTGACCTTACCCAAACAGGGTTGGCTAATCTTAACATCCGCTACGAACTTATTGCAGGTAAGGGCATTGAAATAAACGAAGGAACTGATTTTTTTGAAGTAAGAATACCACTGATAAATTCATGAGAATTCTGATCATTGAAGATGAAAAACTGACGGCCAAAGACTTGGCGCGGACTATTGCGGGCCATGACCCCGATGTCGAGATTGTGGCTATGCTGTCTTCGGTAGAAGAGAGAATAGCTTTCTTCCAGACCTCCCCGCCGATTGACCTTATTTTTTCGGACATACAACTTGGCGATGGCCTTAGTTTTGAAATTTTTGAAAAGACCCAAAACCAAACGCCCGTCATTTTCTGTACAGCTTTTAACGAGTATGCGCTCGAAGCCTTCAAAACCGTCGGTATTGACTATCTGCTCAAACCTTTTTCGAAAGCAACCGTGGGTAAAGCTTTAGAAAAATACCAACTGCTCAAAGAAAGATTAAACCCACCCAAAGACGAAATGAAAGGGCTGATGAACCTGTTGAAAGCGCAACTGCAACCTCATAAAACTCCGTCGGTCATCATTCAGCAGGGAGATAAAATCATTCCATTGGACACGGCACAGGTAGCATTGTTTGCAGTAGAAAACGACGGGGTTTTTGCCTATACGTTCGATCAACGCAAATGGCTGTTGTCGCAGACCTTAGACCATCTGGAGCATAGTTTATCGCCAGCTTTTTTTCGGGCCAATCGGCAGTATTTGGTCAATCGGCGGGCGGTCAAAGATGCTTCGCAGCACTTCAACCGCAAAATAGCAATCAATCTGACGGTTCCGTTTACGGAACAGATTGTGATAGGCAAACTCAAGGTAACGGCGTTTGTAGAATGGTTGGCCAATAATTGAATCTCCCCCCGTCCACTTCACTGCTCATTTTGTCCATTTCGTCGGCAGCCTACTTCTCTAAATTGTAGTTTTGGTTGAGTTTTGAATCGAAATAAAGATTTAAAATTAAACGAAGACCAAAAAATGGCAAAATTGAAATTTATTGTTTTCTGCGTTCTGATGAGCAGTTTCAGGCTTTTGGCACAGGAGAAATTTACGATAAGCGGCACCCTCAGAGATAAGGCTTCGGGCGAAGAACTCATCGGAGCAACAGTGGTCGTGAAAGAGATCCCAAATACCGGCAAAGCTGCCAACGAGTACGGCTTTTATTCCATCACCTTACCCAAAGGAAGTTACACGCTCAAAGGAACATATATTGGTTATGAAGAAATGACTAAAACCGTCAATTTAGATAAAAATCTAAAAATTGATTGGGAATTGGAAAGTGGCAAAATGCTGCAGGAGGTGGTGGTAAAAACGACCAAAGAAGATGACAACATTACCAAAACTTCCATGGGTACCGAGAAGTTGGACATTAAGGAAATAGCCAAATTGCCAGTGATTTTCGGAGAAAAAGATGTGTTGAAAACCATCCAATTGCTGCCCGGCGTTAAATCAGCGGGGGAAGGGAACAGCGGTTTTTTTGTACGGGGAGGTGCGGCTGACCAGAACCTCATTTTACTCGATGAGGCTCCCGTTTACAATGCTTCGCATTTGCTTGGTTTTTTCAGTACGTTCAACTCCGATGCTATCAAAGATGCTACCATCATCAAAGGGAACAGCCCGGCCAATTACGGCGGCAGATTGTCTTCGGTGCTGGATGTGCGCATGCGGGAAGGCAACGACAAAGTGTTTCAGACTTCAGGCGGTATCGGTGTGATCAGCAGTCGCTTGGCAATAGAAGGGCCCATTCAAAACGAAAAATCATCGTTTATGATTTCGGGCCGCAGGACGTATGCCGATATGTTTTTGAAGGCATCCCCTGATTTCAGCGACACACAATTGTATTTCTACGACCTC
>JAIXUT010000095.1 GCA_027483385.1 Alphaproteobacteria bacterium
ATGTTTTGTATTATACGAGGCATTTTAATACCCCATTCAGTAAAAAGTTAGATATTTTTTATTAATTCAATCACCTGAATACATACAAAAACATTTAAAATAATCGGGTTATTAATCTTTTGGAATATCTAATTGGATATGATTCTTATTTGCACATCTGTGTTGCTGCGACAAATACAGTGAGTAAAAGATTGTTTTGCTTATTTTTATGATGAAAATTTAGAACACGCCTAAATTTAAGCAAATTTGCTTAAATTTACCTCAAAGGTATATTTTTTAATTGCTTTCAAAAAATGAATTTCCCCAAAAATGTAATTTTGTTTAACCCAGTTAAACATTTAAGGGAGACTTGATTTTGCTAAAGAGAGGCGTTTCTGGGGCTATTAAATGAATCTGATGATGGGATGAGTAGCCTTAGTAAGGTCTCCAGAAAAATAGGAAGTAAATAGTGATTGTGTTTGACACCCAGATAAATTGCTCAGCGTTTTACTAATTTTTCATCAATACGTTGCAATACATCAGCTCTGAGGGTACGGCTAAGCGGAAGTTTTTCGTTGCCAATGTGTACCTCATTTCCTTCGATACGGTCAATCTTGGCAATTGGGACAAGGTATGATTTATGAATCTTGACAAATTGTTCGCTAGGTAAGTATTCCTCCAGGCCTTTCATCGTCAGGTAGGTAATGTATTTTCGTTGGGTAGTTTGAATGACAATATAGTTTTCTAATGACTTGACATACAGCAAATTACGTAGTTCTATGCGCTCAATGTTGCCGTCGCATTTTACAAAAAAGTAGTCAATTTGGGACGACGAAGTTTTGTTTTTTTGCTCAAAGAGTACCTTAGCTTTCAAGGCAGACTTCAAAAAACGGTCAATAGAAATCGGTTTTAGTAAATAATCTAATACATCCAATTCAAAGCCTTCAATGGCATAAGTTGGATAAGCCGTGGTGATAATAACCGCAGGTGGATTAGTAAGTTTTTTGAGTAATTCAAACCCGCTCATTTGGGGCATTTCTATGTCTAAAAATAGTAAATCTACAGGATGTTGGGCCATTAGATTAATGGCTTTTAAGGGACTTTCTGCTTGACCAACCAGCTGTAGCCAGTCTAATTCTTCGACATATTCCCCTAGGATTTTACGGGCTATGGGTTCGTCATCCACAATAAGGCAGTTGATTTTCATGGGGCGTTTCTTCAGGATTTACAACACAATGCTTAATTCAACGCTAAACATATCGTTCTCCTCAGAAATTTTCAGTGTGTGGTGCTGAGAATAGAGCAATTCAAGACGGCGCTTTACGTTCGCAATCCCGATACCTCCAGGGCCATAAATTGGGTTTGAAGGGTGTTGATTTTTGGAATTCTCACACTTAAAAATCAAGAGATTTTCGTTTCTAAAAAGTTGAATATCAATATAGTTGGGTTTGTTTTCGTGGTTGCTGACGTACTTAAACGCATTTTCTACAAAAGGTGAAAAAAGCAGAGGAGCTACTGTGATACCAGAGATATTTTCATTGGGAGTAAAATGTACATTTAGATTGTCATTTTTTCGTAATCGTTGCAGAATGACGTAATTTTTTAAGTAGTCTATTTCTTTTTCATTGTACACTTTTTCTACGTTACATTCATACAATTGATAGCGCAGTAAATCTGAAAATTGTAGGACAAGTTGCCGCGCTTCGGGGTTTGTTTTGTGGATAGAACCGTAAATCAGGTTGAGCGTATTGAAGATAATGTGCGGATTTATCTGCGATTTTAAATACTGCAATTCGGTGGCTAATTGTTCATTTTTGATTTTTTGGACTATTTCTCGCTGATAAAACCATTCTCGACTCAGCCATATTGCCATGCTGAAAATGGCGTAAAAAACGGCAATGGATACGTTGTAAAACGCATTGGTGAGCAGCGACCGCCGCTCTATGTCTCCCAAAACGTATCCGTATAGGTACATATCGTGCAGATTTTTGAGTACTACATATCCCAAAACGACTACTGAAAGAGTTAGAAAATACAATCCGTATCGTTTGGTGTTAAAAAAACGAGGAATCAATACCCATAAATTGCCGTAGATAACCCCTGCCAAAAGAACGTTCCGGATCAATAACTCCCCTACAAAATCACCGAAGCTCAATTTATAGATGATATAACTCCGATTGTATGCATGGAAAGAAATGGTAGCTATCCAGAAAAGAACATGGTCGAGGCGGTATCTGAAGAATTTTTCCATGGTGAAAGTTAGGAAATTCGGGTGTTCAGAAACAAAAAAGTTACATCAAACGATAAAAAGACGTGACATCAAGAATTTTCAACCTGTTACCAAACTATTTTCATTGATATGCTCAGTTTTTGTTGATTTGAATTGTCAAACACAGCAGAATAAAGATATGAAATGGCAACTTATATGGATGTGTTTATTGGTGGCGCTGTCTACGTTTGCCCATCCAGGTATCGGCATAGTTCAGAACTCAAAGGGTGAGATTTTTTACACGGATACGGAGCGTATTTGGAAAGTTTCGTCCGACGGAAACTCGAAGACGGTAGTTGTTCCCAATGTGCATACCCACGAACTCTACATGGATGCCCAAGATAATCTTTACGGCGAACATCTGTGGTATGAAGGAGAAACAACAAATAAATGGGGGCATTATGTGTGGAAATACGATGCGAGGGGAAGGTTTAGCAAAGTACGCCCTATTGCCGAAGGTTTTTTGCGAAATTATAGCTTTGTGCGTGATACGGCAGGCAGTATGTATTGGCTGGTGAGCAGCAAAAACGGCAGCGATTGGATGAAAATGTCGCCCAACCAAAAAATTGAATGGCTTGCCACAGTGCCTACTAAAGATGTGCGCAGTCAGTTTTGTAGCAAAGACGGTACTTTTTATTACGTAGACGACAACGATTTGTGCAAGATAGTGGGAAATAAGGCCCGAGTAGTTGCGCTGGAGTTAGACGGGGTCACGGGTGAAGATCCCCAACGAAAACCGAACAACAGCATTTTTGGGGTGTGGGATGACCCTGCGGGTAACGTTTACGTAGCCGTTACCTCAAAAAAAATAGTTAAAAAAATAACGCGCGACGGTCGGGTGTTCGTGGTGTATAAAAGCCCCATCAGTTGGATGCCTACGGGTGGCGTTGTTGACAAAAATGGGAATCTTTGGATATTAGAAACCAATCAATTGAATGTTGTTCGCGTAGTAAAGTCTTAAAAATGAGCCCAATGAAGGTGGTTTTTAGAATGAAGGATGCCAAAGGTACCATCCGTGTAAAAATGGGGGCAGGCAAAGATGGCTCAGGCTTGGTCCTTTTAAACGATGCCACCGAACCGGGAATTCATGCCTTGGCCCAAAAGAAAGGCACTAGCATTACGATGACCGACAAAGACGGGAAGAAGAAAGCGCTGTAAATTTTATTTTGGCCTTCATGCAACACTTTAAAAAAATCCTACTCTTTGCTGTAACTAATTTTAAAAAGGAGAGTATCCACCATAAAGCCATTTCTCATAACCACTAAATACAGCCATACCAACCCATTCACAGCCAACTACTCTAAACAATGAAACAGCTATTTTTACTAGCCCTTTGCATGGGGCTGATGGGGACTTCCTTTGCCCAAAAATCAAAAATTACGGGTTTTGTCTTGGATTCTACCGCCCGTAAACCCGTCGAATTTGCCACCGTTGCCCTGATGAAAGACACCAAAGTTGTGGAAGGTACAACGTCTGATGTAACAGGGAAATTTACGTTTTCAAAAGTAACAGCAGGGGTCTATCAACTGAAGATTACGTTTGTGGGGTACAAGGACAAAACCCTACTGAATGTAGCCGTTACAGCCGACAATGACTTGGATTTAGGCGTTGTG
>JAIXUT010000126.1 GCA_027483385.1 Alphaproteobacteria bacterium
CCTTCATTTATTATTTTCTGGGCATCGCGAACCCCTGTGGCTTCAATGATTCGGCGCTGGGCCTCCTGACGTTCTTTATCGAGCACAAACTGCATACGTTGTGAGTCCTGCTCTGCTTCCAGTTTTTCTTCGATTGCTTTAGTCAATCCTGATGGTAAAACGATACTTTTCAGCAATACGGATTCAACAATAAATCCACGGTCTTTGAGCTGTGACATCATTTGCTCTCGAATCGAGTTCTCAATGGCAGTGCGTTGGCCTGTATGCATATCTTTGGCAAAATAGCGAGCCGATACATCGGCCACTGCCGATCGAAAAACGGGAAGTATCACCACTTGATCATAGTTCTTGCCCAAATTTTCGATTATCTGCGGGGCCTGATCGCCCACCACTCGGTATAAAATAGACACATCTGACTGTACCGTAAGACCTTCTTTAGAGGGCAAAGGCAACCGTACTTCGATATTTGTGGTTCGGGTAGGCATTTTTATGATGCGAGTCACGAACGGATTAAACACTTTTACGCCTTCTCGGAGTGGCTCAGGTCTGATTTTTCCGAGGGTTCGTTTTACGCCTACTTCACCCTGGCGTACAACTGTACAACTACTAAAAAAAAGGATTATGGCTAAAAAGGCAAGGGCATTCATTACGCGTTTCATGGTTGTCATAGGTTTAACTGTTAATGAAAAGGGGAATCAAAACCAAGTCTTTGCCTAGTGTTTTCACGCCGTCAATTGTCTTGTTTTGACAGCACAAAATTGTTATCTTAGTATTAGACGAATATTATAACCGTATTAGAAGTTCCTTAGAAAACTATGGTTTCTCCTGCGATTTGTATTGAAGGAGTTGAATTTGTTTTCGAAGCTCGTTCAATTGCCGATCTGTTTGCAGTTTAGCCGCATAGAGCGAATCATAACGCAACCGAAGCGCGTCGTGCTGCTGCCTGAGGCTTTGGTGTTGTCCACGGTATCGAAAGGCCGTGCCCAAACCACCAAAAAATAACATAGTAAAGGCCAAAACGACAATCCCCCCCACAAACGTAGACGCCCATCGACGACTGCGCTTGCGCACCGTGGCTTGAGGATTGGGGGTCGAAAAATAATCTAGTTTGTAGCGCGTCATAATTTTGTCCCATTTTAAGTAGGCAAAACTAATACCGCTACCTTGGAAGAAACTTAGAAGAATATTAGAAAAGCATTAGGATTTTTGGGGAAGCGTAATCACAAAAGTAGTACCAATCTCAGGACCCGATTCTACCGATAGGCTACCGTGGTGTAATTTAATGATTCGGGCGGTCAATGAAAGCCCAATACCATGCCCAGCGATGTTGCGTGCGTTTGAACCACGTCGGAAAGGTTTAAAGATAAGCGGTAATTCCTCCTTAGGTATGGCTGGCCCATCGTTATGAAAATGGATTTCAAAAGCGCTCGGTAACTTATTGAACCTAACCTCAACCGTGTTGTCTGGGGAGAATTTAGCCCCGTTTTCCAACAAGTTGGTGAGCGCAATTTGAAGAAGGGCCTCATTGCCCAACACATTGAAATGAGTAGTGTCTTTAGAGAAATTCGCCAAATTTACTTTAATTATATACCCTGGATAGGCCCTAAGCAACTCACTACGAACCTGCCAAAAAATTTCGTCAAGGTACACCTCCGACAATTTAACGGCCGACTCTTCCATGCTGACCTTCGCTAGCGACAACAATCCGTTTGAGAGTCGGTTCAGCTGACGAGCGTCGTCAAGTACGGAGCGGAGCGTATCGTGCCATTCCTGCGGGTTATCGTCCATCAACGCTACCTCAATCTGGCCTGTAATGGCCGTAAGCGGGGTTCGGAGCTCGTGCGAAGCATTGGAGACAAACGCCCGCTGCAATTGAAACGCTTCTTCCAATCGGTCGAGCATCTGGTTGAAGCGTTCGGCCAATTGACCGATTTCATCGGGCGTATTTCCAACATCTACCCGCAAATCCAGACGTGAGGCCGTAATCGCATCTACCCGACCAATTAGTTTTTTGAGCGGCAATAAAGCGCGGTATGCATAAAACCACCCCACCAAAAAGACAATAAAGCCAGAAATAAACCACCCTACTCCCATCACCAAAAGCAAGTTGCTAACTTCGCTGTGGCCATATTTATCAACTGCCGAGGCAAAGACCACAAAACGGTTATATTCATCCGCAAACAAGACACCTACCACCTCTCTTTTCCCTTCATCCCAACGGAATTCCTTCTCAAGGCGTACTTGATTCAGGATTGTCTTATCGACTTTCAAGTAATCGGTACCGCTTTCATACACGAGTGAATCGCGGTAATTGTAGATAATAATTTCTTCTTCGTTGAGAACCGTTAAATGATTCTTATCGAGCCACTTATAAAGCTCTGGACTGAACGTTTCTTTTCCAAAAAGCAACTCTACGTTGGTATTGGCCTCGGCCTTCAGTTGTTCGTAGAATTGGGTTTTGCGGTGCCGCTCCGCAAGCAAATAAATAACAATACAAAACAACAGCAATAAAATCGAAACGACCGCCGTAAAAAGCAGCGTTAAACGGACCCGAATCGTCATTTTTCCTTGAGTGTATAGCCCATCCCAACTACCGTATGGATGAGCTTGTTAGCGGTATCTTTGTCGATTTTTTTTCGCAAATAATTAATATAGACCTCAATAAAATTGGTGCCCGTGTCAAAATCAATGTCCCATACTTTTTCGGCAATATCCACTTTTGAAACCACCCTTCCACGATTGCGCATCAGGTATTCTAACAATGCAAACTCCTTGGCCGTCAAGTCAATGGTTTGTCCGCCCCGCCGAGCCAGTTTTTGGTCCAGATCTAATTCCAATTCTGCCACGCGCAGCACATTGGTCTGCTCAATGGTTTTTACGGCTCGTTTAAGCAGAGCCTTCAAACGAGCCACCAACTCCATAAAATCAAATGGTTTTACCAGATAATCATCAACTCCTGCATCAAAACCAGCCAGTTTGTCGGCGGTGGTATCTAGCGCAGTAAGCATCAAAAGCGGGATTTGGGCATTTTTGGTACGGATGTAAGCGGCCAATTCTACCCCATCCATAAAAGGTAAATTCACGTCCAAAATGATGAGGTCAAACGTGCGCTCGTCAAAAAGGCGCTGCCCCTCTCTCCCATCTTCGGCAATTTCGACCGTAAACCCCTGTCTTTCCAAGCCTTTTTTTATAAATGCGGCCACTTTTGTTTCGTCTTCAACTAAAAGTAAATGAGGCACAAATTCCATAAACGGTGCGATAAACAAATAAACGTTAGATAACTATTAAATC
>JAIXUT010000220.1 GCA_027483385.1 Alphaproteobacteria bacterium
CCGATCTTAACGCGTACCAGCAAGGCGGTAAAAAAACCAAAAAAAATACCCACCGCCTTCACGCCGTGGGAACAGGCCACGGGCGTGCCCGCAGCCGCCAGTGCGGGGCTGATTGAGGTACGCTATGTGGGGCGCCTGACACTCGGGTTGGCATTGCTGTTTACATTGTTGCTCTGGAATGAATGGGGGCTGGCGGGCTGTTTCATGGCCCTGCTGTTGGCGCGGCTGCTGGCACTCGACCTCACCACCTACACCTTGCCCAATATTTACACCATTCCCCTGATGGTAGCAGGGCTATGGGCGGCCCTGGGCGATAATCTGGGCAGCACGCTGCTGGTGTGGTTCGGGCTGTGGGGGATTGGCATGATTGGGCGCCGCTGGCCGCAGATGTGCTTTGGGGTGGGGGAAGGTGACCTGAAACTGCTGGCCGCCATGGTGGCCTGGCTGGGGCCGCTGCCTACTCTGGCGGCGGTGGGGATGGGCTGCCTGCTGTGGTTGCCGGGCGCGTTTGCCGCCCCCAAACAGGCACTGCCACTAGGCGTGCCGTTGGTGCTGGGCTGGGCGGTGGTGCTGGCGTTTCCGGGCTTGCCTGCGGCACTCTTTTCGCCCATAACGTAACCTTATGCACCGTTGTTGTTGGCCCGAATGCGGCGAGGAAGGCCCCTTCCCAGCGCCCGTGAACCCGCGTGATTTGCGCCGTAAGCAGTATTTCTGCGCGAAGCATATCAAGGAATTTAACAAGCGCTGGAACGGCATGGAAGGCTTTACCGAAGCCGAAATTTACACGCTGCAAGAACCCACCAGCAGTTGGCAACGCCCCACCTGGGGCGAGGGGCTGCAAGGTCAGGCTGGCACTGCCGAGCCAGCCAGCAAACTTAACCCCGCCAGCAACCCGCGCAGCTTTAACCCGAATACTGCGAGTAAAGAACGCGTGTTTGCCAGCGCCGCCGACCTGCACGGGTTTTTTAACAGCCGCATGGCGCGGGAGCTGAACGGCGAGACCCGCACCCCCGTGCGCAAACTGCCCGCCGATGTATTGGCGGCCTGCCGCATTTTCAGTATCGAGTTCCCCTTAAACGAAGCGCAACTGAAGCCGCGATACATTAAGCTGGCCAAGCAGTACCACCCGGATGTGAACAAGGCCGCCGACGCCGCGGAAATGACCAAGCGGATTAACGTGGCCTATAAAATTTTGCTGAACTACGCCACCTTGCAAGGGCTTTAGAATTTAAAACGCCGAAAGGCGGGAACACTGGGTTCCCGCCTTCTGGCATTTCGTGTGTCGAGCGTGCTTACAGCGTAAGCGGCTCGTAATCGGGCGGCAAAGTTGCGCCCGCCGTCTTCAAAGCCATCAGCCCTTCTTTCAACCGCGCCTTTTGGTCGGCGCGGAGGAGGTTGAAGGCATCGGTTACCGTGGCGGTGGTGGCGGGGGTGTAAGCCCCGCGACCATTCACCAGACTGTTGAACTCAGTCACAGTCGCGAGGCTCACGCCCCGCTCCTGTAGCATTCTCAGCCCAGTGCGCAGTTTGCTCTTGTCACCGCCGCCAAGTATTCTAATTGCAACAGCCAATGTAAACGAGCCTACTGGTGCAGGGGTCGGCGTTGGCGCAGGCGTCGGCGGCGTCACGGGTGCCGCCGGTGCTGGTGGTGCTGGTGCCACGGCGGGTGGTGTTGCTACCATTCCGCCGTTCCATTGTACCGTTACCTGCGCAGGTATACCGCCGAGGAAGGTCTGACTTCCAATCGGCGATGCCTGCCACGGCTGCCTTGCAGGCGGCGCGGCGGGTACTTGTGCTTCGGGTGGTTCCTTGGCCTTGAGGGTTTCGGTCACCGACGCGTGTAGCTCCTCAAGTATTTGCCGAAATTCCTCGACCGAAGCCCAGGGCTTGGTCTTGGCTTCTTCATCCTTAGGCGGCACCAGCGACGTTACCGCTGGAGCGGATTCCTGCGGGGCAGGCGAAGGGGCTGTTGGCACCTCCGCCTTGGCGGCAGTAAGTGTGGCCGTAGCTTCATCCAGCTGGCGTTTCATATCAGTAAGAAACGCGTCACTGTCCGCTTTGGCTTGGGCGAGGAGTGCCTCGCGTTCGGCCTTGGCTAACGCATGCATAGCCTCAATCTCCGCCGCAGCTGCTGCCCGCAAGGGCGCCAGCTCGGCGTCGAGTTCGGCCTGCCGCGTGGCGTTGGCAGCGGTACGGGCTTCAGCAGCAGCTGCTGCCTCCGCCAACCGTGACGCCTTGGCTGTCTTCCGCTGCTGGTTAAAGGCCGTGGCCTTTTCCATCAACCGGTCAGCCAGCTTCGGCTGGGCCGAGGTTGTTGTGGTGGCAGGGGCGGTGGGCTTGGTCGTAGCCCAGAAGGCCTTGACTTTGGCCCAGCTGGGCATCCAGCCGAACGACCACCCCACCACCGCAAGTGCGGCGAGGAAGAGAACAACGGCCAGCCAGGACTGAAACATCAGTCCGAGAAGCTGCCATGCACCCGCATATATCAGCGCCGCCACCGCCGCGCCGAACGGGGTGGTGGCGGCGGCGATCCAGGTTAGCATCAGGATGATGGCCACCACGCCGATGCGTTTCCGGCCCGGAAACTGCCAGGCAACAAGTGCGAGGGTGACGATGAAAATCAGCGCTGCGGGCCAGGCCCGGCCATTGATTTCCACGCTGGTGGCGAACAGGTTAGCCTCGGGGCCGAGCAATTGCTCGACCACCGAGGACCAGTCGGTATAGACTGAGGGGCCCTTGTATTGGGCCAAGGCCCAATTCAAGTAAAACATCATAGCGGTAGCGCCGGCACCGGCGGTGAGAATCAGATAAATCATGGCAGAATCCTTTCGAGGTAGGCCATGTGAAGAAGGGTGCAGCGGGTTGGTTCCCGCTAACAAAAAGGGTTGATTAGGCCAAACAGGCCGTTTCCAGTAACACATGGGTATAGTATACAATTAAGTCAAGGTCAAAACCTTGTGAAAATAACAAAAAACCGCTAAACAGCCCCCATGACCGATACTGCCACCCTCATAGCCCAAGGTGAACGCCTGGTGGCCCGCTTTGCCGACGTCGAAAAAGCCTTGCAAAGCCCTGATATTGCTTCCGATATTTCAAAAATGACGGCTTTGAACCGCGAATACGCGGAACTCCGCGAGGTGGTGGCTGATTTTAGCAAGTATTTCAAGATGCTGCACGATAAAGATGACACGGCACAAATGCTGAAAGAAGCGCATTCCGACCCCGACATGAAAGCCATGGCCCAAGCCGAATACGACGAATTACTGGCCGCGATACCCCCCTTTGAAGAGCTGTTGAAGCGCCACCTGTTGCCCAAGGATGAAGATGATGGCCGCAACGTGATGCTGGAAATCCGGGCTGGCACAGGCGGCGATGAAGCGGCCATTTTTGCGGGTGATTTATTTAAAATGTACAGCAACCTAGCTGCCGTGCTGGGCTGGAAAGTGGAAATGCAGGATGCCGCCGAGGCCAGCATGGGCGGGTACAAGGAAATTATTGCCCGCCTGGTGGGGCCCAATGTGTTCAGGCAGATGAAGTTTGAAGGCGGCGTGCACCGGGTGCAACGCGTGCCCGCCACCGAAACCCAGGGCCGCGTGCACACCAGTGCCGCCACTGTGGCGGTGTTGCCCGAAGCGGAAGAAGTGGACGTGAAAATTGAGGATAAGGATTTACGCATCGATGTGTTCCGCAGCAGCGGCCCGGGCGGCCAGAGCGTGAATACGACCGACAGCGCCGTGCGGATTACGCACTTGCCGACTGGGTTGGCGGTGGCGTGTCAGGATGAAAAAAGCCAGATTAAAAACAAAGATAAAGCCATGAAAATCCTGCGCAGCCGCCTGTTGGCGCGCAAGCGCGAAGAAGCCGCCAGCGTGATGGGGGCCGCCCGCAAAAGCATGGTGGGGAGTGGCGACCGGAGCGAGAAAATAAGAACCTACAACTACCCGCAAAACCGTGTGACCGACCACCGCATTGAACTGACTGTGCATAATCTGCCGGACGTGATGCTGGGTGGTAAAAACCTGATTGAGCTGCTCGATGCGCTGCAACGCGCGGATGAGGCGGAGCGGTTGGCGTCGTTGGGAAATTAGGAACTAGGAACTAGGAACTAGGTAGCTAGGAACTAGGATTTTTTGTTTTGGATAAAATTAAGGTTCAGCAGATTCTCGTTGCCGCAGGGCTCGACCCCGCCCCTCGGGAGGGTGCGGTGTTGGTTCAGGCAGCGGCGGGGGATGCTGTCATCTTACAGGCCCTTTTGGCGCGGCGCCTGAAGGGTGAGCCGCTGGCGTATGTGGTGGGCTTTCAGCCTTTTTGGGCACGGGATTGGGCGGTGAACCCAGCCGTCCTGATTCCTCGGCCCGACAGCGAGGTTTTGGTGCAGGCAGTACTGGATTTATTGCCCGAGCAGAGTGATTTGCGGGTGGCCGAAGTGGGCGTGGGCAGCGGCGCGTTGCTGGGGAGTATTCTGGCTGAACGCCCGCACCTTCAGGGCGTGGGAACCGACCTGATGGCCGACGCCTTGGCAGTGGCCGAGACCAATTTGCGCGAAGCTGGAGTGCTGGCACGGGCGCAGCTGGTCTGCACTGATGTGCTGGCGGGGATTGCAGGGGGGTTTGACGTAATTTATTCCAATCCGCCTTACATTGCGGCGGCCGAATACGCCCAGCTGGAGAGTGGCGTGCGGGACTGGGAGCCACAAGCGGCGTTGCTGGGCGGGGTGATGGGGACGGAATTTTATGAAATTCTGGCCGTGCAAGCCCACGAGCGTTTACACAAGGGGGGTTGGCTGGCGGTGGAAATTGGCGCTACGCAGCGGGTGGCGGTGCAGGCCATCTTTGCCCGCCAGAGGTATCAAAATATCCAGGCAAAACAGGATTTGGCAGGCCGTGACCGCGTGGTGTTGGCGCAAACATAAATCGCAAAAAAGGTGGTAAAAGAGGCAGTTGGCTGGTCAGGCAGGGCGGGGGCTTCTAGGCTTCGTTTATGAAAATACATTTGTGCTGGCTAGCGGCGGTGGTGCTTGGCGGTTGTGCCAGCGCGCCCGCGCCCTTGGGGCCGCTGCCCTACGATTTCACGGTGGTTCAGGTGGAAGACGCCCGCCCCGAGGATGATGTGAAGCTGATGAACGCGGAAAGCTTTGGCGCGGAAAAACTGATTGCTGCCTGGCAGCGGGTGGTGGCGCGGAATGTGTGGGGCAGCACGCCTGCCGAATTGGCGCTGCGCGTGACCCAATTTGAAGCCACGCACAGTGGCCAGAGCTATGCACTTTCGCTGACGGCCGACCTGGCCGCCAGCCAAACGGGTATGGGTGCCAGCTATGCGGCCAGCGGGCGCCGGGTGGTGGCACAGGCCAACACCCAGTGTGTGGCGATTGGTCGTAGTACGGGTGGGGCGGGCGGCAACCGCTTGGCTCAGGCCGTGTTTGGTACTGCGGCGCCACAGGGCAACGGGCAAGGTGGCCAGAATTTAGGTGTTCGGGGCTTTGCGGCCTTGACCCCTGCGGGCCGTGACGCCACGCTGTGGGAAGAATTATGGACCCAATGTGCCCGTCAGCTCGCAACCCAATTTACCCAGGCCCTGCTGGCGGCGCCGCCACAGCCTGTGGCCGAAACGCGCGGGCGCTGACCATGCACGGCGCCGTAAAGCTGGGGGCATTGTTGGTTGTTTTGGCGCTTGGCGCGTGCAGCAGTGTGCATCAGGGCACCTTCACACCCCACGATGAAACGGGCCCTTGGGCTGACAAAGGCACGAGCCGCAAGGAAACGTTGGTGGCGCGTGATGATTTTAGCATCGAGCTGGTACGCTTTACCGATGCAAGGCGTCCGCGCAGCCTGGAGCGTGGGCCTGACGAGCAGGCGATGGATACCTACGACCCGGATGATCTGCTGGCTGGCGTTAGTACCCGCTTGCCTGCGTTGTATGAAAAATACCTAACGTATAAACCGCGTAACCCAAAAAATTATAAAGTCGAGCTGGAGTTGCGCGAGCTGCGTACGGAAGTGCTGAACGGCAACTTCTGGAGTGGCCCCTTTGGGCGTTATACCGTGAGGCTGGAGATTGAGGCAACAGCCCGCCGCCCCGATAGCACCGTGGTGCTGCGCCGTGGCTACCGGTTTGAAGATACCCATAAGCGCAAAACCTATAATGGCCGTAGCCCGACGTTGGCAATGGATGAAGCCCGCCTGATTGACTTGGTGGACGTTGCCGTGCGCACGACGGCACGGAATTTTGCTTACGATATCCGCCAGACCGACAGCCGCCGCTGGAACCCTGCCAACGAAGCGGCACCAATCCCCACTACGCGGGTACGCATGGTGCCACAACCTACGCTCACCCGCGCCACTGGCAGCACCACCATGGGCGAAAGCGAACTGGTGGTACCAAGCCCCGTTATGCCAGCCATTGTGCCACCTAAGCCGCCCCGCTATGCCCCAGATGCCATGCCCGAAATGACGCCGCTCGGGAGCACAGGC
>JAIXUT010000061.1 GCA_027483385.1 Alphaproteobacteria bacterium
AGCCAGCATAATCTTTATCAGGTTACATTTAATCAGTACATGCTTACTGGAAGATCTAAATCACGCCAAAATGATTTAAATGGGTTTACCGAAAGTAGGTTCATCAGTTTCTGGCTTTCAAGCCTGTACAGCTCACCCCCTATATGAATATTTATGCCACATAGGTTCATGTGAAACAGTGTTTCCCATAAGCGACACTTTAAGGTGCATTTATGCATCACTCTCTGTTGCTCTTGAACCATACTAAAATATCATTAAGCTGGTTGGCTGGCGTCACTTTGGGCCACACGTGTTGAACAACTCCAGCTGGGTCAATCAGCACGCCCATCCGCGCCATACCCATATAAGTACGCCCATACATGCTTTTTTCCTGCCAGGCGCCGTAAGCATCTGCCATTTTATGATCAGCATCGCTCAGCAAGGTAAAATTAAGCTGTTCTTTTTCAATGAATTTATTGAGCAAAGCTGGTTTATCTGGCGAGACCCCAAGAACTTTCACCTGATGGGTGGCTAATGCTGCCCCACCATCACGCAGCGCACAGGCCTGAACAGTACAACCAGGGGTCATTGCCTTCGGATAAAAATAAATAAGTAACCACTGACCGCAATAATCATTCAAGGAATGAAGCTTACCAGCAGCGTCCGGCAATGTAAAATTGGGTGCAGGTGTTTGGGGTGCTAAGGCGCTCATGGACGGTTCTTTCTCTGATTGCTGCGAACATAGGCAACCCTAAGGGGCAAAGCAAGTGCGTATAGACCTCTTTTGGCTTTATATGGCGACATGAAACAAAGCAACAGTAAGCCAGTTAAACGTAATCTAACGAAATCGGCAGGCGTGGCAGTTAAGTCAGGCGTCAAAAAGCCAGAAAAGGCCATAAAAGCAGAAAAACTGGCTATAAGCGCTTGGCAACTCATCGCGCCAATCGATGCATCACTCGAATTTCGCCCACCAATGCGCACGCCAAAGCCGGGGGAGCGCAGTCTCGATTTTGCCGTGCAGTCTAATTATGCAACACTGCCACAGGGGGGTAGCACACAGCTCAATTTACACCTAAGGGCTGAAATATTTTTGCCGGAAGGCTCAATGCTTTTGGCTGAAAACCATTATATTGGTGTGATAAATACAGCATTAAATGATGATATTGCGCATCACTATTTCACCGAGCTTTACGGCATTGCCCGTGCGGGGTTGCAGGTCATGCTACGGCTTGCAGGCCAGGAACCACCCATACCAGCGACTTGGGAAGAAGTTAAAGCCCAGAAAAGCTTAGCAATCTAGTAGCTTCACCTTATTATAATTATAAGCATGGTTCAGTATTTAAACTGTGATATTTTAATCTTGAATGAGTGATACTTTTTTTCTCAATAGAATATTATATTCATTTTAACAATCATCTAACTAATATTATCTGTTGCAAAGCCAAAGAAAGCGCCCCTTTGTGGGGCGCAGGTTCTTATAGGTTTATAACGCCTACTGGGACATTTCCATCGCCACCCGGCTCAGGACCTTTAAAACACCGGTGCGGATAAAGAACACCACGGCAATCACTGCTACTGGGGTCAGGTCAAGCCCTCCCACCAAGGGGATATAGGGCCGAACTTTATCAAAGACTGGTTCGGTAAGATTCCGCAGAATGCGCACCAAAGGGTTCAAGGGGTCTGGGTTGGTCCAGGAAAGAATTACCGCGGCGAGAATAACGAAGGTATAAATCAGCAACAGGTAATCAATTAAGGTGACTGCCGAATAGAGTGGGTAGCCTAAAGCGTACATAAATAGCCCTTTCTTTCTCTCAATTCTTACCATAGAGTGCTCTTAAATAAGGGGATTTGCCCATGAAACGCGCACTGATTCTGCTAAGCCTAGTTCTTTCACCAGTGGCTTTTGCTCAGCCTGGCTTGGTGAAGGGCCAGGTTGCCTGCTTAAGCTTGAAGGATGCCCGCAACTATGCCACCTTTACCACCCAAGCCCCGCAATTTGCCCGCGATTTGCTGGCTCGCGCGGCTTGCTATGAAGTGAAGGAGCCGACCGATGCCTTGCCCCAAGGCCCGCAGCAGCAAGGCTTTCAGGCCTACGCGCTGCTTTCTGGTCACAAGGTATGGGTGCCTGTAACGCGATAATCTGCGCTGCAGCTTGGCGGAGTGCTGATTACGCGCCATACTATAAGTATGAAGATTCCGCGTATTTTGCCCGCAGTTTTGCTAGTAGTTATGGCAAACTCTAATCATGCGCAAGAATCTACGCAAACTCCACCTGCGGCTCCCAACCCTGCGCCCGCAGCGCCTGCAGCAGCGGCCCCCGCTTCGTCACCGATCAGCCAACAAGAATTGTTGGAGCAGCAGCGCAACACCCAGATTGAATCTGTGCTTGATATGTTACGTCAGGGAAGCCAGGTTAATATCACGGGTCAGCAAACCTTAGGCGGTAATCGCCTTGAAGTTCCAAAATTCTCCAACATTTATAATATATCTTCGTGCCGTGAGGGGGGGCGCAGCTCATCACCAAGATGGGTTATGTGTGTCCCTCCTGCATTATGGGGGCAGACGGCCTTTTATGACTATTGGGAACCAGCTGCTATTGTTGAAGTAAGTTGTCAGAAAGGCACAAGTTTTCTTAAGCCTGATCTCATGCAGCAAGGGCCGCAAATTGCAGGACAGCAGGTGCGCCCGGGTCAATGTGGCGTTGGACCAAATTGGTTTTTCGAAGTACGTGTATGGGCATCAAATCCCGAAGCGTGGGGTGACCGGGCTATTATTCATGGCGAGGGCTTTCGGCGGCAAACCGGCTATGAGTTGTGCGCAGGCGAAGGTACGACTGATCGACGCAGCCGGCGTTTTGGTTATGGCATGAAATATGGCTTTACCAAAGGCCCCATGACTGGCCCTGCTGGTAGTTACGAAGCATATATTTCCGACCGTGACCCGACCTGGAGCGAGCAACTTAAACCGACCGACTCCAATAATACTGCAGCGATTACACAATCGATGCAACAGTCTGATGCAGAAGTAAAGCAGCTCCAGACGCGTCTCCAACGCGGTGAGCGGTGCCAACCTGGGACACCTGATGTACCCTATTGCTGGGGTGGTAAGGAGGATCAATTTAGCGGCTGGGTGACCCATCCAAACCGCGCAGTCGCCGCCGCTTTGGCCAGTTTGCGCGGTGTGAGGAAAGCCCAGAGCCTCAATATGATGGCAAGGGAAATTCAAGGAGGTTTGCGGATGAGTATGGATTATCCATTTTTGAAAGCTCCTTCGGCCTATGCGCAAAGCCTTGGCGCTCAAGGAGGTCAAACCAACACCCAACATCGTGGCTCGGATTGTTTTGTGCCAGGTGAGCCTGGCACCTGGTGGTACACCGATGGTCGTCGCAACGATGACCCGAATGCCCAGTTGCCACGGGCAATCACAACGCCAAACGCTGCCGCCACTGCCTCTGCGGATGCGGGGATTTACATCTTTTCCTATTGGGTAAAAACTTCTTGTACCGCGTTCAGTCAACAAGCGGGTGCGTGTAATGACCGCCATTATTACTAATGTTTCACGCGCAACAAACATGATCACATGAACCATTTCAGCACCAATAAAGCCACAAAAATTGGCTTCTATGCCACGGTTGCAATTCTCGGTTTTGCGCCTTGGGCAGATGCTGCCGACTCTTACGGCGGTAAGTACACCCCGTGCGTGACGTACAGCACGGTGGGCGAAAGCCGCTGTGCGCCTCCCGCGCAAGCAGCCGTAAAGCCCCCGCCTGCGGCAGCGCCAGTTCCCAAGGTTGCTGCCCCCGACCCAGTCCAGCAATTTCTTGATAATCATGGCAAGCCACCGCGCGAGTTTGCCGAGTTCTATGTGAACCCTACGCCCGAAAATGCCCAGCGTTGGGTGGCGGCTTTCCGGGCCCAGCAACAAAAGGCCGATGCGTTGGCCGCGGCCTGGGGCCAAGCCGAGCAAGGGTTGGCGCGTGCGCCCGCAGCCGTATCGGGTAACGTTAGCCCAGCGCTGACTGCACCCATTACGCCAACGATGGCACCACCCGCGAATGTGACCCCTACCCGCCCAAATGGCCTCCGTTTGGGTGCATTTGCCACACCCGTACAAACGCTCCCCCAACTGGTGTATTATTTTAGTGCCAGTTGCCCCTTTTGTGCCCGCCTGAAGCCTGCTCTTGAAGCCTTTACCCAAGCCAACCAGAGTAAGTTACTATTCACTTGCGTCGATTTAACCCCGCTTTCGGCCCGTCAGGCACCCAGCCCGAACAACCGTGAAGGCTTGCCGTGCGACTGGCGTCTGCCAAGCCCCAACGAAGTGGCGAGCTTGCAAGTCCGGCAAACCCCGACAATCCTGATCCGCCGGCCCGATGGCAGCGGCCAACGCCTGAGCGGGATCATTACGGCGGCACAGCTTGAAAGCGCGCTCTTTAGCCAATAACTGGGTACGTCTTGGCGAGGTGTCAGCGGGCCTCGGGGGCAACGGTATAATCTCTTGCAAAATGCCCAGCCTCAGACAAGAATAAGGACAGATCATGGTCGAACTTGCCCAAGGCTCCAATAGCCTCTCGTTGCACAAGCCCGAAGAAGTGGGCTTGGCGCGCAGCCGTCTCATTTGGGTGATGAAGCCGCTGGGCTTGCTTGGCCTCGTCTTGTGGGTACTCCACCCAGGCGTGAGTGACCGCGCCGAGCTTGGCACAATGTTATTACTAGGGTTTTTGCTAGGTGCAGCGTATGGGCTCATTCTCTATGGCAAAAGTTTGAAGCAATATTTAACCCTGCAACCATTGGCAGCGCGGCAGCAAACCAATCGCTTGCCCACCGAGTACTATTGGGGTGAAGTGGCCGAAGTGATGTTTAACAACAACACACGATAAGCAGCTGTCATTATAACATGAGCACCTCTGGCAACGAATTTTTTCTCCCCGCCAACCTGATGGCGCGGCACTGCCTTGGCGTGGCTGCAACGGGGAGTGGGAAGAGTAACTTCCTGAATCTTATCCTAAAACAGCAGATGATGCGCGGTGGCGGCGTCATTCACATTGATGGTAAAAACAACAAGGATGCGATTGGCGAGTTTTTGGCCTTGGCCAAGCAGCATAACCGTTGGCACGATGTGCGGATTATTAATATCGATGATGCCTCGCTTTCCAATACCTATAACCCGTTGCTGCGTGGCGACGCCGAAGAAATTACCACACGGATTATGCTCTTGCTGGGCGCCAGCGGTAAGGATAGCTACTTCCGTAGCCAGGCGGGCAAGGCGGTGGGCTCGATTATCGGGCTGTTGCGAGAAATGGGGCTACCATTTAATTTCAGCGACCTTAACGCTGTGTTTAGCAGCGAGAGCCTGCTGCGGTACCTTCTTAAGGAAGGCCCAAAGCAGAGCGAAAGCTACACCAAGTTTCGACTGTTTTTCGACCAGTTGCACGAAGACGACAAGCGCACTGGTCTGCGGGTGCTCAACACCAAAGTGTTTCAGCACACCTTTGGCGACTTAACCGGTAAAATTGCCAGCTACGACCGTGGCGAAGCTGGTCGGGTGCTCAATGCTTACAATCCAGAAGTGGATTTACTGCGGGCAATTAAGGAAAACCAATTGGTTTACATTGGCTTGCCGATGTTGGCCAAGGCTGAAGTGGCCACTGATTTTGCCAAAATTTTGCTCTCCGACCTGCGCACGGCTGTTGGGCAGTTGCAGAATATTCCGCCCGAAGAACGCCCCAGCCCAACCTTTTTGGTGCTAATGGACGAATTCAGCAGCTACGCGATGCCGACGCTTGCGCCACTGTTTGAACAGGCCCGCAGTGCGAACATGAGCCTGTTTCCGTTCATCCAGACCATCAGCTCGCTTTCCGATAAAGAGCGCGGCCTGAGTATGGATTTTGCTTATAAAATACTCGGTAACACAGTGAACAAAATCAGCTTTGGCCTCAAAGACCCTGAAAGTGCTGAAATGATGAGTAAAATGGCGGGGCAGGCGCTGAAGGAATTTGTGAGCCAGAGCTACAGCGAAAACCTGGGGTTTGCCAGTGGTGACCAGGATGCCAGCATGTTGCTGACCAGCAACCGCGGCCGTGGTTACAGCAAAAGTACCCGCGTAGAATACGATGCCGTGGCCCGCCCTGAAGATTTTACCAATTTAAAAACCGGCGAAGCGATTTTTATGGGGCAGAATGGGGTATTACGCCTTAAAGTCCCCTTCGTGAAGTTAAAAAAGGATGACGGTGCTCTGGATTTCCCGCGCTTCCGTATGCCGCTGGTGCCAGGGATTGGCCTGGCCGAGAAATATGGCGAGTTTGCCGCTGGCGGCCATGGGCGCGGCTGATGAGAGTTTACGCATGATTGAAGCCCTGGCCCACCTCTATGTGGACGCGATTGAGCCTGCTTTTCGGGTCATCCTGATAGTGTTTGTGATATTAATAATACTTAGTATTATTAACTTTATTCGTGATCCAAAAGCGAAAGAAAACTTAATCAAATCAATTATTAGCCTCATTTTTAAGGGCCTTCAATACGTACTGGTTGCGGCAGGAGCTATTTTAAAGGGAACACTCAGTTTGTTGCAAAAATCCATCAAGGTTATTTTTGCAGCATTTCGTGACTTCTTCAGCTCTAAAATCTGATTGCAAGCGCCCGTTTCTCTGCTAGCATAGCTAGGCAACAGAGAGGGCAGGCAATGGGCCAGCATCAGCAAAAACAATATTTTAATCAAAGCTCCCCGACGGGGGTGGCCACTGTTACTGCTGTTGTGGCAGGTGTTGTCTTTTTAACGGGTTGTCAGGCCATGGTCGGCAGGGCGCCTGCCCAAGCACCCATGGCGGCCAGCTATGAGCCCGATCACACCCGTGATCTCAACGCCCTGCAGCCAGCCATGGGTCCAAGCCGCGCCCAAGCCACATTGCAGCCAGGCGTGATGGCGCCCTACGCGCCGCCAGCTTTTCAGCAGCCCTACCAGGGGTATGGTTCCCCTGCCTTTAGTGCACTTGAGGGTGGACAGATTGAACTTAAGCAGCGGCTCGACCGCATCGAGCAGGCACTATTGCGCCTCGACCGCCGCATGCAACTGGTGGAGCGCAACGAGCTTGGCCGCATGAGTGGGGCTAACCCTGCCCCCGCAATATTGCCAGTCCAAGAAAACTTCAGCGCTCTCCCATCAATGCCGTTGGCGCAAACCGTGCGGCAGGCCATGCGCGCCGAAGAGTGGGGTAGTGAGATTATGCCCCAGTCGCTGGTTCAGACGTCGATTCCGAGCATGGAAACACCCTACGCCGAAGGGTTCGCGCCTGTCAGTCAGGTCGATACCACCATTCGTGGCACCTTACAGGCCGCGCCCCGCTTGCCGTCGCTCGCCGACCCAAACAGTCCAAACAACGGTCGAATTCCGCAAAGTGCGGGGAATATGGCGGTCTGGACGGTGCGCTACGAGCCGGAAAAAATCTGGCCCGACCGCACCCAGCTGCCCGCCAGCAAAGGCGTGGTGGAACTGTTGCGGAATTCGCAGACCGTGACCCTGGTGGCCCGTGGCCCTAAGCCCACCAGCCCCGCCTTTCAGGAACGGGTAAGGGCGTTGTCGCGCTACTTATCAAAGGTGGCGAGCTTGGAGACCGTGCCCATCAGCACCATGGCCACCCCGCAGCTGGATGGCGATACCATCGAGCTGTTGGCCACGCCATAACACCTTACAAAAGGTGAAGAAAAAGGCGGCATACCCCGCCTTTTTTCTTGCCCTGTTTTGGCTACGGGGGCTAGGGTTCTTCATCGGTGAATGCCGAAACTGGAACACGTGAGCGCAAGCTGGCGTCTTCAAAGTGCCAACATAACAACGGAGCACCTCCCTCATGGCCGACGGTCACACTGCCTCATTTTCAACCTCTCCTTCCAACCCCAACAGTGGTGCCCAACCCGGCAACGAAAGCGGCTTTGAGCAAGCCCTTGGTGCGGTCCTGAACAAGTACATGAACAAGGGCAATCCGCAATTTCGTGCCCGGTTGTTGAACCAGATGGTCCAGCTGGCGCGGCACGGCAACTTTGCCGAAACCTTTATCCGCACCACCCCTGAAGGCACTGACATGGTGAACTTTGCCAGGCTTTGGGAATATGTGCTGGTACAGGCCGACCGTGGCACGCGGGGGTACGTGGCCAAAAACAGCCGCGCCGAGTTCGAGCAAACCCGCAAGGACTTTGAGGACAGTATTGAATTTATGGTAAGCCGCCTGCAGGCTTCGGCCAAGCGCCACAAGCTAGACTTATCCGGCACCAACTTCATCAGCCGTGTGGCCCAGCGTTACGGCATTGCCGATAAAGTGCGGAAAGGCCCTGCCCAAACCCCGCCACGTAACCCGGCAAGCCCAGCAGCCCAAACGATGGAAACTGCTGCCCCGTTCACGGAATCAGCCCCCGCCGTGACCGAAACACCCAAGGCCAAGCGCACGGTACGCACCAAGACGGAACTGCCAGACGTCGATGCCCTCTAGCCTGTTCGAACCCGCCGAGGCGCTGACTGTTTCGGCGGCCAGTGCCTTGGTGCGGGGGCAGGTGGAAGCCCTGGGCAGTGTCACCATTGTAGGCGAGCTTTCCGCCCCTAAAGTTCATAGCAGCGGGCATTTCTATGCCGATTTAAAAGACGACACCAGCACTCTGGCGGTGGTGGCCTGGCGCACCACCGTGGAACGCTGGGCCACAATCCCGCACCACGGCCAACTGGTGGAAGTACGTGGCAAGCTGACCACCTACCCAGCCCGTAGTAGCTATCAGTTGCAGGTAACCAGCTTGCAAATGGCCGGGCAGGGGGCGTTGTTGGCGCAGCTTGAGGCCTTGAAAGCCAAGCTGCAGGCCGAAGGGCTGTTTGATAGCGCCCGTAAACGCCCGTTGCCCTTTTTGCCCGCGCGGGTAGGGATTGTGACCAGCCCCACCGGCGCTGTGATTGCCGATATGCTGACCCGCATTCAGGCCAGGTGCCCGCGTGAGGTGCTGTTGGCCCCCTGTGCCGTGCAGGGGCCAGAGGCGCCTGACCAGCTTGCTGCCGCCATTATTGCCTTGAATCAACTGCCCGAACCTCAGCGCCCGAGTGTTATTATCATCGCCCGTGGCGGCGGTAGCCTCGAAGACCTGATGGCCTTTAACAGCGAAGCGGTGGTGCGCGCCGTGGCGGCGAGTGAGATTCCGGTCATTTCCGGCGTCGGCCATGAACCCGATGTCACACTCTGTGACTTC
>JAIXUT010000084.1 GCA_027483385.1 Alphaproteobacteria bacterium
GGTGATCTTGCAGGGCGCCTGCCACAATTTCGGCCGCACTGGCGCTGCCGCCGTTAATCAGCACCACAATCGGCTTACCGTTTAAAATATCGCCAGCGCGGGCGGTGTAGCGGGTATCTTGGCCTGCAATGCGGCCACGCGTGGAAACAATTTCCCCCGATTCCAGAAAGTCATCGCTCACCGCAATGGCTTGCTGCAATAAGCCGCCCGGGTTGTTGCGGAGATCCAGCACCACGCCCTTCAGCGGGCCTTTATTTTGGGCTTCCAACGCCTGCACGTGGCTCACCAACGTACTTTCAGTAAAATCGTTGAAGGTTGAAATCCGTAACTGCCCGAGGCCCGCTTCCAGCAGGCGGCTTTTCACGGGCTTTACCTGAATTTTGGCGCGGGTCAGGGTTACAGGAAAGGTCCGCTTTTCATCTTCGCGCAAAATTAACAGGCGTACCGTAGTCCCTGGTTTGCCGCGCATCATGTCCACGGCGTCTTTCAAGGTTATGCCCTGCACGTCACGGCTATCAATTTTAATAATCAGGTCTCCGCTCATCAGGCCTGCGGCAGCGGCGGGGGTATCTTCTATCGGGCTGACAACCTTCACCAGCCCGCCTTCCATCGTCACTTCTATCCCGAGGCCGCCAAACTCGCCCTGGGTATTTTGTTTAAGATCCTTAAAATCGTCTTCGTTCATGTAAGCGCTGTGGGGGTCGAGGCTGGTCAGCATGCCGTTAATCGCATGTTCAATCACCTTGGTTTCGGTCACGCTTTCCACGTAACTTGTCCGGATTTTTTCCAGTACATGGGCAAAGACATCCAGCTTTTCGTACACGGCCGGGTCGACACTGCGGCCCTGCGCAAAGGCCTGGCCGCTGGCCAAAAACGGGACTGCAATCAACATGGTGGTGGTAAGTAAAACCTGCAACTGTCGCATCCGTACGCCCTTTTTATTCATGTGCAGCACCCTAGCCAGAATTACCCGCAGCACGCAAGCGTCACCAATGCTTTTTTCTGCCCCATGCAAGCTTGCCACACCCTGCGGCAACCAGAAAGCTCGGCCTCTTGCACCTGGTAAAAATTTAGCGAAAACTGCATTTAGATGGTGATAATTTATCCCCTTTCCTCCCATAACCTGCCAAGGATACGCCGCTGACCCGCTCTGTCATCACCGCGCCGCGCAAGCTGGCGCCTACCCAACCCGCGCCTGCGCCGCGTGGAGCCCGCAAACCCAAAGCCGCCGTACCGCTGGCCAAGCGGGTGCTACTGGCGCTGGAAGACCACAAGGCTCTCGATCCACTGGTCCTCAACGTCAGCAAGAGCAGCAGCATTACCGATGACTTGGTGATTGCCACGGGCACCAGTTCGCGCCACCTGCAAAGCCTGGCCAAAGCCGTGCTGGAAGCCGCACCGACCGAAGTGTTAGGCCACGAAGGCCAGCAGGCTGGCGAATGGGTGGTGGTGGATTTAGGCCGCGTGGTGGTGCATATCTTTACCGCCGAAAAACGCGCGTTGTATAACCTGGAAAAGCTCTGGGGCTTCGATTTTTAAAGGAAATATTAATCGTGGGTGCGGCCAGCTAGGGCTTGGCCGCGGCACCAGTGGCGGTAATTACCAACACACGCGTTTGGACAAACGGGGTAAATTGCAGGGTCAGGCCATGTTCCTGTTGCACCTGGCTGCCGAGGTTGGCCAGAATTTGCCCCACCGTGGCTTCCGCCGTCAGGCTCCAGCGTTCAGCCAGCAGTTTTTGGCCCGCCTCGCCCAGTTGCCATTCGGCCCGCCAGGCGCCGCTGTGGCTGGCGGCCTGTTGCAGCACTTCCGTTAAGATATCGGGCAGCGTGCGTTCTTTCGCCTGCAGCACCACGGGGGCGTCGGTCAGGGGCAGGTCGGCGGTTTTACTGTTGGAGCCTGCCGCAGGTTCAAGGCTGCCCTCGCCGCGCACCAGCAGCACTTCATCCATCAGTTCGTTGGCCTGGGCATGCAGGCGGCTGGCTTCGGCCAGTTGGTCGTTTTGGGTATCCAGCCGCGCCGCAGTGGCGAGTGCTTGGGCTTCAGCCACTTTGGCGGCGGCTTGCAGAATGAGCTCGCGCCGCCCAACTTCGGCCTGCTGTTCGGCCAGTTTTAAACTTCCAGAAAGGGTCGCGATGCGTTCGCCCATCGCCGCTTCCTTGCGGGCCTTTTCGGTTTGCAAACGGCTGGCCAATTGTTCAAACTGGGCGGCACGCGTCTTGGCGGCATCGAGTTCACCTTGCAGGCGGTTTTGTTCTTGCTGCCAGGCATCACGCTGGGCTTGCGTAAGAGCACGGTTTTGCGCCGAATCAGCCAGCGTATCCTCGTGGCGGCGACGCTCATCGCCAAGCAAGCGTTCCTGTTCGCGCAGCCGTGCTGCCAGCGCTGCGGCCGCCGCACCACTGCTGCTGTTTTCGGCCTGGGTCACCAAACGTGTTAACTCACGCGTGCTGGCTTCCGTACCCTGTTCGAGGCGCGTGGCGCGCAGGTTATCACCCTGTTGCCAAGCGCCCAGAGTGGCGGCGAGCGGGTCTTGGGCCTCCACCACCACAGGCGTCAGGGTTTCGCGCAGGGAAATGGCGGGAATTTCTGGCAACGCACCACGCGCGGCGCGGCCCGGAATGGTGGCGGCGGGGCGTTCCTCTAAAATCGCGCCAAACGCATCGTGAAGCTGAATGGAAATGGTGGGGTCGGCCTGGCGCTTGCCGGTTGGGGCGCTGCCGTCAAACAACAAGTTGGCGCTGCCGCATTCTTCGCCGTAACTGTCGAACAACATGGTTTGGCTGCCGCGGCTGGTTTCAATCTGGACGCCCATGCCGGGGCCAAAGCAGTCGGCCACTTCCCCAATTTTATTGGCCTGCTGGGTGGCGCCTGGAATCAGTGCCGTACGGGTCAGTTCAATCCCGCCGTCGCCCCGCGTGGGGGCTGCAAACGTTGCCAAGGAGCCGCGGGGCGGTGCGCCCAACAGGCCGCACCCAGTCAGCGCTGTGGTGGCACAGGTAAGCCAAAAAAAATGACGCAGCTTGAACATCTTAATCCGAGACTAGCACAACCCGCTCACGGTCAAAGAGTGAGAAACTGAGCTTTACCCCCCGATCATTGAGCAAATATTGAGCAAGATAACTCACAAACTCGCCAAACGTGGTTTCGGCATCGAGGCTGAATTTCTCGGTCAACAGGTCGGAATTTTCCGCCGAAACTTTCCATTTTAATTGCCACGTCCCCGTGAAGGGTTCAGCCCGCTTGATTATTTTACCCAAAATATCGGGCAACGTCTGGCCATCTTCGTGCACCACCACTTTGTAGTCGCGCAGGTTCATGAGGTCGTTGCGGGCGCGTGCCCGCTGCAGGCTTACGCCCGCCACTTCGGGGCTGCTAACGGCAGGAAGGCTGGCCAGCACAGGGCCACTGGCCACAGCGTTTTCGGTGGGTGCCAGCAAGCGGCCCAGCCGCAGCCGTGCGGCCTCAAGCGCCAATTCAGGGGTACCATTTGGCCCGGCAGCCGGTTCCAAATCGTTGCCCAGGCGGGTGGTGGGGGAAATCGCCCCTTGGGTGGCGGCGGCCAGTTCATCCACAATCGCCTTGCGCATGCTAAACGCTGCCGAGGAATCTTGTTGTTGCAGCGCGCGTTCCACTGCCTGGCCAAGCGCTTGCTGCATGGCCGGGTCGGCATCGGCCACGGCACCGCGCGCGATGGTTTGCAGATACGGCTTGGCATTGCCCAACGTTTGCAGGGCCAAGGCCTGGGCCGAGGCTTCAAACGCGGGTTGGGCGGCGGCCACTTGCTCGGCAGCTTGGCGGTCGGCAATGGCGGCCACTTGCGCAGGCTGCAGCATGCTGGCCGAAACTGCCGCCACCTGCCCGGCCAATTGCTGCAACTGCCCGCCCACTTCCTGCAAAGTCGCGGCTTTGCTGGCGGCCATTTGGCCTACGGTATAATCCCGCAACTGGGCGGTGAGGTTTTGGTTCGCCAACTGTTGCTGCGCCAAAATTTCGCGGTTCAGCCGTGCTTCGGTCGCCGCTGCCTGCACTGCCACATGCTGCGTGCTGGCGGCCATGCTGCGGGCGATGGCTTCCTTTTCGGCTTCGGCGCGGGCAAGTTCGGCCTGCAATTTGGCAAATTCACGGGTCTCGGCATTATTGGTGGTCTGTTGCTGCTGAAGAGATGCCAGCTGTTGTTCCTGCAGCACCAACTTTTGCGCCAGTTCAGCGGCAGTCAGCCCCTCTGGCAAGCCGCTGGGCACACGGGTGAGGACCACTTGCCCCGTGGTTACAAGCAGTGGGGTTGGCTGTAGGTTAGGCTGGCTACGGCTCCAAGTAATGGTGGGTTGTGCCAGCACGCTGCCAGCCCCCAAGGCTCCAAGCAGGATCAACCCCACGCGCATCATGGTCAGATCCTGCCGAATTATGTGGTTTTTTGCCAGCTTAACGGCAATTTTAAGGATTACTTAGACACGGGCCTGTGCCCTGAACACCACGGTTGGGAACAGTTACGGCAACAGGGCCCAGACCAACCATCCACCAGCCGCAACGCAGCCGATTTCCAGCAGCAACGTTCGGTAAGGAATGGCCACCCGACAGTGCCGACATTTTCCCTGCAGTGCCAGCCAACTTAGCACGGGCACCAGCTCGGGTACCCTAAGCACCGTGTGGCAGTGCGGGCACTGGCTGGGCGGCTGGCGCAGACTAATGCCGCGCGGAATTCGGTAAATGGCGCAGCTTAAAAAACTCCCCAGCACCCCGCCCAGCACCCCGCCCCATACCGGCCACATCCATGGCCAATGTGCATGAATTGCAGCCGCCGCTTCAAGCCACACCGTAGCGCTTACCCACAGGTCGGGGGGCTGGCGCTGTCATCGTTGATGGTCGACAGCCGGGCAGGAAGTTTCTGGGTCGCGAGATCGGGCCGCGTACCACAGTTGGCACTAATACCGCGTGGCCTTGGGTTACTGAAATAGTAGAACGGTTTCGGCTCGCCATCAGTTCCCATTTCCAACGCTGAGCAGCAGAAATCGTCCGATAATCCCAGTAAACGCATCAGTTTTATCATATCCTGACGCCGCACGTTATCGGGCTGGCCGTTACGGACATTCACTTGATCGTCCACTGCTACGGCACCCGCATTGTAAATTTCCTGATAGCGGTGCAGGTTGATATTCCACCCATCCAAGTTACTGGGGGTACCTATGGGGTAATACACCACTTGCTCGAGAGCACCAGGTATGTCGCACTTTGGAATCCCGGTTTGCCCACTGCTGTTACGCGGCAAACCGGCACAGGCAGACACCTCTTCACCATAGCGCAAACGCGCCAGCGATTCCACCGCATTGGCAATCCGGTCCATCCGTTGCAGCGTCAGATTGTACCGATCAAGCTTCTCGGCATAGTCGGTAAATTTAGTCATCAGGTCATCATCGGCGCTGGCCAGTTGCCCAAACAGGCTGGTACGTTGCGCGGGTGTCCCCGTAATAGCCCACCAGTCAGGGTCGGTGGGCGCGGCAAATTTCGTACCATCGATGGCCACACCGGTTGAAGCAGCTGCCACTTTATCGGGGCCCGAACTCATAAACGTTACGTAATTGATGGCAACAGATGAGCCCTGAATGTTGCGTGTGGAATCCACATAATTAACATAAACTCGGTTCTCATCCCATGTATCCAGGGCCATTTCGGCGGCGCTTAAATTGGTATAGCCGGCCAAGTCTATGGCCCATTCAACCTCGGGCGTAGCAGGATTATCGAGCTGTGGCAGTGCATTCTTATCGGCCAAATAGGCCTGTAAAGCACGTCGCATTTCCTGCAACGTATTTTCTTCCTGCTGAATATCGCGCTGCTTCATAAACTGATAAATTGAAGGGGTAGAAACCCCCAGTAAAATAGAAATAATCGCCACAACCAGAATCATTTCCGCCAACGTAAAGCCAGCTCGCAAATATTGATGAGTCATATTAAAATCCTCCCTTTAACGGTATTTTAAGTTGAACAACTGGCCAAGGTGAAGCATTGCTGGCGTTAGTGAGCAACAAGGTAGCACCCAGGTGCAAATCTGGGGCCGATTCCTGAAAAGTCACCCGCATCTGGCCGTTGTTGGGTAACAAGCGCTCAAGAAAGGCAAACTCTTCCTCAACCCCTAATGTTTTACGGGCCTCGGTATCCCGAATATCCACAAATTGGGGGGCGTTTTCATCGTTTGCAATCAAGCTCGACCAGTCCGGCGGTGGGGCAGAGGGGTTGCTGAGCAACTCATTACGGTAGTTGGCTTCAACCGCCAAGCGGTATTTGGCAAATTCAATTTTATAGACTCGTAACATCGCCTTCGCGATACGCTCTAACCGACTGTTTAAACTTGCCAGAGTTTGGCGCTGCGCCTCTTCATCGGTAAAGGTGGTCACAATATCATCGCTGCCAGAAGGTGGGACAACCCCAAAGAGCCCCGAAAGACCCCCACCCGTGGGCAAATTGGTCTGAAAAATGCGGTCTGGCCCTGCCGAAATCAGAATTATCCCGGTAACTGGCACCCGCGCATCCGCACTTATAGCCACGTTTTCGC
Source organism: Alphaproteobacteria bacterium (assembly GCA_027483385.1). GTDB lineage: Bacteria > Pseudomonadota > Alphaproteobacteria > UBA2136 > UBA6156 > JADCGN01. The sequence continues at coordinate 6,551 of JAIXUT010000084.1, forward strand.
GCGGAAAATTAACTGGCATGCTTAAAGGGTTCCCCCAGGCATCATATAAAGGGTTGCCCCACCTGCCAGGCGCCATTTGAGCCAGGGCATTTTGCCGTAGAATTTGCTCGGCGGTGGCGGTGTCATTCGCAAGCTCCAGCTGTTTCGGGGTAATATCCTGATTCACCACAAGTTCCAGATTTTTAAAATAGTTTTCAGTTTCCTGCGCCAATTGCTGATTCAACTGGCCAACGTTGCTGCCCGACCCCACCACAAAACTCATCATTAAAGCAATGACGAGTGAAAACAGTGCAATAAAAAATACGGCGGGCATGACGTTGGTTCTTTATAAGCCACCACACAAATGCACCTGAATTTTCATCTAAGGCTCGAGATAAAAAGGGATTTGCATCGTTCCTTCCGGCGTTGCAATCGTCACCTGCCGGTTGCGCACATTTATCGCCTGAATGGTGACCCCTTGTTCTTCCCAATCTGTTTTGTTTTTCATAAGCTTGCGTTGCATGCTGTCGGCTGTCTGGTAGTCGTATTGGCTAAGAATTTTCAACGCCTCAATCGTGCGCGGGTTAATAATATAGGTGACTGAAATTTTTTCTTTTAATCCAATCCATTCGTTGCCTACCAGCACGCGGCGCCCCTGCAACCCATCGGAAACCCCTTTAATCATGCCACTCATGCTTTTAAGGCTCAGTGCCACGGTGGGCTTAACCATATTCTTGGCTTCTTGCAGGGCCTTTACCCTTAAGGCATTTGTAATGGCCGCTTCATCTTCAACAGCCACATCGGAAGCAACGATTTTTGGGTGCGGAAACGGGCTAGGTTGGCCGCGGTAAGCCGGGACCATGGTGGGGGAAAGTGGATTTTCGACCTGCCAAAGCACCAAAGTATGGCCCAAGCCAGCAAAACTGCTTAGTACAATGGCTGCCACGCTGATTGATACATATTTTATCATGGTTGCACAGTTTCAGCAGCGTCGGGTGCTGCATCAATTTCACCTTGTTTTTGCAAACTGAACAACCGCCCCTGCAGCATGAGGGCTGTACTTTCGGGCAAGCTATCATCACCTTTCGTTAAAGTTAGGTTCACAATATTAAATTTACCACTGTTAAACAGCTGGTCTACCAGCGCATTAATCTCTTGGTACGACTTCCGCGCCTGCACCGTAACGTTGCGCGCAATTAACGTGGTGTCGCCCGCGCTCCGCGAATCACGCCCGTCGATTCGGAAATCGAGTTTAATTTTTTCCAGTCCCAAATACTTCAGCACATCCAGCTGGGTGGAAAGCCGCTCGTCCATTGTCAGCGAATCCAGCTTATCTTGAGATATCACCAAGAAGCGCAGGTTATCAAATTCCAGCTGACGGGCAGCCCGGCTGCTTTCAAGTTCTTGCACGCGGACTTGCTGCTTTTGAACCTGCCAATACAGCAAAAAGCCGCAAATTATCATACACATTAAAAACAGGATGGTCAGCAGACGGAGGTTCGTGCGGGTCATGGCTGGCCCCCGCTCACGGTTACGGCTGGTACAGTTGGGCTTGGGTTAACCTGAACCACCTCATCGGGTAAAACAACCGGAGGCACGGTGCCCGTGACCTGCAGCATTAAAATGAGGTCAAGCTGTTGGCTTTCGCTTCCCTGGCCCTGCCGCACGACCTGACGCACCCAAGGCTGATTGGCCAAAACCTCACGCGCCAAGGTTGCTTGATCGACCAACAGGCTTTCAACGGGATTATTAAGGGTAATCTTCATCAATTGCCATTCGGGCAAAACTTGAATTCCCGCTTCTGTGTCTAAGGAGCTCGCCTGACCCAGGGCAATTTGCTGAATTTCCCCCATCGCGGCCACAGCGCCCGCGCTGGCCTGAATCAGCGCCGAAGGCGAGACCGCCACCCCCGCTTTGATTTCATTCAATACCGCATCGGGCTGGCGGATATGGCCCGTACGTTTGTTAATCTGGACTGCCTGGATTTTAAACTCTATTTCTTCGATCTGGCGCTCCAAATCACGTGCCTTACCGAGTTCCGCTGTCCATAAAATACCAACCACCAAAACGCCAATCACGCCCAACGCCACCAGCAGCAGATAAAGCCAGGTAAAATTACCATGCTTGTAAAGTGGGTCAACTTCAGGGCTTGGCCGCAAAGTGCTGAAGGGCACCGGGGTAAAGCCATGGGCGGCGGCACCCTGCTGCATTGTGCGGAATAACGTGGTGTCATTAACCACTGCGACACAGACATTCTGGCCCGGGTTAGCCAGACTGTAATCGGCCAAAATAATATTGAGCGCGTCCAGTGCCGCCTCGCCAGCCGGCAATTGCAACTGGGCAGTCCGCCACATCAGGCGCCCTTCGTCGTTGCGCTCCCGGATGCCGTGAACCACCACTTGCGGGCTAAACACGTAAAAGAAGGCTTCCGCCGCAGGGGGGGCTAAATCTTCGGCCAGCCAAACTTTTACCGATTGCCGTAATTCTAAAATTTCTTGTGGCAGCGTGCCGTACAAGGTGCGCTGGCCCCGCAGCACCCTTACCAGCTGAGGCCCGCGCCCAGAAGAAGGGCTATTGGCCGACTTAACGGCAACCGTGGTGCCTGCCGCATCTTTGAGAACTTGAATCTGGTCGGCAGAAGGCACATACACCACCAACGAGCCACCCGTGCCCGCCTGCTGAAAGACCACCTTGCGGCGGCTGACGACATACAGACTCATCGGGCACGCTCCATTAGCGTCCGTACTCCATCAAGGCAAAAATTGGTCCCACCAGCGAAGTGTACGTGGCAACAATGAACAAAGGCAACAGTCCTGCCATGACAATAAACTTTACCGTGCTGGCCACTTGCCGAATATAGCGTTCAAGCTCGAGCTTATAGGGGGCTTGCAAGTCAGAGACACGGTCGGCAATCGCCCCTGTAGCTTCCCCTGCTTCCAGGGCATTTAAAAACGATGCTTTAAAGGGCAAAATACTCGCTGCCTGGCTTAAGCGCAAACCCCCGCGGTGATCTTCGGCAGCCGCCTGTAACAGGCTGGCAATGAGTGGGTTGCGGACACAGCCCGCCAACTGCTCAAAGGCTTGGTAGGTGGGCATCCCCGAACGAACAAAGGTTGGTAAAAAATATACCACCACCATGCTGTTAAAACCTAACACCAGCTTGCGCGAAACGCCCCATTTTAACAAAAACCGTAGCCAGTAAGGCTGCAATGCGGGTAGATTACGACATAAAAAAACCACAATCAGCGCAACCAGAACGGCGACTAAAATCATGTAGTTAGCCCTTAACCACACCGAAGCATACCAAAACCAAACCAAAATGAACGGAAAGGTTTCCAGCGCCTTCGGATTACGGCTCAAGACCGGCGAAATCACCAGCGGCAGCATAACAATCATCACGCCCAAGGTCAGCGCAATCAGCATGACGCCAATCACCAGCGGGCCGCTTAACTTCATCATCAAGTCGCGCCGACCGGCCTGTTCGGTTTCCATTGCGGTAACGAGGCTTGGCACGGCTTCGCGCAATTGGCTGCTGCGCTCGGCCGCCTCAATCACTGCAAGCTCTTGAGGCTTAAAGCCCAGACCAGAGTTGGCCAAAGCCTCATAGAAGGGCATTTGGCCACTGGTGACTTCGGCACTTAACAACTCCATTTTCGGTGCCAACGGTGCGTATTCTTCCTGAGAAAAACCACTGGCCGTATTTCGCACACATTCGGCCAGCGACATTTGCCCCGAACCAGAATTCAGCCACCCTGACAGAGTTTTAAAAAAATCGACGCGATCAGCTGTCGACAGGGATGATTTTCCGAACTCTAGACCCATAATAGTTCACTCTATTCCTTGCTCGGATTCGCGTGGGCCGATCGCCACGAGCTTATAAAGCTGGCTTATTTAACCAGAGTTTCCGCAGAAAGCTCAAGAATTTTTGTGGAAAGCTCGGCAGCATCGGTTATGCCGCGCTTAATATGCAACACGCCCATCCGCCCCATCGGCTGCCAGCCAGCGCGTCTGGCCATATCTTCCATACCCGTATAGTTTTCCGCTTCGCTGGCTTCAATGATTTCCTTGCTGGGTTTTAGCCACTCGGCCACCGCAATCCGGCCATAATAACCGGTAAAATTACAGCTGGCGCAGCCCTCCGGGTTGGCCACGTGTAAATCGGCGCCATCTAAACTAACCTGATAACGGTCAAAGACATACCGCGTGTATTCATCAGCCGTATCCATTTTTAATTTACAATGGGTACACAGCCGTCGCACCAATCGCTGGGCGGCAATTCCACGCACATAACTTAACATAAAACCTTTAATGCCAAGCTCGGCCAATCGGGAGATGCTATCAATCGCAGTATTGGTGTGCAGGGTGGTAAACACCAAGTGCCCAGTGTTGGCAGCTTCAAACACCAGGCTGGCCATTTCACTGTCGCGGACTTCCCCGAAAATGACCACGTCTGGGTCGGCACGCAGCGAAGATTTCATCAGCTGCAAGCCCGTCCGACTTGGATCTTCGGCGGCAATTTCCATCTGCACCGCATAGCCAGGCACCCGTTTTTCAGGCGGGTCTTCAATGGTGTGCACGCTTAAACCCTTGGCCATCGGGTTCACGCTCACCACCGCCGCATGGATCGACTCGGTCTTGCCGCTGCCCGTTGGCCCTGTCCAGAAGATTACGCCATTGGGCGCACTGGCAGCATTCTTGGCTTTATCGATAAAATCCTGCGGGTAGCCCAAGGCTTCTAAGGGCATCACTTCAGGCTGTAGGCGCCGAATTACAATCCGTGGCACAGGCCCCTGGCGGCCCGCATGGGGCTGAATCTGCACGCGCCAATCGTAACCGCTGCGGCTAAATGCGCCTTTGTTGGCATGGTTCAAATTCACCTTGGCCATCCGCGCTAGGTTTTCGATCCGCACCCGCAGGCGGTCGAGCTGCTCGAGCGTAATTACTTCTTTGGGGTGCACAAAGCCGTCGATGCGGTATTTCACCACGGCCCGTGGCTCGCCCTTGATACTTGGATCGATGTGAATATCCGAGCTACGGCTATCGATGGCGTTGGAAATCAGGCGGTCGAGCAAGGCTTCGGCTTCCATCCCCGCATCGATGGTCTCGCTTTCGCCACTCAACCAATAGGCACCCGCCACCTCGCGCAGGCAAAAATGCCAGTGCAGTTTTAAATCGTTACTAAAAAATTCCCGAATTTTGGCTTCAACCACCAGGTCGGGGATTGGGCTGTCGTGGGCAATATGGAAATCGGTTAACTGGCCGGCATCGTCTTTAATCTGGCTTACCGGTACAATCCGTTCGGCCCGCATCAGGGTTTTAAGCTTGGCGTGCAGCTGTTGACGCAAGGCAAAACCTTCGGGGGGAATATCGAGCACCGACATCAGCTCGCGCTGCTTGTTGGCACGGGCCATGGCACGGGCCAACTGGATACGGGTAACGACCTTGCTTGCGAGCAGCTGCCGCACCGAAAGCTCGGCCTGTTCGGGCGGGCCCTTGGTTGCCTCTTCCACCCGCTGCTTGGCCACATTATCCAGCCCTAAATCGTTGCTGCTATGTAGAATTCGTAGAATTTGGCCGTAAGTTTCTTGCCGCGGCGTGCTGGCCCCAAGCTCTGGCACCAACGCGGCGCCATTGACCCCTTCAAAAGTACCAACAGCGGAGTTTGGCCCCGCTGTTGATGGTAGATTAGTTGTTGGCCAATTCATTTAGTTGAGTGGCGATGCTACATAACATACGAAGACCGTTGCTTCATTCGAAGCAGTAATTGTAGGCACTGTACCACCTGAGGTTGGTTGGCAACCAGTGTTACTATAAACCAAACGCCCAGTTGAATTTGAATTAGGCTGATTACCATCGATCGCCCGATCTGCTTCAACGGCATCAGATTGCGGAACACCAACAAATTCAATGATATAATACTGCTTAGAGTTTGATGCCCCAGTCCAGGGCGTTACAATACCAGACTGCATAGTTATGGTATTGCCATAGCTGCTCTGAACGTTTGTTGTTCCGTTGATTTTAAATCCACCTAAATAGTTACTCATTGAATTTGGAGAAATTGTTGGTAACATAGTAGCACCAGCTGGTACAGTACCAGTAAGGACTAAAACATTCCCAGCAATCGTGTTAGTTGGGGCAACCGCAAAAGATTGGTGAGGAAATACGCGATTAGCAGCATAAAACTGACTAACTGCATCTTCAACCTGCTTTAACTGACTCCCCAACTTCGTCCCGCTGGTGCGGTTAATCAGCTGCCAGCCGATGGTGATAATAATCAGGGTGATCAAAATGGCAATAATCGCAACAATCAGAATGGTTTGGTCGATAGTATAACCTTTACGGTTCAGCAACTGTGGCTGCAAATACTTGGCAAATGCGCGTAGCATGGAAATATCCTTTGTTTGTACCCTATGAGAGCAAGTACCTGCGGCCCTGACAAGGGCAACAGACAGCCATTTCCTAATTCAGGCGGCGGACCTGTAGCAAAATTACAAACTCGACTTGTTTATACACCACTTCTTGGGAATTCCCTAACTTGCCAATCAAGGGGATATCCCGAAACACCGGCATGCCACTCTCAGAATCGGTGGCAACCGTGGTGGTAAGCCCACCAATCGCTTTAATTTCGCCATCCCGGATCCGCACTTTTTGGTCAATCAGGCGGGTATTGGCAATCGGTGCATTCCCCGCAACTCCGCCTGTTGCATTACTTGGAATGGGGATTGTCCGATCGGAACTGGTGATGGGAATTTGTAGTGAAATTGTATGCGGCTCGCTTGGGTCATCCGATACCTGGGCCGAGGCGGAAAATTGAAGCCCTAAAAATTGCGTACGTTCCTCCACATCACTGGCCGTGGTCGAAGCTGTGCCAGTGGTGGTGGTACTCCGAATGACGAAGTATTTTTCGTTGGTGCCATCAATTAGAGTTGCACGCTGGCGGTCCATCAATTCCATGACGGGATGCATCAGCTGGTATGTGGTGCTATAGCGTTCAAGCAAAGATACCACCGCATCAAGGTTGTTGTTACCAAAAGCAAGGCCGCCAACACTGCCATTCAACAGTGAACTAAGGGAGGACGTAATGCTCCCTGGAGTATTTAAAATAAAAGAATTGGCGTCGAGATTACTGTTTGCCGTCTGAATCGCACCCTTTTGTTCAAATTTATTATCACGTGAGACTGCGAGGACGCGCGCCTCTAGTATCAGCCGCCGATTCGCAATCGCTTCAGTACGGGTAATAATTTCATTCGCACTTTCAAGCGTGGCCTGACTGGCCTGCATTTGAACCAGACCAACCGCCGTGTTGATCCGTACATAGCCGCATTTGGGTTCGCTCTCGTTAAGCGTTACCGGTGGAGCTGGCGCTGCTGGCTGCGGCTGGGCTGCCTGCGCCATGAGGCTGGGATCGGCCTGATTAGCACCCGAACCACTTGGGGGTGGCAACAGGGTACTTGGGTTAGCTGAGACTACTGCTGCAGGTGGTTGCACCATTTCAGTGGCACGGCTGGGGCAGGAATTATCGATGAGCGCTTGTAAATCACCTTCAAGATCTTTCCATAAATCACGTTCATATTTAATCGAGACTTGGTTGCTGCCGCCCGAGGTCATGCTGCCGCCACTTCCGGCTTCGCCTTCGCCACCACCAGCCCCAAAATCCGAACTGTAATTTACCTCAACTTCTTCGTTGCGTACGGGCTCAAACAGGTTAACTGTCCATTGCCGCTGGGGTAGCCCCCCCACAGTCATATAATCGCCGCGATCTTGCACACTTAAGCCATGCGGGGTTAGCAACGCCTCAAACGCCTCATGGCAGGTCATGTCGCGCAGACGGGTACTTACCCGGATACTGTTCAGCTGATCTTTATTTTCACTGATCATGAGGTTGGTGTTGCATTGGTCGGCCAACCCGCGCAACGCTTGCCCGAGCGTGACGTTGTTGCCGGGCGCAAATTCGGTCAGGCGCGGGGCGGTGGCCGAAGGCAACACCAACAACCGACGTTCACCTTCTTTAATAATTTGAATGCCATAAACATCCTCGATATAATTCCGTGCCTCATCGAAGGTAAGGTTTTTCATCACCAGGTCGGCGCGTTTGCCCTGCTGCACCCCACTGCCCCAGCGTACGGCCAGGTTGTAGGTCGCAGCCACCCGTCGCATCACATCATCGAGCGTATATTGCCCGCTTAAGGCCACCGTGGCATTTGCCGCTGCCTGGCGCACAGATATCGGCTCACCGATCCCAATGACCGACGCCTGATTGGCTTTGTTTGGGTCATTATTTTTATAGGCATTGGCAGGTGAATTGCGCTGAATACTGGAAATATTGTTACAAGCCGCCAGCAAGAATACGCTGGCCAGCAACGTGCAAGTAATAAATTGGCGCATGACTACTCAACCCCCCGGAAACCAAAACTATCGCCCGCAGTCACCACAATCAGTTTACCGCCAGGGAAGATTTCATAACGCAGATTAAACACCCGTAGCACCCGTTCAATTGCAATACCAAAGGGTTCTTCAATGTGCGCAGGTTTCAACACCTGATCGGTACCCGCATACATCCGCAACCGCCATTGGCCCTTACCCGCCTGGTTCACCATGTTTTCCAGCGCATCCACCAGCGGCACTTCATCAAAGTGCAGGCTTATCCGATTTTCTTTCAGCACCGTTTCGGTAATCGCTGCGCCAAAACCAGCACTGCTAACCCCTCCGGCTTCATTACCACCACTCACGCCGGCGCGGTCGGTAATGACCAACCGTTGCGTGGCGTCGTATTTAATTACTCGCAACGGCTGGCCGCTGCGGCTTTGCAAACGTGCCAACAAGGCGTTCAACACCTTTAGGAAGGGTTCATCGGCCCGCAGCGAGATTTCCATTTCTGGCAGGCTGGCGTTTGTATTGTCTAAATCCCATACCACTGTCCAGGCGTTACCACCCACTTGGTCGAGCATCCGCTGCAGCGCACGGCGTACGGTAATCCGCTCTTCGTTAATCCGGACAATACTGTTTTGCAAATCAACCGCACCACCGCGTCCTTGGCCCATCGCCACCGTACGGCCACCCTGCACATCCCCCACCATCAGGTTGGTGCTGTTGGCACTTTCGGTGGCCATGCGAGGTTGGCCGCCTGTCGCCAGCGATGGCATCTCAGCCAAGCTTTCAGGCGCAGGGCGACGTGGTTGGGCAAAATTCTGGGCTACCTGGGCGCCATCCAGCAGCCCTGGATTATTGGCAATGCGGTTCAGCGCGCTGGCGGTATCGGCTTCGCCCGTGGCCAGGCGGTTAAGGCTTTGCTCGCGGCTCATTGCTGCACCCGCAGCTGGGTTTACTGTGGCCTGCCAAGCCGCCAGTTCGCGTTCAGTTTTGGCGCGCAGCTGGGTATGGGCAGGAATAAACAGCCCACGCGTGTCATCGACATATTCCTGCACGGGAGTTTGCGCAATCGGCGCCACAAAGCCTGGCACCGGCGAAGCCGCCTGTACCAGCACAGGCAAAGCTGCCCCCAGGAATACCCCTAATGTGGGGCCAAATGTGTGCAATCGGGTTGCCATGGTCGTGGCCATAAACCTCTTGTTGTAATGCAACCCTACGGTAGTCTCGCCCAACTATGAAAGCCCTGCAGCTGCTAACCCTGATACGCCTGTGACCAAAAAAGCATAAAAGGTGCAAGTTTTTTAAGCAGTAAGGGGCAATGCACCGCCTGAGAGTTTGAATTTTGGGGCAATCACTGGCACCTTGCGAAGGTATTATGGACCCACGCTATCGCTTTACTTTAGTCATCAGTATTTTGCTGGTGTTTTGGTGGGCCTATGTGGTGGTGAGCACTTTTTTAATCGGCCCCGCAGGCCTTAATTGGCCGCGTTATCAGCAAGGCGTGATGTTGGTGGGTGGTGCGGCGACGGCAGGATTTTTTACCGTATGGCTAGCGACACGGCTGATTGCCTGGCAACGCCAACGCAAAACCGGTTTTGAAGCTGAACCGACCGATGAGTTCGGCACGGCCTACGAAATGATCAACAGTGCGGGTACGAGCGAGCCCTTTAATATGGCGCTCAGCAAGTTTCAACCCAGCCTGATTGGTACCCCGCCCGCCCACCCGCAACTGGCCCCACTGGAAGCCGAAATTTTAGGCTTTTTAAACGGTTTTCGGCATTGGCCGATTGACCCAGCCAACCCTGAGCTCACGCTCTACGAGCAGTCGATGGCCCGTTGGCAACTGATGCGCCAGCTGCCCACCGCCACTGCCTGGCACCGCGTGGTGGCCTTGGCGAAGGATTTAAGCGTGGTCAGCAGCCTGGAAGAAATTCGCATTCCGCCACGTTGGTATCAGGTTACCGCTCAAGATAAAATTACCTTTAAGCGCCGCAGTGTGCCCAACGCCGGGATGAGCGCCCTGATTCTTTCCACGCTCCCTGCCTTTCGGGCGCTGCAACACCAGCCAGAAGGGCCAGCGGCCGCCCGCGCCATGCTATGTGCCCTGCGCTATGCCCAAACGCCGCAGGAATTGCCCCTCAATGCCGGCCCGTTGGCCAGCAGCCTGGTGGAAGGGCTGGCGCGGATTGAATCACAACTGGGGTTGCTCGACGTTGCTGAACTTGACCAGTTAACCCCCACCCGTAAGGAAGCCCTGACCCAAGCGGTGTTGGAAAGCTGGGCCAGTGTGCTGGATGGCCAAACCCCACAGGCCGAACTGTTAGACACCACCACCCTTTACCGCAGCGGCGGTTTAAGCCCCCAGCATTGGCTGAAGGTGGCCACCCTGCTGGCCAGTTTGGGCCCCAAACTTTCAGCGGAACTACGCACGACGCTTAAACTTTGGGATGCCCCACCTGGCGACCCGCGTCACCACCCAAGCTGGAATCATTTAAACCCGCTGTTGCAGGAACTGGGGTTTATCGAGCCCAAAGCCTTTGGGGTGGCAGCCGAACTGGGCACCTTTACCCTGGCCAATGGGGCGCAATTATGGGGCCCTTGCGTACTGCTAAACCTTAATGAACCGCGCACGTTGGCACTCAAAACCAAATGGCAAACACTGCCGCAAGGGCCACTGGCCGAATTGGCGCTCGACCCCGCCAGCCTCAAAGCCCGCGCTGAATTGCACTTGCAAACGCTCGACGGCAAACTACGCGAGGCGTTTTAATGCCAGCCTGGGCCCTGCTTGCATTCGACCTCGACGGCACGCTGGCTGACACCGAAAGCTTTTCCGTACCCAACCTGCTCGAGTTGTTCGCCACGCATTACGGCCTGCAGCTGACAGCCGCCCAGTGGTACGCCAACTACCATGGTATGTCTGGGCCTTCGTTGCTCGCCAAAATCAATGCCGAGCACGGCACCCAGCTAGACTGGACTGAATTTGCGCCACGCCGCCAAGCGGCGCTGGAAGCCGTGATTCGCGACCACGGCATCGAACCCATGCCCGGGGTCTTCCAGATGCTCCGCCGCACCGTGGCCTGCGGCCAGCAAATTGCCCTGGTCAGCAACAGCAATCCCACCCGCATTGCCCTAACTTTGGAATATATCAATGGCCAACGTCAGCATGGTGTGCTGTTACCCGCGTTGTTTGCCGGGCATATTTTCAGTGGTACCGATCCAGCCCACCCAACCCGTGCCAGCAAGCCTGCGCCCGATGTGTACGTGGCCGCCGCCGCTTTTTACCAGGCAGCGCCCGCCCAATGCCTGGCGCTGGAAGATTCGGTGGCGGGGGCGCGTGCGGCCGTGGCGGCTGGTTTTACTTGCTGGGGCTATACCGGTGCGGCAACTGAACCGGACACGCTGGCCGAAAACTTACGCGCTGCGGGTGCCAGCCACATCATTGCCCATTGGGATGACTTTCGCTTAACCTAAAAAAGATTCGGCTACTCGGCGGCTGCCTGCAGGGCATCTGGGGTCGGGACGTCGAGGTCGGCCGCCCGTACGTAGCCGCTGTCACCATTGGGCACAACGGTCACGTCGCACCAGGCATCGGCGCAGGGCTCGTTCAGGGCCACCACCACGCCAGCCCCCAAGCGCGCCACCGCACGGCTGTTGGCGTCAGGCTTTTTCAATAACCGCAAGGGTTCCTTGGTCGCCACCAACGCCGTGACGCGCTTGCTCACCATGGCTTGGTGCACCCAACCTTCTTCACCTTCAAAATCCCGAATTTTGAGATAGTTATCAAAACGCGCCAACAGGGCCACAGGGTAGCCACTACGCCAATAAATCCAGACAATCGGGTACTGCGTGCCCGGCCCGCTGCGTACGTTTACTTCCCCGCGTTTAAGGCTGGCACTGCGCGGAAAGATTTCCCCCACATTCGGCCCACCTTCGGCTTGTGGCTGCGCCACAGCCGCCCCAAAAGGCAGCAGCAATAAAACCCCAAGCAACCGCATCATAGCTTGGTTGTACCCTAGCCGACGCGGTACGCCAAGGCCTCCGCAACATGTGGCTTCCCGATGTGTGGCGAGCCTGCCAGGTCGGCCAAGGTACGGGCCACCCGCAGCACGCGGTGGTAGCCCCGCGCCGACAGCCCCATTCGTTCGGCCGCCGTATTCAGCAGCTGGCGACATTCGCTGTTCAGTTCGCAGGTTTCTTCTAATAGTTTTCCCGTCAGTTCGGCGTTGCACACCGCGCCGCGCCCCTGCAGCCGCGCCGCCTGCAGTTCCCTAGCGCCCCTTACCCGTGCCGCCACTTCCGCAGTTCCTTCCTTAGCCGCTGGCAGACCCAAATCCTCGGGCTTCACGGCCGGCACACTCACGCGCAAATCAAACCGATCTAGCAACGGGCCACTGAGGCGGTTTTGGTACAGCTGGGCACAGCCAGGCTGGGTTTTGCAACCCTTTTTGGCGTCGCCCAAGTAGCCACAGGCACACGGGTTCATGGCGGCAATCAGTTGAAACCGCGCGGGGTACGTCACGTGCGCGGCGGCACGGGCAATCGTAATCGTGCCTGTTTCCAGCGGCTGGCGCAGGGTTTCCAGTACCGCGCGCGGGAACTCGGGCAGTTCATCCAAAAACAACACGCCGCGGTGGGCCAGGCTCATTTCGCCCGGTTTGGCCTTGAGCCCCCCGCCCGTGAGGCTCACCGCACTGGCGCTGTGGTGGGGGTCGCGGAAGGGGCGCGTGGTAAGGAGCCCGCTTTCGGGTAACTTTAACCCCGCCACACTGTGCACCATGCTCACTTCCAGCGCTTCAGCAGCATTGAGTGGCGGCAGCAGCGCCCCCATGCGGCTGGCCAGCATGCTCTTGCCGCTGCCAGGTGGGCCGCTCAGTAATAAATGATGCCCTCCCGCCGCCGCAATTTCCGCCGCGCGTTTGGCGCCTTCTTGGCCCCGAATATCGCGTAAATCCGGCGCATGGTAGGCTTCTGGCACCAGCGCTTTGGGGCTGGCAGGCGGCAGCAGTTCCTCGCCCCTGAAGTGCCGAATCAGCGCATGCAAGGTAGGCACCCCCACAATCCCCACGCGGCCATCTTGGTTGGCCCAGGCGGCTTCCGCCGCATTGGCGGTGGGCACCAGCACCAATTGCGCGCCCGCTTGGGCGGCATACAACGCGGCGGGCAGGCAACCTGCCACCGGGCGCACGCTGGCATCGAGCCCCAGTTCGCCAAACAGCCACAGGCCGTGGGTTACGTCGGCAGGAATCACGCCAAATGCAGCCAGCAAGGCGCAGGCAATGGGGAGATCGTAATGGCTGCCATCTTTGGTTAAATCGGCGGGCGAAAGGTTCACGGCAATGCGCTTGTCGGGCAGGGCAATCCCCAGCGCATGCAGGGCGCCGCGCACGCGGTCGCGGCTTTCCTTCACCGCATTGCCAGCCAAGCCAATAATGTAAACGCCCGCTTGCCCGCCACTAAGCTGCACCTCAATTTTCACCGGTGTGCCCTGCAGCCCCTGCAGTGCAAGTGTATGAACAGCCACGACCATGCGTTATTTGTGACAGAATTCAAAAAGCTTGCCAAGCCCCCCCCTTCTTAAAAAGCACACAGCCTTACCAAAGCCTTAACCTTCGGCCTATTGAGGGTTGGCAAACCATGGCCGCTCGGGCATCAGGTCGGCGTCAACCCTTTTCGCCCCTACCAGGGTTCCCGTTTCCCAACCTGTAAGGATAATCCTATGAAACCGCAAACTTCGCCTGCCATTGCGCAGGAAATTCGGCGCCTCATTGATCACAATGGCGGCAACAAGTGCCACCCGGCCTTGGTTGCCGCCCAAGCACATGGCCATTTACAAGAGCCAATAAGTGGCCAAGCGCTGACAGCGCATCAGGCCGATACCCTGCCCGTGCGGCCAAGCCTGAAAGACGGCTGGCTTCCGAGCTGATAACACGAAAGACCCCCGCCGTATGCCTTGTGTACGGCGGGAAACTTGTTTATACACCCCCTTATGTCCAAGCAGCCGCTTAACCATATCCGCAATTTCAGCATCATTGCCCACATCGATCACGGCAAATCCACGTTGGCCGACCGCCTGCTCGAAATTACGGGCACCATCGATAAGCGCGCCATGAAGGACCAAATGATGGACACCATGGAGCTCGAGCGCGAGCGCGGGATTACCATCAAAGCCAACGCCACCCGGCTGCAATTTAAAGCTCGCGATGGTAAAACCTACCAGATGAATTTTATCGACACCCCCGGCCACGTGGATTTTGCCTACGAAGTTTCGCGCAGCTTGGCCGCGTGTGAAGGCGCGCTGTTGGTGGTTGATGCCGCCCAAGGCGTGGAAGCGCAAACGCTGGCCAATGTTTACACGGCGCTGGATGCGAACTTAGAAATCCTGCCCGTCCTTAATAAAATCGACTTGCCCGCCGCCGAACCCGACCGCGTCAAAAAACAGATTGAAGACCTCATCGGCCTCAGTGCCGACGACGCCGTGATGTGCAGCGCCAAAACGGGCGTGGGGGTGGCCGAAATTCTAGAGCAAATTGTCCTTAAAATCCCGCCTCCGCAGGGCGACCCAACCGCCCCCGCCAAGGCGCTGCTGGTCGATGCCTGGTACGACAACTACCTGGGCGTGGTGGTGCTGGTGCGGGTGCTGGATGGTACGCTGCAGCGTGGCAGCAAAGTGAAATTAATGAACGCCGACCGCACCTATGTGCTCGATCGCGTCGGCGTGCTCCACCCCCAAGAAGCCACCCGCTTCCGAGCCGTAGAAGCCCTGCACGCGGGCGAAGTGGGCGTGTTTACCGCCGCTATGAAGGAAGTGGCCGACGCCCAAGTGGGCGATACGATTGCCGACTTCACCGCCGCCAGCCAAGGCCTCATCACCCCCCTGCCCGGCTTTAAAACCGTGCCGCCGATGGTCTTTTGCGGGCTATACCCAACCGAAGGTGATGACTACGAAAAGCTGAAAGATAGTCTCGCCAAACTGCGCTTGAACGACACCAGCTTTACCTATGTGCAGGAACACTCCCCAGCACTCGGCCACGGCTTTCGGTGCGGGTTTTTGGGCTTGCTGCATATGGATATCATCCAGACGCGCCTGGAGCGCGAGTACAACCTCGATTTGGTGACCACCGCGCCCAACGTGGTGTATCAGGCAAGGTTGCTGGATGGCACGATTGTCGATATCGAAAAGCCCGCCGACCTGCCCGAACCCCACGCGATCAGCGAACTGCTCGAGCCCTTCATCAAGGCCACGATTCTGGTGCCCGAAGAATATCTGGGCGCGGTCATCACGCTCTGCCAAGATAAACGGGGCCAGCAGCTGGGCATGCAGTGGCACGGCACCCGCGCGATGCTGACCTACCGCCTGCCCTTGAACGAAATTGTTCTCGATTTTAACGACCGCCTGAAATCCCTGACGCGCGGCTACGCCAGCTTCGACTACCAGCCGGACGGCTTTGACGGCGGTGACCTGGTGAAGGTGAATATCCTCATCAACGCCGAACCCGTGGATGCCTTTACCATGGTGGTGCACCGCAGCTTTGCCGAAACGCGGGGCCGTGCATTAATTTCCAAAATGAAGGAACTCATCCCGCGCCAGCTGTTTGAGGTGGCGCTGCAGGCGGCGATTGGCGGCAAAATCATCGCGCGCGAAAGCGTGAAGCCCGTACGCAAGGACGTGACCGCCAAGTGCTACGGCGGCGATATTTCCCGCAAGCGGAAACTGCTCGATAAGCAAAAGGAAGGCAAAAAGCGCCTGAAATCCATGGGGCGTGTGGATATCCCGCAGGAGGCGTTCTTGGCGGCTTTGAAGTTGAATGATTAGTCTATGTTAGATGTAGAGCAGCATTACTTAGAAGTTATTAATAGATTTAGTAGAGCAACTCGTTGTTTAGCTTTTTTTGATGCCTATATTAACTATGTTAATCAAAAAGTAGATACAGATTATAGAAAATCTGAAGCTACAAGTTTTTCATTATTACCTACAGATTTTTTAACACACCTCTCAGAGATTTCTTACAATATCTATATAGTAGATATATGCTCATTGTTAGAAGAAGATATA
>JAIXUT010000145.1 GCA_027483385.1 Alphaproteobacteria bacterium
CAGCTGGCGGGGCGTGATTGAACCCGTGCGAATCGTGGCCCAACGCCAAAAGGGGGGCGGTGCCGTGGATACCGTGAGTGTGCGGCATGCCAGCGGCGGGCTTTCGGTGCTGGGCTTTAAAAGTTTTGATCAAGGCCGAGGCAGCTTTCAGGGCACGGCGCGGCAGGTGGTGCACTTAGATGAAGAGCCGCCTTTTGAAGTGTACCAAGAAGCGCTGCTGCGCACCCTAACCGTGCAGGGGCAGCTGCTGCTGACCATGACGCCGCTGCTGGGGCTAACGTCCTTGCTGCGGCATTTTTTGGGCAATCAGGCGGCGGCAATTGCCGCAGGCAAGGCGGTGGTGCGGGCGGGCTGGGCCGATGCGTTGCACCTGGATGCTGCCGCCCAAACCAGGCTGAGGGCCAGCTTGCCACCGCACGAGCTGGCGGCCCGCGAACACGGCGAAGTGCGCACGGGCAAGGGGTTGGTGTACCCGGTTCTGGAGGCCGAGGTGGCGGTGCCGCGGTTTGTTATTCCACCACATTGGCGGCGGATCATGGGCGTCGACTTTGGTTTTGTCGCCCCCACCGCCGCAGTGTGGCTGGCCCACGATGTGGCGAGCGATGTGGTGTATGTTGTGGATACCTACGCGGTGGCAGAACGCACACCGGCCGAGCATGCCGCAGCCTTGTTGGCAAGGGGGCCGGTGGTGGCGGTCTGCGACCCCGCTGGCCAGGCCGCCAGCCAGCGTGATGGCCAAAGTTTAATAGAACTTTACGCCAACGCAGGGCTGCACTTTACGCTGGCCGATAATGGGGTGGAGCACGGCCTGATGGTCATGCTGGAGCGTTTGCGCAGCGGCAAGCTTAAGGTGTTCGCCGACTTGCCCGACTGGTGGGCCGAGTACCGCACCTATATGCGCGACAGCAAGGGGCGGGTGGTGAAGCAAGATGACCACCTGCTGGATGCCACGCGCTACGCATTGGTAAGCCTAGGCGCGGCGCGGGCCGTGGGCGAAGTGCGCGGCGTGCAGCGCCCGCGCGGCCGAGATAACGATTGGCGCACGGTTTAACAACAAAGGGGTAGGCTATGGAGCAAACATTACACACCACTATTTACACCACCACGGGCCCGCAGCGGCCCGTTTTTTTGGCCGAAGGCACCACCGCGCACTTTGTGCTGACCTTGCTGGAGGGCGACGCGGGGCTGCTGCAAACCAGCTGTGACCCGCCCGATAACATCAGGCGGGGGTTGGCTGCGTGGGAGCCTTTCAGTGGCGGCCTTGAAGGGGCGGTGGGCCAGATTACGGCGCTGCGCGCCGTCCTGACGCGCAACACCGGGTGGGCCAGATTAGAGATGAACGTGAAAGGTAACGTGAAAGGCGCAGCGCATGGAGAATAACGCAACACTGGCCCGACTGCGCGGCTTTTTTGAAAGCGCGATAGCTGACCCTGCCTACCAAAAATGGCGTGAAGAAGCCAAACTGGCCTGGGATTTTTACGATGGCAGCCAATGGACAAGCGAGGAAGCCGCCAAGCTGGCCGAAAGCGGCCAGCCCGCAATTGTGATTAATAAAATCGCGACCAAAATTGATAACGTGGCGGGCACCGAAGTGGCCGGGCGCACCCGCATCGCCTTCCGCAGCCGCAGCGGCGTGCCGACCGAAGAACGTGCCGCGCAGGTGCTGACCGACGTGCTGGCCTACACCGCCGAGCGCACCGAATTGCCGCAGGAGTTAAGCCGCGCCTTTCGGGCGGGGTTGGTCTGTGGGGTGGGCTGGCTGGAAGTGGGGTTTGGTTCTGTGCCCTTTGTAAAAGCCGAAGACGAATTGGAGGTGGTGTGGGACCCATTGGCCCGCGCGGCCGACTTAAGCGATGCCCGCTTTGTGGCGCGGGAACGCTGGTTGGACGCCAGCCTGGTGCGGGAAATGTTCGCCGAACAGGCCACCGCCATGCTGGCCGCCTTACGCAGCGAAGGCACACTGCTGCGCGGGGCCTACGCGGGCTTTGGCGCCACCGAAGTGCCCTACTTCGACCCCAAACGCGAAGTGTACCGTGTGGTGGAGGTACAGGAAAAAATCAGTGTACGGCAATGGCGGGTGCAGTTTTTGCAGGGGCGCGTGCAGGGCTATTATTCCCGCACCGAAGCCCGGGCGGCGGCGCAGGCGGCAGGCGCGCAGTTGCTGGAAACTGTGTATGTGCCGCGTGTGCATGTGGGGTACTTTGCGGCGGGCTTTTTGCTGCATTACACCCCGCTGGAAGGCGCCGATTTTACCCTGCTGCCGTACGTTTATAAGCGCCACAAACAAGGCGGACGGCCTTACGGGTTAGTGCGGGCGGCGATTGACCCCCAGCGCGAACTGAACAAGCGCCGCAGCAAGGCCATGCATTTGCTCAATACCGCGCAGGTGATTGCCGACATCGATGCCGTGGATGACCCAGCCCTGCTGGCACGCGAAGCCGCGCGGCCCGATGGCATGATTTTAAAGCGGGCTGGCAAGGACTTGCGGATTATGCGCAACACCGACTTGGCAAGCAGCCAGGTGGCGGTGATGGAGCAGGCGGGCCAGGATATTCAGGACGTGCTGGGTGTTTATGATGAAGCCATGGGCAAGGAAAGCAATGCCCAGAGTGGGGCGGCCATTCAGCAGCGCCAATTGGCCGGAACGATGAACCAGATGTTTGCGTTTGATAACTTGCGGTGCCTGAAAAAGCGCCTTGGGGCGCAGCTGCTGGCGGTGTTGCGCAACCACCTGACCCCGACCGAAGTGCTACGGATTACCGATGACCTGGAGGCGGCGCAGTTATTTGCGAGCGGCGCTGACGACCTGAACGCCAGCTTTGACGTGGTGGTGGAGGAGGTGCGCGACGCCCTTTCGATGCGAGACGCCCAGGTGCTGACTGCACTGCGGCCCGATTTAATTGGGGCTTAAACAGAAAGAGAAAGATAGCAAATGTTCAATTTTAAAAAACATGCCGCACAGCCCGAAGCTGCGCCATTGAACACAAAATTACAAGAAATTAAGGCCCAGCTGGAAAGCTTGAACAAGGTACCAGCACAAGGGCCAAATCAGGTTGGTGGCGAAGGCGCAACGCTTGGCGATGACGCGACTCTCCCGGCTGACAAACGCGCGGCGATTGCGCACGAAGAAACCCTGGTTCGGGGGGCCTTGAAGGCAGTGGGGATTGATTACGATGCCCTGATAAGCACCCAAGCGCAGGAGGGCAAACCTTCGCCCTACGCGCTGGCGGTGCAGGCCAACCCCCGTGTGCTGGAAGAGGTGTTAAGTGCCCCAAGCCCAGCCCTTAAGGCGCTGGAAGTGGCTTTGGGCTTTAAGCCGTACGCCGAGTTTGTGGGCAAGTACGGCACCGAACCCGAGGCCATAAAGGCGGCAATTCTGGCCGAGGCCAAGGCCGGGCGCGAGCCCCCAGAGGCAATTGCACCGACAGGCCTGCCCTTTGGCCGCGCCCGTACGGGCAGCAAGGCCGCCAGCCCCAAAGCCAAAGGCACTTTGAACGAGGTGTTTAAGCGTGAATCGCAGTAAGTCAGGAAGCCATGCATGCTCGGGTTGTCATCCTGAGCAACGCGAAGGACCCAGGTTTTGGTAAGAGTATTTCGTAATTTTCAGGAATACGCACCTTCACACCTGGGTCCTTCGCTAAGCTCAGGATGACACGAGAGATTATGCAAGCTTCTTTAAAAGCAAACCAACAGAAAGGGTTGCACTATGCCCGCAGGCGTACCAACCATCGATACCACCCACGGCGTGACCGCCGAGGCGTGGAGCAATGAGGTGTTTAGCGAATACTTGGCCCAAAACCCGTTCTTTAACTTTATGGGCACAGGTTCGCATAACATTATTCAGGTAAAAGAAGAACTGACCAAACAGCCAGGTGACGCCATTACCACGCAGCTGCGTGGCCGCCTCACCGGTAACGGCGTGAGCGGGATTACCAAGCTGAAAGGTGCTGAAGAAGACCTGGTGTTTTTTGACCAACGGTTACTGGTCGATACCATCCGGCACGGCGTGATGCTGCGCGGCGAAATGAGCCTGCAACGCGTGGCGTTCGATTTACGCAATCAGGCCCGTGAAGCGCTGGTGGATTGGGCCACCGAAAAACTGCGGCGCGACCTCATCAGTGCCTTGACCGTGACCAGCGTAGGCCGCGTACGTGCGCGGTATTTGTATGGTGTGAGTGATGCCAACTGGAACGCCAACCACACCACCGCGCTGCTGAACGTGGACAACACCAACGACCGCCTAACGACCGCCGCAATTTCTCGCGCCAAGCGCAAGGCGCTGTTGGAAGGTGACCGTAAGGTGCGGCCGTTCGTGATTAAGCAGGGCAATAAGGTGGAAGAGGTGTACGTGTTGTTTGCCCACCCGCTGGCCGTGCGCGATTTGCTGGCCGATGCCGACTTCAAGGCACTGAATACCTATATCCCCACCACGCTGGGTGATAGCGTGCTGGTGCATGGCCAACGCTACAAGGGTATGTGGGATGGTGTGATGATCTACGAAACCGAGATGCCTCTGTTGCCGACCGCGGGTGCAGGTGGCATCCAGGTGGCCCATAACGTGCTGTGCGGCGCCCAAGCGGTGGCCGTGGCCTGGGGCAAGCGCACCAACTACAAGGAAGACCTCGATGACTACGGCCACGAGAACGGCTTTGCCATCGATGAAATCCGGGGCGTGAGCAAGCTGGTGTTTAACGGCACCGACCACGGCGTGGTCAACCTGTTTAACGCGGCCGTGGCCGATTAATAGGAGCGAGGTTGCTAGGAACGAGGGACGAGGGAAGGGGGCAGGTTTGCCCCCTTTTTTATTAAATTTTTTAACAAAGGGTGCCCCGATGCAAGTCAATACCATCCGTGACCGAATTGTTGAATTGGCGCACCAAAGCGGGGCCGATGGCGAAGTAAAATCCAAGGCCCTGAACTGGCTGAATGCCGCCTATTTTGAAGCCGTGAACGAGCTGCTTTTATTGGCGCCGCAAAGCCTGCAACGCACCGAAAGTATCACCACCAATGCCCAGGGGCAGGCGGCGTTGCTGCTGCCGCCGCACGCCTTGGTGCGGGTACTGTGGGGCAACGTGCCGCTGGCGATTGTGACACCCTTAAGCCTGCTGGAAGCCGACCCGCTGGCCACCGCCCAAGGCAGCCCGGTGCTGGCGTGCCTTACAAGTAACGGCGTACAGGTGCAACCCCGCATGGCAGGGAGCGCGACTGTTGTTTACACCCCACGCCCCGTGGCCCTGGCTGAAGACGGCTTGGAAGCCACAATTTTGCTGCCGCCTACCTTTCATGACGCTTTGATTTGGGGCGGGTTGGTCTGGAGCGCATTATACGAACGCGGGCTGACCAGCAGCACCGAACTGCAGCTCTTTGCCCGCCAATGGGCCGAGGCCAAAGCCCGCATGAAGCTGCATTTATTAGGGCAGGCGGGGGTGGCACTGCGGGTGCAACCGGCAGGAGATTTTTAAGATGCGCCACGATTTAAGGGAACTCACCATCGCGTTTCCACAAAACCTGATGGCCACCGCGCAAAGCCCCTTGGCCCTTGCGGCCAGCTATGCGCGGGAATTAACCAACATGCTGCTGGCCCAAAACGGCAGCGGTTGCAAACGCAACGGCGTAAGCCCGCTTGGCAGCGCAATATTGGGGGAAATTATCACTGCCATTTTCAGTTACCAGCACAGCGGCGGCTTGCAGGTTTTGGCGGCCACCGATGCGGGGAAAATTTACCGCCAGAATGGTATGGCGTGGGTGCAGCTTACCAGTGGCCTCAACCCCCTTGGGGTACCGCAGGCGGTGCTGTTTGCGGGGCGTCTGATTTTTTGCAATGGCACCGACCCATTGCTGCACTACGATGGTGTGAGTATCGAGGTGGTCGAAAAGCTGGTGCGCGATCTGGGCGCCAACCTTACCCTGCTGGCACCCAACCAATTGCGGCTGGAAAGCCAGGCCAGCCTGTACCCCGCTGGCAGCACGGTGCGCGTGAGGGTAAACGGGCTTGAGGTTACAGACACGGTGCAAAGTGCCAGCCAAAGTGGGGCGCAAACCACCGTAACACTCAGCAGCAACAGTTTGGTTGCGCCCTTAAGTGAAGTCTGGTTTACCGTCCGCCCGCCGCAGTTTACCCAGCTGGCGGTGGCGCACGACAGGTTATGGGGTTTTGGCGCTGGCGGCATTGGCCCCACGTTGAGTGCAGGGGCCGATAGATTGCGGGTCTATTACACCCACGGCGTCAACGATTTCACCGCCTGGCCCGACCCAATCACCGGCATTATCCCGAGCCTCAATCTGGCCGACAAGGCTGGCGTGGCCGACGAACTGCTGGCCATGCGCGTGAAGGACGGCTTGACGGTGTTTATGGGCCGTAATCAGTTACAGCTGTGGCAGGGCACCACCGCGGGTACGGCGGGTGGCTTGGCGCCCGATTTTGCTTGGGTGAAAACCTTGCCTGTGGGAATCGTTCACCCCCGCGCGGTACACGATTTGCCCAATGATTTACTGATATTAACCCCGCTCGGCGCCCGCACGCTTTCGCGCACGCTGCAAACCGAACAGCTGGATTTGGCCGACGTGGGGCGGGCGCTGGACCCCACCCTGGCCAGCAGCGTGCAAAGCCTGCTGGCCAGCCCTGCCGCCTACCGCCAGCTGCAGGCCTTTGCCTGCCCGGCGCAGCAATGGTTTGGCTGGGGGTTTGGCACCGAAAGCCTGGTGTGGCAGCTGGGCGCCAGTGGGGCTGGGTGGGTGCGCTTTACGGGCGCCTTTGCGGGGCTGAGTGCCGCCCATACCGCCAGCAACGGCAGCCTTTATTTAGCTAACAGTGGGGCCAACAGTGGCCAGCTTTGGCTCTATGACTTGGCCATGTATAGTGACGCCGGCACGCCCATTTTTACCCGCTGGTGGTTGCCATGGCTGAACCCTGCAGGTGGGCGCCGCTGGGCGAATAAATACTTGGAAGTGCTGGCCGTGCCGCAGGCGGTTCAACCTGTCACGTTAAAGCGCTACGCCGATTTGGACAACGGCAACCCCCGCGTGCTGCCGCTGGAATTGCCCGCCCCGCCCGATTTTTGGGAGGCCGCCGACTGGGATAGCGCACTGTTCGATAACGCCACCACTCCCGCCGCCCTGGTGCGCGACCATTGCGTGGCCGAACGGCTTTCCTTGGCGCTGGAAAGTGAACACAGCCTGCCGCTGCAGGTGCTGGGGGTGAAGCTTTACGGGGTTTAGGGAACTAGGAACTAGGAAATAAGACTTTATGAAAGATAATCATCATGGCCAATAAATTCCAGCGCCCCAGTGGGGCCTACAGCGGGCAAGCGGGGCTTAACAACCGCAGCAAGTATATTGAAGATAGCACCGCCACCCCGCGCCGCGCCATCAGCAGCAGCAAGATGGACGGCGACTTTAACTACCTGATTGATGCGGTGAACAGCCTCGATGACGCGAGCGGCAGCCGCCCCAGCATTGCCGAGCGGCTGGACGTGAGCCTGAACGCCGACGGCACGCTTAAAGTCTCTGTTGCAGGGGCTCTCGATGAATTTGTGGTGCAGCAAAATACGGGCGCGGTGGTGCGGCTGGATAACTCCAGCTTCACGATGGCTGGCGGAGATTTTCGGGGTATTTACGGCCTAAACCGCCGCGTGCGGGTGGTGGTCGGCGGGCAGCCGCTGGTGGGCGACGTGGCCAGCTGCAGTTTTGCGGGTGGGCTGACGACAGTATCATTGGTGGATATTACCGATGCCAACGGTAACCTGGCGGTAATTGCCACTGCACCGACGCAGGTAAGCTATGGGCCCCTGACGCCCGGCAGCCGTGGTAACGCGCCGCGCCGCACCGAGGCCCTGACTTTCACGGTAGGCGCCAACACAGTGGCGCTGAACAACGAGGCGGGCGACTTGGCCCTACGCCATAACGGTACGCTCGTAACACGGGTGGGGGCTGGCGGGCTTTCAGGCCTTGCGGCGGGCAGCGTGGCGATGGCTACTTTGGCCAGCACGGTGCAACAGGCCTTAAACCCGGTGGGCTTGGTCTCGCCCTTTGCGGGCAGTGCGGCGCCAGCTGGCTGGCTGTTGTGCGGTGGGCAGGCAGTCAGCCGCAGCACCTTTGCCACCCTGTTTGGGGTTTTAGGTACCACCTACGGTGCGGGTGATGGCACCACCACCTTCAATGTGCCCGACCTCCGCGGCCGCGTGCCGTTTGGCGCCGATAACATGAATGGCACAGCGGCCAACCGCCTCACCACCGCTGGCAGCGGCGTGAACGGCCTTGCCCTGGGCGCCAGCGGCGGGAACCAGATGATGCAGCAACATACCCATAGCATCACCGACCCAGGCCACAGCCATGGGCTGCCCGCCAATCTTGCCCTGATGGCAGGGGCCGCCACGGCCGCGAATGCCACCACCAGTGGCCTGACTGCGCTGGGCACTACCACCAGCGCCACCACGGGCCTTACGGTGCAGAATGCGGGCACAGGCAGCAGCCAGAATATCCCGCCCGCCTTGGTGCTGAATTACATTATTAAAATTTAAGGAGCTGCCATGCGCGAACTCATCGAACTGGCCGAAGCCGATTGGCCCGCCCTGCACCACCTGATGCGGCAGCGGCAATTTCCGCAGGTGCCAGCCAGCTATGCGCAGGCGCGGCCCCAATTTAAGGCCGCGCAGCTGTGGGGGTTGAAGTCGGGCAGCAGGCTAGACGCTGGGTTTGTGTTTGGCCCTGCGGAAAACGGGATTGCTTTTTTTGATGCCGTCTGTGCCGCCAGTGCTGAAGGCACATGGGCCACGCGGCCCTTGCTGGTGCGGCTGTTTGCCCAAGCTTTTAAGCCTGCGCCCCAAGGCCTTGGCCTGCGCGCGCTGTGGGTGCAACCCCACGGCAAGGTGGCCCTGAAAGCCTGTTTGGCAGCGGGTTTTCAGGCGGTAACGCCACTTAAAATGGCCGATGGGTCGGCGCCAGTTTTGGTGATTACGCCACAATTGGTGCCATTCAAATTAAGGAAAGATTTCTAACATGGGCAGTCTCTTTCAAGCCAAGCAACCTGCGCCACCGCCGCCCGCACCCCCGGTGCTGGTGCGCGATGAAGTGAATGGGGTGGAACAGGTGCCAGTCACCAGCGCCGACGGCACCACCACCTACATCACGCGGGCGATTCCGCTGACGCCCCAGCAGCAAACCGAGCGCGACGAAATTAACAAAATTGTGAATGAAAGCCTGGCTGAAATTACCAAGCTTTCGCGCACCGACTACGCCGCCGACGCCGCCACCCAAAAGGTGCTGAACGAATGGCAGCAACGGCAGGAACAGCTGCTGGCCGAGGAGGCTAATCGGCGCAGCCAGCAGGAAGAGGAACGCTTGGCCCAACGCGGCCTCGCCGACAGCACGGCAGCCAGCAGCGTACGCCGCCAGCGGGCCCTAGATGAACAGGCGGCCCGCAGCACGCTCACGCTCAGCCGCGAGGAGCTGGGCCAGCAAATGCGCGGCCAACGCTTGGCGCTGCAACAGAATTTATTTAACACCGCAAGTAACCTGCAAAATGCGGCCCAGGCCCGCACCGCGCGGGCCGCCACGGCGGGGCTTTCCGATGCCGTGGCCTTAAACGTGCAACGCCAGAGCAGTATTCTGGATTATTACAACGCCCAAAACCGGGCCCAAAGCAACCTGATGGGCGCCTTTGGCAGCATGGGTGGGATGGGTGGCATAGGTGGAGGCGGCAGCAGCGGCAGCCAAAGCGGCAGCAAAAACAAAACCGGCGAAACCGTGGGTGGCGTGCTGGGTGGGGCCATCGGCGGCAGTGTCGGCGGCCCGGCCGGGGCGGCGATTGGCAGCAGTTTGGGCAGCTGGCTGGGGGGGAGTATGTAATGAAACAGGAAGCACAGGCAATGTCGACAATGAGTACCGTTCAACGCTGGCAGACCGAGGAATTTTTACCTTGGCTGCAACAGGCGCAAAGCTACGCCAGCCAAAAACAGCAGCAGCAAACACACTTGCGCAACAACCTGCCCGCACTGCAAACCATGGTGGGGCTATTGCTGGAAGGCCAGACCAAACGCGCCGTGCTGGCCTGGAACGCCCTGGGGCTTGAACCTGTGCTAGCCGAGATTGTCATCAGCAAAGACGGCGCACAGGTACTGCTGCGGGCCAAGGGCGGGCGTACCGAAACCCTGACGTTCGATGAAATTATTGCGGCATTGAAGGGGTTGGCGGGGTAGTGCCCCCCCATTAATCCTTAGCCTGATCCAGCAGCCGCGCCTTAATATCTTCGGCCAAACGGCGGTCGGCTTCAGGGTTGCTGCGCTCTTCAATCACCATTTCGCATAATAGCGTCTGCCAATCTTCTTCCTGTGCTTGCGGAAAAATACGTTGGTCGAGGTAAATTTCCCAAAACAGGCCAACTTCATTGGCCAGGCGGGGGTCGATGATGCTCTGGCGCTGGTAGCCTAAAATGGCGGTGTCGTGCAGCGAAACGATGACCTGCTTACGGGTATGGTAGGCCAAATTGCCACGGTAACCGCGGCCCAGCACGGGCGAAAGCAGTTCGTATACCTGGTCTTCACCTTGAATCAGGCCAGGCGTGCAGCGGGTATCTGTCGCCACCAAGTAGCCAAAACGGGTGATGAGGTCGGCGGTGGCGGGCGGGAAATCGAAGTCCAGCTCATCGCCTTGGCGTGTTAAAACAATGTTGTAGCGCTGCGGCGTAAGGGGGCCGCCGGTAATTGGCTTGTCGGCAGTGGCAGAAGTTTTCGCGGTCATGGGTGGCAAGTTACGCAAACCGTGGCGGTTACGCAACCAACGTGGTTGCATTTCAAGCACAGAAGAAGGGCAAACAATGGAACTGAAACTGATTGTCGAAGAATTACAGGCCATGCGGGCCGACTTACACGGCCTGCGCGAAGACTTGCGCCAGTACAAGGGCTTTATTGGCGGTGTGGCGTGGATGATGGGCGGCATGGCGGCGGTGTGTGGGTTTGTCATCAGTTGGCTGAAGGGGGAGGTGCTGTAATGAACGCGCCCCAAATACCCCCCATGCGCGCCCCGATGCGGGCGATTACGCGCCACATTATTCATTGCAGTGCGTCGGAGTTTGGCGATGTGGCGGAAATCCGGCGCTGGCACTTGGCCCGTGGCTGGCGCGATGTGGGCTACCATTACATTATTCGGCGCGACGGCGAAATTGAAGTGGGGCGGATGCTGACCGAAATCGGCGCCCACTGCGAAGGCTTTAACGCCAGCAGCATTGGCACCTGCCTGATAGGCAATACCAACTTTACCCCCGCCCAATTTGCCGCGCTGCGAAAAATTCACGCGCAGCTGCAAAGCCTCTTTCCGGGGCTTACCGCCCATGGCCACCGCGCGTTTAACCCGCATAAAACCTGCCCTAATTTTGACGTGGCGACTGAGCTGGGCGTGCGGTAGAGTAGGGGGTATGAACTGGCGACATGCGCTGAGAGCGATTGGCTATACAAGCCTGGCAATGGGGCTTTTGTTAGGCTTGCTCTGGGGGATTTTTAACCGCGAACAGCAGCAGGTACAAATTCAGCGGGATATTTGGCATACGGAAGCAAGTAAAGCTTTTGCAGTAAAAGATATTGAAAGTTTTTTTCACTACATGTCAAAATTAGAACAGCCTACGTGGTATGAGTTCAAAAACATGACATCAGATACTCAGGAAGTTCTAAAATTTACTTCAGAAGCCCTTGGCAAACCTTTACCACATTCACCAACGTTAGCCACAGAATTTGAGGATTTTATTGAATGGATAGTGAGCAAATTCAACAGACGAGAGAACTTAGAGAATCCTGGCTAGAATTAGTTAACGATAAAAGTTTAGCAGATGTTCGCATCATTTTAGAGGAAAGACCTTTAGAATTTTTAAAATATTTGAGTTTAAGAACAGATCTTCGGCAAGCTGAGAATCATTTACAACAGTTAAATATTCTTGAGAAGCCTTATGAATATTTAAAACTACTTAATATTCGCGATAAGATAAAACAAAGTTTAAAACAAACCGAAGAGCTATTAAGAAGTCAACAGTCTTCATACATTCAAATCATTGACCAATACAAGAACCGCCTTACCCGCGATAAATTAGGCGGTATGGCTGAAATTGCCCGAGATTACCTCCAAGCTCGGCAACAGCAAGAAAAATTAAAATATCCCACAGAAGGCCAATACATCTGGCGCACCCAAGGCGATGACCAAGTCCGTGCCGACCATGCCGCCCGCGAAGGGCGGATTTATTCATTTACCAAGCCACCCCTAGGCGGACACCCGGGCCAGTTTTACAACTGCCGCTGCTGGGCCGAGTACTTGCCTGCGTATTGGGAGGCCCCGCTTGGCGACCTGTTCAAAAATTAACCAAAGGAAATTTTCCCATGCTCCAAGTTGCACTGCCCATATTGGGCGTACTGGCCGATGCCCTGCTTACCCGCAAGGCCGAGATTGCCAAACAAACCGGTCTGCCCGAGGAGGCGGTTGGTAAAGTTTCCGCTGCCGTGAGCGAATTCCTCACGCGCGACGAACGCGCCGCCGCAGCCGTGATGGCTGAAATAGAGAAGGCCCGCAGCCACGACGTCGCCACCGCCGACAATGCACCGCCAGTGGTAACCTTGCTGCGCGGGCTGGTGCGGCCCGTGATTACGCTGGCGGCCTGCTTTTGGTACATCTACGCCCGCATGGCCGGCGTGCCGCTGGTGGCTGAAGACTATGCCATTATTGGCGGCATCATGGCTTTCTGGTTTGGCTTTCGGCCCTTTGAAAAGGTGGCGGCGGCAGGTGGGGCGCTGCGCGGCCTTGGGGCTACTGGTGGGGTCACGGGCAAGTCACTTAGTTTCACGGATTCACGACCTGCGGCGAACATGGCACAG
Organism: Alphaproteobacteria bacterium; assembly: GCA_027483385.1. Classification (GTDB taxonomy): domain Bacteria; phylum Pseudomonadota; class Alphaproteobacteria; order UBA2136; family UBA6156; genus JADCGN01. The sequence continues at coordinate 12,852 of JAIXUT010000145.1, forward strand.
CCTGTAGGCAGCTGGTAAAAATAATCTTCGCAAGAGGCATTGTTTGCGTTAGGGTTGGGCCAAGAAATGCTAACCCAAAAAGAACGCTTCACCGTTCCATGAACACACCACTTGCTTCCAGCACCGAGATTGACGACATTATGTCCTCCATTCGCGATTCAGTCGCAGC
>JAIXUT010000215.1 GCA_027483385.1 Alphaproteobacteria bacterium
ATCACTGAATATTGAGCATACGATTCTGGAAGAACTTAAATATGCCAACCCAACCAAGAGTGAAACAGAATGTAGGACCATTTTGGGATGTTTTCTGTTTACGGGCGAGGATGTTTTTAAAAAAATAAAGGTCCTTTCTGGAGGCGAAAAATCGCGGGTAGCGTTGGCAAAGGTACTGGTATCGGAAGCCAACTTCCTGCTACTCGATGAGCCTACCAACCACTTAGACATGCAATCGGTCAATATTCTGATTCAAGCGCTGCGCCAGTATGAAGGCTCTTTTGTGGTGGTTTCTCACGACCGTTTTTTTGTGGAAGCCATTGCGAGCAAAATTTGGTACATCGACAATCGCGAAGTAAAAGAATACCCAGGCACGTATCAGGAATACGAGTGGTGGCAGGAAGAGCGGGGAGAAGAAGAGACAGCCAAAGGAAAAGAGGCCGTTATGACGAGCTTGGCATCTATGAACGCCATAAAAACCGCGCCAGCGGCTCCTGCTGCTCCGTCTAAAAATGGGAGTTCAAACGGGCAGGCGCTCAAACAGCTTCAAAATAAAGTAAATCAGCTCGAAAAAGAGATTGATGAACTAGAAAAACGTAAGACGGAAATGGAAGCGAAATTGGCCGATGAATCTGTTTACAGCAATCCGACCAAGTTGGCCGAACTCAACCGCCAATACGCTGAAATCAAGCAAAAAATAGATAAATCGACTGAAAACTGGGAGCAGGCAATGCTGGAGGTGGAGGCTTTGGGGTAGAAATGCAACGTCGGCGAGGGCTGCGTACCACGGTTCAAACCTCGCCGACGTTAATTATTTGTAAGATGTCTTTCGTTTTAGTTTCTCATTCGGGCCAGTTTTTCATAATCCAGCACCGTGATGAGACTACCTTTCATTTCGATGAGTGATTCTTCTTTGAAATCCGACAGCGTGCGAATCACCGTTTCAGTCGCTGTTCCTACAATGCTTGCCAAATCTTCGCGGGTAATGGCGATCGCAAAATGCTTGGTTTTGTCCTCCTGATAGCGGTTAGCCAGCATAATGAGCGATTCGGCTACGCGTTTACGCACTGAGTTATAAGCTAATTTGAGCAGGCGTTCTTCACGCTCCCGTACTTCATTGGAAAGGATTTTGATGAATTTTGAGGCTACATCACGGTTGTTGTACAACAAGGAATTAAACTCATCTTTGGGAATAATCACCACTTCACTGTCTTGAAGCGTAACCGCCGAGTCTTGGTAGGCGGTGTTTTCCAGCAAATCCAAATACCCAAAAAAATCACCGGGCTTGTGCAGTTCGATAATGTACTCTTTCCCAAATTCGTTGGTTTTGAAATTCTTAATTTTCCCGCTTTTTAGGAAATAAACCGCGTTGGGATAATTGCCTTCCGAATAGATAATCTCCCGTTTCTTGAAGAGCTTCGTTTTCTTATTTTCCGAAAGTTTTTTGAGGGATTCAAAAGATTTGGCTTCGTTCAAAAATTGGTAAAGGCCTTCCTCCGTACGTGAATATTCGGTTTTGAGCAAGTTGTTTTTCCGCAGGCGCGTTTCAACGGCACTTAATAGCTCAACATCGTCGTAGGGTTTGGTGAGGTAATCGTCGGCCCCCAAAGTCATTCCCTTACGATAGTCATTTTTTTCGGCCTTTGCGGTTAGAAAAATAAACGGAATACTAGCCGTAGAAGGCTCTTTGCTTAGTAAATGAAGCACGCCATAGCCATCCAGCTCTGGCATCATAATATCGCAGATGATAAGGTCAGGACTACTTTCTTGCGCCAATTTTATGCCTTGTTTCCCGTTTTCTGCCGTTACCACATTGTAGTGGGCCAACTCCAGAATTTCGGTCGTATTATCCCGCATATCGGGATTGTCTTCTATCAAAAGAATTGTTTTCATTTACTATTACGTGGGAAGTACAAGAAAAACACGGGTACCTTCATTAAGCTTACTGTCAAGGTGAATATCACCATTCATCAGCTGAACATATTTGTATACTATGTTGAGCCCTAGTCCAGTACCTTGAATGGTTCCTGAATTTTGCGCCCTAAAAAATCGGTCAAATACATAGGGAATATCTTGCTCAGGAATACCGATTCCTTGGTCCCGAATGACAATCTTGAGCTTTGAATCAACTTTTTCGGTGCTTAAAAAGATGTCTTTTCCTTCTCCCGAATATTTTGCGGCATTGGAAATAAGATTGATGAGCACGTTTTTGAGTAAATGCCGGTCTATGCAGACCTCCGAGTCGCCAGTATGTACGTACTGCACCTGCTGATTTTCTTTACAGACCGAGCCGAGTTCATCCACCATTTCTTTGCAAAATTCGTAAAGATTAAACACCACAGGCACGTTCCGTATTTGACCTTCTTCTAGTTTTCCCAAGGATAGGAAATCGTTCAAAATTTCGGTCAGATTATTGACCGTCGATTTTATGCGTTGAACGTGTTTTTGACGTTTCTCATCTTCTTCACTGTATACATAACGCCCAATCAACGAGGCTGATGACAAGATTGTGGCCAAAGGAGTACGGAACTCATGCGAGGCAATGGTCACAAATTTTGTTTTCATATCGTTCAGTTGGCGCTCTTTTTCGAGGGCCCGCATTACTTCCTGCTTTGATTGTTCGAGTTCTTCCATTGCCCGGGCTAGTTCACGGGTACGTTGTTCGACCCGTTTTTCTAAGTCAGCGTTTAGGTTTTGGATTTCGTGGTGGGCTTCAAGTAGCGCAACTTCTTGTTTTTTTCGTTCCGAAATATCAATAATAAAGCTAACGATGTAGTCGCCATCGCTGGTACTAAACGGACTCAGGCTCACTTCTACCGGAAACTCGGTATCATCTTTGCGTTTGGCCTTTAAATCAAAATTGCCACCCATGCTTCTGGCTTTGGGTTGCTGGGCGTAATTCATGCGGTGATCAACGTGCTTTTTTGCGTACCGTTGAGGAATAAGGGTCTCAATTTTCTTGCCGAGCAATTCTCCTTCAGCATACCCAAACAGCGCCTGAGCTTTTGGATTTACCAACTGAATTTCTCCCCATGAATCTACCACAATAATCCCCTCTGTTGCACTTTTAAAGAGTGCATGTAACATTTCGACGTGTC
>JAIXUT010000079.1 GCA_027483385.1 Alphaproteobacteria bacterium
GAGGATTTGAATTCGGGTGTAAACTTGGAAAGCTTTTTGTACGCGGCTTTGGGGCTTGACCCAGACATTATGTACATTGGGGAAGTGCGTAGCCCCGAAGATACCCGCCGCGTGGTGGATGCGGGGAACCTGGGGCACCTGGTGATTACCACGATGCACGCGAATGATAGCTTCATGACGCTTGACCGCTTGCTGCAACGCGGCGTGCCGCCCGAGTTAATTTTCAGCAACGTGCGGGGCGTGGTGAGCCAGCGGCTGGTGCGACGGCTGTGCCCCAAGTGCCGCGTGCCGTACGAGCTTGACCAGCAACTGGCCGACAGCATGAACGCGATTCGGGATGTGGGCTTCAAGCGTGGCGATACGATTTTTCGGCCAAACCGCAACGGTTGCGAGCTGTGTCATCACCGTGGTTACAGCGGGCGCACGGCGATGGAAGAGGTGCTGGAAGTGTGGCGGCGCGAAATCTCGCGCAATGTTTGGGCCAGCAACCGCCTGCGGCCCGACTGGATTGAAGTGGTGCGTGAACAGGCGGCAGCAGCTGGCATGCGTGATATGCTGACGCAGGGCCTGAACCACGTGAAGGCGGGTATCACCAGCCTCGATGAACTTGAAAGATTCTTCAGTGCTGACCTTGAAACCCTTCGCTAGCTCGGGTGCGACGCTGGAGCCACGCGACCGTGAGAGGTTCTTTTTCTTTATGTCGATGATGATGAAAACGGGCCAGCCCACCGCCGAAGCGTTGCGGGCAGTGGCCAAGGCCTTCCGCACCGAAGGCAAGGAAAGTGTGGCGAATGCGATTGTGGGGCTGGCACAAAAAGTGAGCCAGGGCAAACCGCTTTCGGCCGCAATGATTGGCGAGCGCGGGATGTTTGGCGAGACCCATCGGGCGGCAATTCTGGCTGGTGAGGCTTCCAACAACATGCAAAAAAGTTTTGAAGTGCTGCGCGTGCTGGAAGATAAAGCCATGCAAAGCCAGCGGGCAGGGATGGCCGAACTGTTAACGCCGTTTTTAATGCTGTTGCTTTCCATGGTTTCGGTGTTTAATACGGGCCTGAATACGCTGCCCGTGATGGCCGAAGTGCGCGAGGCCCAAGGCAAGCCAATGGGGATGATTCCCCAGGGGATTATGGATATCACGGCGTTTGGCGCGCAGTTCTGGTACGTGGGCGTGGCGGTGCTGGGGTTGATGATTTTCATGCTCTGGAGCCTGAACAGCAACCCTGCGGGCCGCACAGTTTTGCACACGTTTCAGTTACGGATTCCAATCTATGGGCAATACTTAATTTACTATACCTACACGCAAATGCTGCTTTATTTCCCGTACCTGATTGCCAGCGGCGTGAAGCCCAAACAACTCATCCCGATTATGGAAGGGCTGGCGACCAACAGCGTGATTAAACGGCGTATCGAACAGTTTAACCATACCATCACCACGGGCGGTACGCTGGCGCAGGCGATGACCAAAAGCGGCTTTCCCGAACTGATTGTGACCCCTGTCGCGGTGGCCGAAAACTATGCCCCGACCAGCGGCACGGTGAACGATGTACTGATTGAAGGCATGCAGCATGCACATACCTTGTTGGAGCGCATGCTGAACGACACGCACAGCCGCTTTGTGGCAATTTTTTCGGCGGCGCTGTGGGTGATGGGCGGGGCGGTGATGATGTGTGATATGCTTTCAATTGTATTGGCACAAGGTTAATGAAACCAATGCAACCGCGCTGCAAATTGATTGTGTCTGCGCTTCCGCTCCGCACGTACGTTAAAGTACGCTTGCGGTGCGGTTCTCGCCCCATTCAATTTTCGCGGACGGTTGCCTTGGTTTCTAGTGCGGGGATTATCAAATGCCGCTAGATATACCGCCCCAGTTTAAGCAGCAGTGGGATGAAAAAATCCCGCAACTGCGGGCTATGGCCACGCAGCAGTGGGGGGCTTTTCAGGTCTTCATGGGGCCGCTGTGGCGCGAGTTTGGCCCGCAAATTGAAGGCTGGGTGGCGCAAGTAAAAAATGTGCTGCAGGAAGCCTTGAAGGGCACCCCCAAAGTGGGCGATGGGCCGCGGGTAGGCGAGCAATTTCGGCACCTGATGGTGGTGGGGCTGAATCGCGCCGAACTGCTGCTGGAAAACGAGACGACGCCGGTGTGGAACGACACCTGGCAGGAAATACTCGATGACGGGATGAAGCGGAACTTGGGGTTAATCTTCTTTGCCCCCCGTGGCCTGGATGGCCAGCCGATTGCGCCCGTCCCGTTTTTGTTGGGTGAAGAAGAAGGGGCGGTGGCGCCTGTAGCGGCAGCGGCTGTACTGAATGGCGTGGCGTTGCTTGATTTCTGCCGTATGCCGCCTGCAGAACCGAACACGGTGAATATTTTGGTGGCCGCCGATTGCCTGTTTCATTGGGATACCAAGGATAGCTACGTCTTCCCAACCACGCCCAACAGCTGGAACCGCGACATTGAAAGCGTGCTGCGCGGCTACCCTCGCACCACGCGGGCCCAAGTGTTTACGCAGTGGGATGCCAGCTTGCTCACGCAGTCCGAGCGCCTCGCAGTCTTCCCGCTGCGCAGCTTGCCGCTGGCCAGCAGTACTTGGTTAAACGAGCCGACCGTGCAAGAACGCTACGGCAATCACGCGCTGCTGGCAGGGGTGCTGGTGGCGGTGACGATGGTGGTGGGCCTGTGGTTTCAGGGGCGTGGGCTGGCGCAGGTGACCGAACAACTGGATATGGTGCAGCAGCAAATTCCGCGCGGCGGGCAGTTCAGCGATTTGGAACGCGCGGTGGCCGAGCAGGAAAAAATGTTTGCCCGCCGCCCGCTGTTTGCGTTGGCGGTAAAGGATGCGCACCGGGCGATTGCGCAAAGTGGGCTGCAGCTCGAGCAGCTGGAATTAAAAGTGCCCGATGCCAACAGCGTGCCTGAAAGCTATGTGCTCACTTTTACTATGCCCGATGATGCCTACAGCGGTTGGCTGCAACAAGAACCTGCCGCGCGGAATTTAATTTTAAATTCGGCCCTGCTGCATGCGGTGCGCAAACCCCCCAGTGCCACTGGCTTTAAGCTGGAAGGCCTGGTGATGCTGGCGCCATGGCTGCGCGAATATAACCGTTTAAAACCCCAGCTGCCCAGCAGTATTGCGCCAATTCTCAATACCAGCCCCACGGTGGCAAGGAGTGAGCAATGATTAAGTTTACTGCCGGGCTCGCTCTGTTGGTTTTCGCGCTCCTGTATGGTGCGTACCAGTTTACCAGCAACCGCACGGCGGTGGCCGAGCGTGAAGCGGCGCTGTTTGAAGCGCTGGATAAACGCGATGAGGGCAAGGATTTGCAACAGCGGATTCGGGAAATTCGGCGCATCAGTTTGGTGAACGGTGACGCACAGAAGTTTAACCTGGAACGCTTGCTGGTGATTGGTGCGCCACGGCTGGAATGGCGCTTTCAGGGGCAGCCCTTGGTGCGTGGCAGCCGGGCATTGTTTCGGTACAGCTTTCGTATCAGTGGCCCTAGCACGGCAGCTGAAGCCAGTGAGCTGTTGCAGCGGATGAACGCGCTGCCAGGCTTTGTGCCCACGCGCTATTGCCTGAACTGCAGCCAACCGCCCCGCGGCACCGACCCAAGCCTGCGGATGGTGCTGATTGAGGGCTTTTTGTATGCCTATGACCCAGGGACACTCTTCTAGATGAGAATAATTTTCGCCCTGCTTTTACTGACCGCTGTGCCTGCTTATGCACAGGTTAAGCTGGATTGGCCGCGCAGCTTTACCGGCCAGCCCGACTTTGCCTTCACCCGTGAAGAAGCCCTGACTGAAGCCCGCACGCGTGCCGCACGGGCAGGCGAAGCGGCACCTCAGCTGCCGACTATTTTAACCTTGGCCACCGATGAAACCATCCCCGACCCGCTGCGCCTGAAAACGACGGAAGCCGTAACTGATGACGGCACCCTGCGCACCACCGAAGTGGCCGACCTGCTGCCCGAACTGCCCACCCAAGGCGGGCTGCCGCAGTATGCTTCGCCTACCGTGCCCGACCTCACCGAGTTTAGGGCAACCTTGGCACAAGTCATTTCCGCCACCGTGGCCAACTGGCAGCCCAACCCTGCTCGTTTCGATTTAAGCAGTGTGGTCAACGGCCTGCTGCTGCAGGCGATCGTGACCTCGCCCAACCAGTACGCCACCATCAATGGTGGGCGGTACGGCGTAGGGAGCAGCTTCCTGATGCGGATACCTGTCAATGTGCCAGACGGCGAAATTATGAAGGCGCTGCAAGCCGAAATGCCGGCGGAAGGTACCTTCGATGCCGCCACCACCAGCGCTTATGCCAGTGCCTACGAAGAGGTGCTGGCCAGCTACGCCAGCGCCCGCAATGCCAACCCAAGCTTAGGCCAGCAGGCCCTGAACTTGCCCGTGAAAGTGCTGGAAATCCAGACCCGTAAGGTGGTGCTGGAAGTCAACGGCCAGCGCTACGACTTGGTCATGCGCTATACCTACTAGGGCGATGCCATGAGCCCTTTTTTAACTGGTTTGCTGCTGGGGATGACGGTGTTCAGTGCGCTTTCCTTGCAGTGGGCCAAGGCCGAACTGGCAGCCACCCAGGCCCGCAATACTGCCCGAGACCAAGCGCAGGCCAAGGAGCTTGGCCAAGCGCTGGAGTTTGCGATTCTCACTGAAGATGCCAGCAGCTACACCGAAGGCTACGACTTAACCCGCGCCCGCGCCTTCAGTGCCGCCAGCACTCGCACCCGTGCGGGCAATGAGGTGCAAGTGGTGGCGCGGGAGAGCGAAAATTCGGAAAATACGGGTAGCTTCGGCATGGGCGGCACGCAGGTAGCCCTCAACGCCAGCGATGACCAATTTGCCCGCGCCAGTGCCAGCCGTACGGCCAGTGCCGAGGAACTGCAACGTAGCCGCAGCAATGCCGAAGAACTGATTTTCGCCAATGTGCGGGCCGCCCGCGAACGGCAAGTGATTACCAGCACGCGGCGGATGGAAGCGTTGGCCGAACAGCTTTATGCGGCCTATGCCGCGCAAATGCGCTTCCCCGATGCCAACAGCTTTACCATGCTGGCAGGCAAGCTGCTGTTACGTGACGCCTGGGGCCAAGATTTTGCCTACACCACCAGCGAAGATGGGCAGACTGCCAGCTTGAACTTTACCACGCCGTGGGGCTTTACTCAGGCGATGCGGCTGGATTTGCAGGAGTAGCTTGATGGGGTATGCTGGTATCATGAGAAATAAACCAATTGGTCCTCAAGCCGCCAGCTCCAGGCAGCAAGTCGGCGCGATGTTCGGGATGGATGCCCGGATTGCCCTCATCATCATGGCCATTCTGGCGGGTGTGGGCGGCTGGCAGATGATGAGCCGCTTGGAAAGCCAAAAGATGGATACCGCCGAAGCCCAGGCCAGCCTGCTGCGCGATGGTTTGGGGAAATACTACAACACCGTGGGGATTAACCGCCTGCCCGAAAGCCTGGAAGAGCTGTTTACGCAGGGGATTATTACCGACCCATCGCTGCGCAAAGACCCTTGGGGCAATGCGTGGGAGTACTTTTACAATACCGTGCCCGTACGGGTGGAAGATACGCCGCTTAATATGCAGTTGGCAGTGGTTTTCTCGCGTGGCAAAAACGCGATTGACGACACCGGTGGCTTCACCAGCAACGATGAATTTGCCGCCTGGGAGGTACAGAAAGATGACTTGGGGGTGAAGTACACCAGCCGCGAAGAAGATTTACAACGCCTGACCGATTATCAGGCGCAGGCAGGGCGGATTATCGACCGCCTGGAAAACACCGAAACCGTCAGCTACTTGGCCGCCCAGACAGCGTGCGACGGCACCGATGCGCCCGCCTGGTGTGCAGGCATGAACGGCAAAAACTGGCAGCAATTTAATTTTTACCCCAAAACCGATGCCGACGACACCGCAGGCGTAGTGTATTACCAAACCGACGTGCTGCAAAAGCGGGTGTTTGCCAACGGCAATATTGATGACATGCAAGAGCTGATGGTGGAGCTTGGATTGCCTGCCTCTGCCGCCCAAGACCCATGGGGCCGCGTGCTGCAACTGAACACCAATATTACGGCGCGGGCCGAACCGCCCTTCAGTGCCAGCCTGTGCTTTAGTACCGGCGAAAACTGCCTCACGGAACGCGAATAGCCGATGCCGCGCGCCGCCAAATCAGTTCGGGTAACGCGTACCAGCAAGGCAAAAAAAAAAAAAAAAAAA
>JAIXUT010000224.1 GCA_027483385.1 Alphaproteobacteria bacterium
ATGTCAGGGAATATCATGAACTGACGAAAGTAACTTTGACGTTACCTACGCCAGTCAATGACTTTTCGCCGGCACTGAAAAAGGTGCTTAATGAAAGTATTGTTCGTATTTCAGAAGGAGAGACCTATTTGATTAGCTTAGAATTTGACGACGGGAAACAGGGAGGCCTACGAGACTTCACCGGCTTGATTCCATTAATAATTACTTGGTAATCTATATATAAGTCCTAAAACGCACATTTTTAATTGTCTCATAAAACGGGCTATTGTTTGGACTCTAAAACTTAGCCCGTCTTGAAAAAATGCAGCAGGATTGGAAAGCACTCCTGTTTTAGCAGCTACTCCCCAATAGAATGATACCGTAAGGATACGTAAGTAAGGTAACCTAGTGCCGGCTTGCGAAAAACAGAACTCGGAGGTTAGAAAAAACGGTACGTTTATGCAGGTAACCTGTTGGTTACCTCAGGTTACCTGAAAACAGATAGTGTAGGTAACCTTTAGGTAACCTGGTGGTAACTTATGGTTTTCCAGAACACTTAAAAGTTAGGTTACCTAACCCGACCATTTAGTTAGGTAACCATAGGTTACCATTGGTAACCTTTAGGTAACCTGGTGGTAACCTATGGTTACCTGAAATCGGGGAAGAGAAGGTTACCAGACTATACGTTTAGGTTACCTGACTATACGTAGAATACCTAATGCTCGGAGCATTTCGGGCTTCTCACATACAACCGTTGGTAAAATGCCACTACTTAAAAATATCTCAGTAACTTATACCAAAACCATAAAAGAAAACCGTGCGGCGCGCGAACTGATTCCTGACAGAACCCCTTGAGTACGCTCACCAAATGGAGGGTAAGTTCGCCTGAGAGTGGCGTCCATCGAAAAGGCGTGAAATGAGAAAAGTACAACCGAAAGTAGCATAATTCAGTACATAAAAAAAACCTTAAACTTGTCAAGTTATTTCAGAAAGATACAGTGAATTAAATCGGCACATAAACGGCTTTTATTTTCTTTAATAGCCATCTTCAATGCAGTGACAGGGCCAATGGCTCCTAGAGAATCTTCCAATGCCCAACCAACAATCTTTCTTGAATAAGCATCCGTGATCAGACTCAAATAAACAAATCCACGGCCAATAAGAATATAGGTTATGTCGCTAACCCACAGCAGGTTAGGCATTAGAATCTTCTTGCCAACGGTTAGATTAGGATATTTAAAATAGCGGTGATGTGACCAGGTAGTCTTTACTGATCGTGTTTTTCTTTTAATTAGTAAAACATTATCTCTCAGCAAGTTAGCCAACTTATCTCTTCCAACCTTTATACCGTGGCAGAACCGAAACTCAGTTAATTGATAATGTAATACATCTACTCCTATACAGGGTAAATCAAGTCGTAACCTTCGAATTTCCGAGAGTAACATTAGGTTGTGAAATTCTTCTTTTTGTGTTTGTTTCTGTGCATCGTACCAAGCCTGACGACTTTTCCCAAACAGCCCGCAGAGCATTTGTATACTCACTAAAGGGTGATGCAGATTCAATTCAGTTACCGTTTGGGACCAGACTTTTTTCGGATAGGAATTTTAAATTCTTTTTCAGCGATAGCAATCATCGTCTCGAAAGCTTCCCGTTTCAGCTTTTCCTGCTGAAGAAGTGCTTCGGTTTGGGCTAATTGAAGTTTAATGCAAGTAATTTCATCAGCCTCCGTTTTCATCTTTTTAAGGTGTTTATATTTAGGATAGTAGCGTCTAAGTCGGTAGCGCTGATAATCTCGATTCCAGACTCGAAGTGAATTTAGGGAAATATTGAGCTCGGCCAAAATCTGTGTTTGGCTCACTAACTCAAGGCGGTACAACTCAACGACATGCCATCGAAAAGCTCCTGTTTTGTATTTTTTCTTTAAATCAATGAAGCTGCTCACTTTCATAACTTTACACGATTAGTGTCAAGCTATTTCAGGGATATACATGCTGTGTACTAATGAATTTTATGTTGAATAGGATCTCTTAAACACGCAGAAGTTTACGTAAATAACCTAGTGTTTAAATTTGTACAGTCGCACTTTACACTTCTGAATTTTGCTTTTCCCAACCTTCATTCTTCGGAGTATTTGGTCAGTCAATTGAATCTGTATGGGATTGCGGATCGGGTGGTAGTGCTTGTTCCAATCTACATATGTCTCACTCTCATGTATTGACGGCACCGCAAAGCAATGTTGAGTTGGAAAATGTTCGGTTTTCATTTAACAAGAACAATACACCAGCCGATGTGGATTACAATATTCAGAGCCTTAAAAATACATACCACTCCGATCGTCATTTGTACATCAGAAACCCCGTTCGTGCAAAAATTTCAGTTTGAAAGCAAAAGGAAAGCCTATTTACTCAAAAGGGTGTCAGTTTGAAGCTAATTCCATTGAGTCGGCGCCGATGGCGCAGAATAAATAATTTAATTGCCGTGTATTATTGGTGGGTTGAATAGTTCTGAAAGCCCCAAATCAATGTTTTGAGGCTTTTTACCTTTAGAGCAGATTTAAAGTTTGATATTAAATATATCATAAAGTGCCTGTTTTGCGGCGTGATAACCGCACATCCCGTGAACTCCTCCTCCGGGAGGGGTAGAAGAGGAACAGATATATAGCCCCTTTGTGGAGCTGCGATACGGAGACCACCTCAATGCCGGCCGTGTAAAGAGTTGGGCGAGGGTTAAAGCACCGCCGTTAATATCTCCCCCGATATAATTGGGGTTGTATTCTTCCATTTGGGCCGTATTGAGCGTATGTCTTGCCAAAATTCGCTCTCTAAAACCTGGCGCAAAACGTTCAATTTGCCTTTCTATGGTGTTTGTCATGTCTTTAGTGGAACCGTTTGGGACGTGGCAATAACCCCACAATACATGTTTGCCTTTTGGAGCACGGGTAGCATCAAAAAGACTTTGTTGGGCTAGCAAAACAAAAGGTTTTTCAGCATGGGAGCCATTCCAAACCGATTGCTCGGCGGCGGCTATTTCCTGAAAAGTATTTCCGAGGTGCAACGTACCAGCAGCCCTAGCTGCTTCGGAGCGAAAAGGAACGGGGCCGTCCAATGCCCAATCAACCTTAAAAACGCCCATCCCATAACGGAATTTTTCAAGCTGCCATTTATAAATAGCCGAAAACTGATGTCCAGCAATTTTGAGTAACTGTCGCGGTGTAATGTCGAATAAAATTGTTTGGGCGGAAGGCAGTTGCGAAAGTGATTGAACGTAAAAATCTGTTTCAATTTTGCCCCCAATTGACGTAAAATACGAAGCTAAGGCATTGCTGATTTGCTGAGAGCCTCCCTTAGGAATGGGCCACCCTTGCACATGCCCAGCGGTCAGTAAGATCAA
>JAIXUT010000118.1 GCA_027483385.1 Alphaproteobacteria bacterium
GGAGTTTACGTTTATAAAATCGCCGTTGCCTTCACAAACGGTGAAACCAGCCACTATACAGGCTCAGTTTTGTTGGTGCGATGACCTCTTCCTCCGTTCCTTCTCTTACAGGTTTACGCGCTTTTGCGGCTTTGTTGGTTTATATTCATCACTATAATCCGTTTCCTGAATCTTCTTTTTTATATCAGTTGGCGCGTGAAGGCTACGTGGGTGTGACGGTATTTTTTGTACTCAGTGGTTTTCTAATTACGTGGAATTACGTCGACAAGCTAAGCGCTACTGCCCAACGACAACGCTTTTATCTTCTGCGTTTTGCTCGAATTATGCCCCTTTACTGGCTGTTATTGACGGGGCTTTATGGGCTTCAGTGGTTTACAAAAGGAAATGAAACGGCTTCTTTTTTTGCGCAATTTTCTAATTTTTTACTTCTTAAAGGGCTGATTTCATCGTTGGTTTTTAGCGGTATTCCCCAAAGTTGGTCGTTGAGCGTTGAACTATGTTTTTACCTCCTTGCGCCGTGGTGGATTTCTCTGGTGGCTAGGCGTCGGTGGTTGGTATTGGCTTTGTTGTATTCTTCCTTTATTTTGGGGCTGTTTGTGTTGTACAAAAATCACCTGTCGTTTGGGAGTTTCTATACAATTTTTGGTCGTTTCTTTGAATTTGGCGTTGGGATTTATGCGGCGCTGTAAATAAGAAAAAATCAGAGCCCACCAGTCTTTCGGTTCAAAACCATCATAGCGGTTGGGGGAGTAATTGGGGTGGTAATCGGCTACGTCTTAGCGGTTTATTATGGGCAATTCTCGGTTTTTTATACCGAGTGGCTTCTCTATAATCTTTTGCTACCAGGTGTTCTTGGTTTTGGGTTAGTTGGGCTTTCTACCGAAAAAACCTTCATTAACCGCGTATTATCCTATTCATTTACTCAGACTTTGGGTAAATCCTCTTACGCATTTTATCTGATTCATATTGGGCCTGTCGCAGTAGTGCTACAACGTTATGTTTCCAACAACGGCTTGTTGTTGTTGATTTTGCTGTGGATTGTGGCGTATGGACTGTACCGATGGGTAGAAAGGCCTTTATACTTCTTGATCATTGACGCAAAAGCGCAGAGAAGCTAAACTTTGCTCCTTAGCGCCTTTGCGTGAAACAATGCATTACCGCAACAACACCAACTTACCTGTCGTTTTCACTCCTTCGCCCAAAGTAAGTTCTTTGCCGTCTTTTTTGACCGTAACTCGGTATAGATAGGTGCCCATCGCCAATCCTGCGGTGGTGTTCCAAATCCATTCGTTGGCTCCTATGCGAGGCGTAAGACTTACCTCTTTGACAATCCGACCCTCTATATCAGCAACGACAATGGTGGCTTCGGTAGGAGCTTCTTTTCCCGAAATCGTAAATGCAAAACGTAGAAAATCTTGAAAAGGATTCGGGTTGGCCTCAACGCTTATAATCCTTTGTTCATTAATGACCCTAAAGGTAATTTGATACAGGCCTGTACGGTTGTTGGTGGCATCAGCTCCCTGTACTTGCAACGTGTACAGTCCGTCGGGAAGCGTGCCAGGGCGGTATTCGATACGTACTACATTTTGGTTGTTGGCGGGCGTGAATCTAAGGCCAGGATTCGTAAAACTGATGCGCTGAAACGTACTTTGACCCGGGCGCTGGAGAAACACATCAATACCAACCGTGTCGCGCTTAAACAGAAACTTATTTTCATCTTTAAGCTGCACCACAATCAGTGGATTGGCCGAAACCACTTCTCCGTCTTTGATGCGCTGGTCGTCGAAGGCTACATCCAGTACAGGCGCCAATCGGTCTGCAATTACGGTGTAAGGAAGATTGACGACATTGTTGGCATAGCTTTGTTCGGGTTGCCGTCGCGGGTTAAAATTGACCAGTAAACGATTATCACCGCCACGGCCCAAGGTCGGGAGCGATACCGTAAAAGAGGTTTCCTGATTGGGGGCGAGTTTATCCAGTTTTTTTTCGGTGATTTGAGGTATGCCGCTTGGGCCGAAAATCGTTTGCTGTACCACCACGGAATCTTGAAACGCTACGTTGGAGACGTTTTTGAAAGCTACATTCACCGTCAATATTTCTCCTTCCTGTCGCTCAATCACGCCGCTGAGATTAGAAGTAGCGCTCCCCTCGGCAACGGGCGTATACATGACGAGCCAATTGCGAAGCTGGGCGGGAGTAGTAATATTGACGTCAGGATTTGTTAACCGCAAGCGTAACCGTAAGAAAGGATAACGGCGAGCGTCGATGGTTTTTAAGTCCAATGACTTATTGGCTGGTTGATTGACCAACAAGGGTGTTTCTTTTCCGTTCAAATCCACACCTAGCACCGTTAGGGTTGATTGTTGGGTATTGACAATGGATTGTTGGTTGGTAAGTGAAGCCCAACTACTGGCTGGACCAATGAGTGAGGATGTAATTTGTCCCGTTGATTTGGTGCTTTTTAAGGTAAACCCATCCAAGGTCAGTGTCTTAATGCTAGGGGCTATATCGTTGGGGTCGGTGGACAACTCTAGGGCGGGTTTGTTGGCTCCCTTTTGAAGAATGAGCAGATTTGGGCTACGCAAAATAGTTTCGTTGACCCCCAAAGCTTTCAATTTAGCGATTTCGGAGGAGGGCCATTGGTCAAAACGAACAGCACCGACCGACATAAGGACAATCCAATCGCCGTTGGGGAC